>NZ_JCBAMR010000031.1:0-70350 GCF_059760425.1 Achromobacter sp. RT286_PF
GGTCCGTAGTGGACCCGCCCCTTTGTTCTTGGGCGGACGCGTCAACCCGCGGTTCAGGCCGGCGGCGAGTTTTGCGGAAAGTGCGGCATGCTGCGATCGATGTGATGCCAGGACGGCGCCGAACTCGTCCACAGCGACACCTTCGCATGAAAGGCTTCCGGATCATCCAGCGAGCCCGCGCGCACCACCTCGTAAGCCATGCCTTCCGAGCCGCCGAACAGCGGCGTGCCACAGGCCGCGCAGAAGCTGCGCATCACCGTGTGCCCGGAATCGCCCTTGTAGCGGTGTTCCTTGGCCTGCCCGCGCAGCATCGTGATCGAGCCGGCGGGAAAGATCAGCGCATGGGCCGGCGCGCCGCCGCTGGAATATTGGCAGTCGCGGCAGTGGCAGGTCGCGGCGGTGATGGGTTCGTCGGTGACGGCGTAACGGATCGCGCCGCACTGGCAACCGCCAGTCAGGTGTACCTGCGCGTCGGCGGACGGGCGTTTAAGGGAAGCATCCTGCATACGGCTTTGTCTCCGGGCGTGAGGTCTGCGCCGTGACGCGGCTGGGGCGGTCGGCGCGAATCGTGAGTCGGGAATCAGAGGCTAACCCGGCCCTTGCCGCCCGGCAAGACGGGCATATTTGCAGTAATCTATGCGTCTTGCACAGGCCATGCCGCCTTTTGCGCAAGTTTCGATTTCGTTCTACTTCCCGCCCTGGCGCTCGCCCGTGGCGGGAATCTTCATTTTTGCCATAGGCCATTCCCGTGACTTCTGCTTTGCATCAATCCAGCATCAAGTCCTTGCCGCTGCTGGGCCGCGGTAAGGTGCGCGATATGTACGCGGTGGGCGACGACAAGTTGCTGATCGTCGCGTCGGATCGTATCTCCGCGTTCGACGTGATTCTTGACGACCCCATTCCCGGCAAGGGACAGGTGCTGACCGAGCTGACCGAATTCTGGTTGCAGAAGCTGGCCCACATCCTGCCGAACCACTCCACCGGCGTGAAGCCCGAAGACGTGGTGGCGCCGGACGAAGTTGACCAGGTGCGCGGACGCGCCGTCGTGGTCAAGCGCCTGAAGCCGATTTTGGTGGAAGCCGTTGCACGCGGCTACCTGATCGGCTCCGGCTGGAAAGACTACCAGGCCACCGGCAGCGTCTGCGGCATCCAGTTGCCCGCCGGCCTGCAACAGGCCAGCCAATTGCCCGAACCGATCTTCACGCCCGCCGCCAAAGCCGAATTCGGCATGCACGACGAAAACGTGGACTTTGCGCACGTGGTCAAGGAAGTGGGTCAGGAAATGGCCGAGCGTATCCGCGACGTCACCCTCAAGCTGTACGCCGAAGCCGCGCGCTTTGCCGCCACCAAGGGCATCATCATTGCCGACACCAAGTTTGAATTCGGCCTGGACGACAACGGCACGCTGCACTTGATGGACGAAGTGCTGACGCCCGATTCGTCGCGCTTCTGGCCGGCCGACGGCTACCGCGTGGGCATCAGCCCCCCGTCGTTCGACAAGCAGTTCGTGCGCGACTGGCTGGAAACCCAGACCTGGGACAAGACCCCGCCCGCGCCGCGCCTGCCGCAAGAAGTGCTGGAAAAGACCGCCGCCAAGTACCGCGAAGCGCTGGACCGCCTGATTGCCTGATCCCGTCTGGCGCCGTTGTCGCCGTTGACGCCGTTGACGCAGTTGACCGATGGCGCCGCCTAGACGAAAACAAACCCGCCGGTGAATGCACCGAGCGGGTTTTTTCTTTGGGGGGACGCATAAGTCCGCGGCGCGCGCATCCGGGCTTTCGATAACAAATATGTCGGATTGTTACGTTATACTCCTCGGTTGCTTACAGGACGCCGCCGACAGGAGCCCGTCGCATGATCATGATGTTGCCGTTTCTGACTGGCCTGATCGCCGTGTGGTTTGGCGTGCTGGGCCGTCGCCGTCCATGCGTGACCTTCTGGCTGCTGACCTTGCTGATCTTCGCGGCCTGGTGCGTGCATCACATGAATACGCCGCTGGCGTTGTCGCTGTAAAGGCCGGGCGATGATCTTTTCTGGT
This sequence comes from Achromobacter sp. RT286_PF, assembly GCF_059760425.1. NCBI lineage: Bacteria > Pseudomonadati > Pseudomonadota > Betaproteobacteria > Burkholderiales > Alcaligenaceae > Achromobacter > Achromobacter sp. RT286_PF. Next base: position 2,039 of record NZ_JCBAMR010000031.1, read on the forward strand.
AATCCGGCGCGAGGCTCGCGTGTCATCAATGGGCTGGCGCTGCTGGGCGTGACCGGCATCCTGGCCATGGCGTTCACCTGGCAACTCATTTATGACGAACTGCCGTGCCCGCTGTGCCTGCTGCAACGCGTGGCGCTGATTCTGGCCGGCGTGGGGTTCCTGCTGAACCTGCGCCTGGGCCCATCGCCCATGCATTACGCGATGAGCATCGCGGCGTCGCTGGGCGGCATGGTCGCCTCGGGCCGGCAAGTGCTGCTGCACCTGGCGCCCGGCGATCCCGGCTATGGCTCGCCGTTCCTGGGCATGCATTTCTATACCTGGGCGTTCATTGCGTTTGCCGCCATCATCGTCTTCTGCGTCCTGATGCAGACGGCCGACCGCAAATGGGGCGACACCATGCTGAAAAAGCCCGTGTCGGCGCTGGGCATCCTGGTCATGGCCCTGTTTTTTGTCATGACGCTGGCCAACGTTGGCGGCACCACGCTGGAATGCGGTTTTGGCCCGTGCCCCGACAACCCGGACAGCTATCTGTGGCTGCCCAAGGCCACCGCGCCATAGCCTGCCGCGCGCGCCGGGTAAAATACCGGGTTTCGCGGACTGAATCCGCGGTCCATTGACATTCCGCGGGCAGGTTTCCGCGGTCTTACCCTCTTTGACACCGGTTATGACAGCCAAGACTTCCGCAGCGGCCAAGGCCTCGCCCGTGGTGGGCGTGATTATGGGATCTTCCAGCGATTGGGAGGTCATGAAGCACGCGGTCAGCATGCTTGAGGATTTCGGCGTGGCCTATGAGGCGCGCGTGATTTCCGCGCACCGCATGCCGCAGGACATGGCCGAATACGGCGCGGCCGCGCATGGCCGTGGCCTGCGCGGCATCATCGCCGGCGCTGGTGGCGCGGCGCACCTGCCGGGCATGATGGCGGCGCTGACCGAAGTGCCGGTGTTTGGCGTGCCGGTGCCGTCCAAATACCTGCGCGGCGAAGATTCTCTGCTGTCCATTGTGCAGATGCCCAAGGGCGTGCCGGTGGCCACGTTCGCCATCGGCGAAGCGGGCGCCGCCAACGCGGCGCTGCACGTGATTGCCGCGCTGGCCGGCACCGACGCGGACCTGCATCAGAAGCTGGTGGCGTTCCGCGCCCGCCAGACGCAAGCCGCGCGCGACATGAAGGTTCCGCCCGAGGCGTCGATCGTATGAGCCAATCCACTTCTTTCATGATCGCTCCCGGTGGCTGGTTGGGCTTGTTGGGCGGCGGCCAATTGGGCCGCATGTTCTGCCATGCGGCGCAAAGCCTGGGTTACAAGGTCGCGGTGCTGGACCCGGCCGACGAATGCCCCGCGGGCATGGTGGCCGACCTGCACATCCAGGCTGCCTATGACGACGAAGCCGGGCTGGCCCGTTTGGCCCAGACCTGTCAGGCCGTCACCACCGAATTCGAAAACGTCCCTGCCGACAGCCTGCGTACGCTAGCCACGCGTTGCCGCGTCAGCCCGGCCGCCGACGCCGTCGCCATCGTGCAGGACCGCATCGCCGAAAAGACCTTCATCGCCTCGCAAGGCATCGCCGTGGCGCCGCACGCCGCCATCCGCACCGAAGCAGACCTGCGCGCCGCGCCCGACGCCTTGTTTCCCGGCATCCTGAAAGTGGCGCGCCTGGGCTATGACGGCAAGGGCCAGGCCCGCATCAGCACGCGCGACGAAGCGCTGGCCGCCTTCGCCGAGTTTGGCGGCGTGGCCTGCGTGCTGGAAGCGCTGATGCCGCTGGACTACGAAATCTCGGTGGTGCTGGCGCGCGGTTTCGACGGCGCAAGCGTCGTCTTCCCGGTGGCGCGCAACGTGCACCGCGACGGCATCCTGGCGGTGTCCACCGCCGCGCCCGTGCAGTCGGACGCCGCGCATGCCGAACGGCAGGCCCGCGCGACCGAAGCCGCGCAATCCATTGCGCAAGGCCTGGGCTATCACGGCGTGCTGTGCGTGGAATTCTTCGTGCTGAAAGACGGCAGCCTGATCGTCAACGAGATCGCGCCGCGTCCGCACAACAGCGGTCACTACACGATGAACGCCTGCGTCACCAGCCAGTTCGAACAGCAGGCACGTGCCATGGCGGGTTTGCCGCTGGGCAGCACGGCGCTCTTGGCGCCCGCCGTCATGCTGAACATCCTGGGCGACATCTGGTACGAATCGCCCACGGCCACGCAGCAGCGCGAACCCGATTGGGCGGCGGCCCTGGCGGTGCCGACCGCCAAGCTGCACCTGTACGGCAAGCGCGATGCGCGTCGCGCCCGCAAGATGGGTCACATCACCATCGTGGCGCCCACGCTGGAGCAGGCCCGCAGCGATGCCGCGAGCGTGGCTGCCGCGCTGGGCATGCAAGCCCCCGAATAGCGCCCGAGCCATCCCCGAGTCACGCCCGAATAACGCCGAGTCACTCCGAGTCACCCGCGACGATCCCGATGTCTTCCTTGCCCCCGCCCGACTCCGCCAGCGACGCGGAAATATCCCACGCCGCGCAACGCCTGCTGGACGGTGAACTGGTCGCCTTTCCGACCGAAACCGTCTACGGCCTGGGCGCGGATGCGCAAAGCCCGCAGGCGGTGGCCAAGATCTACGCGGCCAAGGGCCGGCCGTCGAACCACCCTGTCATCGTGCACATTGCGCCCTCGGGCGACGTGGGCTATTGGGCGGCAGACGTGCCGACCGAGGCGCGTCTGCTGATCGACGCGTTCTGGCCCGGCCCGCTGACGCTGATCCTCAAGCGCGCGCCGCACATCGCCGACACCGTCAGCGGTGGGCAGGACAGCATCGGCATCCGCTGCCCGTCGCATCCCGTGGCGCAGGCGCTGCTGGCGGCGTTCGCGGCGGGCAAGCCGAACGGGCAGGGCGGCGTGGCGGCACCATCGGCCAACAAGTTCGGCCAGGTATCGCCCACCCGCGCCGACCACGTGCGCGCCGAATTCCCTGATGAAGTCGCGGCCGGCATGCCGGTGCTGGAAGGCGGCGCATCGGAAGTGGGCATCGAATCCACCATTCTTGACTTGTCGCGCCTGGACCGCGGCGCGGGCCCCGTGCTGCTGCGCCCGGGCCATATCAGCGCCGCGCAGATCGAAGCGGTGCTGGGCGTGCAGGTGTTCGCGCCGGATGCCGCCGCGCCGCGCGCCTCGGGCACGCTGAAGGCGCACTACGCGCCCCGCACCCCCCTTGAACTGGCATCCGACGACCGCCTGCGCGACGTGGCGCAAGGCCGCAACCTGCCGCCCGGCAAGGTGGTGGTGGTGGCGTATGGCGACAAGCCCGACGCGCTGGATGCGCGCCTGCAATGGCACCCGGTGCCGGCGGACCCGGCGCGTTATGCGCAGGCGCTGTATGGCTTGCTGCGGGATCTGGACAAGCAGGGCTATGCGCGCATCGTCGTGCAGGCGCCGCCTGCCACCGACGCCTGGCACGCCGTCAACGATCGCATCGGCCGCGCGGCGGCGGCGTTCACGCTGGATACCACCGACCTGGCTTCGTAGGGACAGGCGCGCGTCACAGAACGGGCTCGAATAGAAGGGGCTCGAATAGAACGGGCTCGAACAGATCGGGGCTCGAACAGAACGGGGCTCGAACAGAACGGGCTCAAACAGAACGATGCTCGAACGCCGGGCCGTCGTTCCCCCACAGCGGCGGCCGCCTTGCCCCGGCCGCGCGTTCACCTTCCTACGCCACCAGGAATTCCCCGATCCGTTCCACCGCCTGACGCAGCGGCGGCAGGAACTCGTCCGTCAGCCGCGTCAGCGGCACGCGCGCTGCTTTGACGCTGACGTTCACGGCGCCGCACGCCTTGCCGCTGGCCGAGCGCACCGGCACCGAAATCGCGCGCACGTTCAATTCCAATTCCTGGTCGACCACCGCGTAACCCTGCTCGCGAATGCGCGCCAGTTCGGCGCGCAGCGGGGCTTCGGTGGTCAGCGTGAATTCCGTGTAGGGCTGCAACGGCGTGGCGGCAAAGTAGCGGGCCAGCGCCGGCTCGGGCAATTGCGCCAGCAGCACGCGCCCGATCGACGTGCAATACGCCGGCAGGCGGCTGCCCAGCCCCATGGACGTGGCCAGCAGGCGGTTCACCTCCGAACGCGCCAGGTAGAGCATTTCGTTGCCTTCCATGATGGCCAGCGCGCAGGTCTCGTTGACCGTGGCGCTTAGCTCTTCCAGCACCGGCTGGGCCAGGGAGACGAACGGCGTGGACGAGAAATACGCGTAGCCCAGGCCCAGGATGCGCGGCGTCAGCACAAACAGCCTGCCGTGTTGTTCCGCGATGCCCAGCAGCACCAGCGTGTGCAGGCAGCGCTGCACCACGGCACGCGGCAGCCCGGCGCGGCGGCTCAGTTCAGCGGCGGTTTGCGGATGGCGGCGCGTGCCGAATGCGCGGATCACGTGCAGGCCGCGCGCCAGGGTCAGCATGTAGTCCGGGTCGCCACGAAACTGGTCGGGATGTTCGTCCTCGGCCAGCGGCAGCGCGTAGCCGGGTGGGGGCAGGTTGGGCAGCATCAGCCCGCGCGCAGCGGCGCGCCGGTGCGTCCTTGCAGTTCGGTCAGCGTCATGCCGTCGATCATATCTCGAACAACCAAGCCGTCCGGGGTCACGTCGATCACGGCTAAATCCGTATAGATGCGGTCAACCACGCCCGCGCCCGTCAGCGGATAGGTGCAGCGTTCGACGATTTTCGGATCGCCGTTCTTGCTGTTGTGTTCCATCATGATGAACACGCTGCGCGCGCCCACCGCCAGGTCCATCGCGCCACCCACGGCGGGCGCTTCGCCCGGCTTGGCCAGCGACCAGTTGGCCAGGTCGCCGTTGGCCGCGACCTGCATGCCGCCCATCACGCAGATGTCCAGATGGCCGCCACGCATCATCGCGAACGAATCCGCGTGGTGAAAATATGCGCCGCCGGCAAGCAGCGTCACCGGCTGCTTGCCGGCGTTGATCAGGTCCAGATTAACGGCGTCTTCCGAAGGCGGCGGGCCCATGCCCAGGATGCCGTTTTCACTGTGCAGCACGATCTCGCGATCATCGGGCAGGCAAGCGGCCACCAGCACCGGCATGCCGATGCCCAGGTTGACGTAGCTGCCGTCGGGAATATCCAGGGCCAGGCGGCGCGCCATGGCCTCGCGGGTCAGGGGTTGGTACATACGTGGGCCTCAGCTGGAAAAGGCGGCGTTCGCCACCTCGGTGATGCGCTTGACGAAGATGCCGGGCGTGACGATGGCTTCGGGCGGCAGCTCGCCCAGGTCGGCTTTGGCGCGTACCTGCACGATGGTGGTTTTGGCCGCCATGCACATGATCGGGCCGAAATTGCGCGCGCTCTTGTGATAAGTCAGGTTGCCCCAGCGGTCGCCCTGGTCGGCCTTGACCAGCGCAAAGTCGCCATGCAGCGGCATTTCGAATACGTGGCCGCGTCCGTTGATGATGCGCGTTTCCTTGCCTGCGGCCAGTTCGGTGCCGTAGGCAGTGGGCGTAAAGAACCCGCCCAGCCCAGCCCCGGCCGCGCGCAGCCGTTCGGCGATGGTGCCCTGCGGCACGCATTCCAGTTCGATGCCGCCGCGCCGGTACAGGTCATCAAAGACCCAGGAGTGCGAGGCCTTCGGAAACGAGCAGATCACCTTGCGCACGCGGCCCGCCTTGATCAGCGCGGCCAGCCCGGTTTCGCGATTGCCCGCGTTATTGCTGACCACGGTCAGCTCGCGCGCGCCCTGGTCGATCAGCGCGTGGATCAGTTCGGTGGGCATACCCGCGCCGCCGAAGCCGCTGATCAGCACCGTGGCGCCGTCGTGGATATCCGAGACCGCGGCCTCGGGGGTGTCGATGAACTTGTTGATCATGGTGAAGCTCCGATCGGGCGGGCGCCCGGCCATGCCGCCGCCCGCCGCCTTTCAGTTCGCGGTGATGCCGACTTGCTTGATGACCTCGGCGTAGCGGGCCGACTCTTTCTGCATCAGGTCGGCGAATTGCGCGGTCGTGCCGCCCACCGGCATGAAGCCCACGTCCACGAATTTGCGCTTGACCTCGGGATCCTTGACCACCTCGGCGATCTCGCGCGCCATGCGGTCGATGATCGGCTGAGGCGTGTTGGCCGGCGCCAGCAGGCCCGCCCATGATCCCGTTTCAAAGCCCGGCTGGCCGGCTTCGCCCATGGTCGGAATGGAGGGCTCGTCGGGCCAGCGTTCCTTGCCGGTGAAGGCCAGCGCTTTCAGCCGGTTCTGCTTCACGTACTGCATGGGCACCAGGATCGGGTCGAACACCATCGACACGCGCCCGCCCAGCAGGTCGGTCAAAATCGGCGCGCTGCCCTTGTAGGCCACGTGCGTCATTGCAATCTTGTTCTGCGACGCGAACATGGCGCCGGTCAGGTGCGCGTTCGACCCCGTGCCGCTGGAGGCATACGTCAGCTTGTCGGGGTGCTTGCGGCCATAGTCGACCAGCTCGGCCACCGTCTTGACGGGCACGTCTTCCGCCACGAACAGGAACAGCGGCAGGTCGGCCATCTGCACAACCGGCACCAGGTCGGTGGGCTTGAAGTTCAGCTTGTACAGGTGGAAATTGACCAGGTAAGCGGGAAGCATCGCCAGAAAGGTGTACCCGTCGGGGTCGGCCTTGGCCGCCATGGCAGAGCCCACGCTGCTGTTCGCGCCGGGTTTGTTTTCCACAATGATGGTCTGGCCCAGGCGCGGCGCCAGCTTTTCCACCACGATGCGGGTGACGATGTCGGTGGAGCCGCCTGGCGTGTAGGGCACGATGATCTTGATGGGCTTGGTGGGCCAGTCATCGGCGGCATGCGCGGGGCCGGCCATCATGCCGACGGCGGCCAGCGCTGCGCACAGCACGGTTTTCAGGGCAAGGCGGCGCGGGGCGACGGCATTGCGGCGGGGCTGCGAATTGCAAACATGTGCCATGGATTTGTCTCCTCCATGAATCGACCGAATATCGATGCGCGCCGGGTTTTTTATGTGGCGCGCTCGGCGTTTTAGGGCTGGGGCGGCGATGCCGCGTATCGGACATCGACGCAAAAAAAGTATGGCATGCAGGGGCCTGCCATACGGGGCGCAAGGATTCGATAAAGTTCGGTCATCGGACAAATGCCCGGAATCTATCAAGCTTGTCATCCTTGGGGTTTCCTCTAGGGAAAGCCGCGTTGTTCACGCCGTGGACATGGCGTAATCTGGCGGCCGGCCCTGTAAAGCCGGGCCTGGTTTCAGCCGCCGCCGTCTTACAAGCCGGCACGGACATCACTCTCAGGAGAGGCATCAATGAAGCGGTCAACTTTGTTTGCAGCCGGCGCCCTGGCCCTGGCTTGTGTGTCCCAGGCGGCGCTTGCCGGCCCCACGCTGGATGCGGTAAAGAAAAAGGGATTCGTGCAATGCGGTTTGACCGACGGCGTCTCCGGCTTTTCGGCCACCAACAGCAAGGGTGAATGGGAAGGGATGGACGTGGACATCTGCCGCGCCGTCGCCGCAGCCGTATTCGGGGACCCCACCAAATTCAAGGGCACCGCGCTGTCCACGCAGCAACGCTTCACCGCTTTGCAGTCGGGTGAAGTCGACGTGCTGCTGCGCACCGTCACGCTGACGCAAACGCGCGATACGTCGCTGGGGCTGTCCGCCGTGGCCGCCAGCTTCTATGACGGCCAGGGCATTCTGGTCAACAAGAAGCTGGGCGTGAAAAGCGCCAAGGAACTGAACGGCGCCACGGTCTGCGTGCAACCGGGCACCACCACCGAACTGAACCTGGCCGACTGGTTTCGCGCCAACAAAATCGAATTCAAACCCGTGGTGATCGACAAGGTAACCGAGGTGGTGCGCGCCTTTGAATCCGGCCGCTGCGACGCCTTCACCGACGACGCCTCGCAACTGGCCGCCGTGCGCGCTACGCAGGTGGCCAAGCCGGACGACTACGAAATCCTGCCAGAACGCTTCTCCAAGGAACCGCTGGGGCCGATGGTGCGCCAAGGCGACGAAAACTGGCTGGGCATCGTCCGCTGGACGTTGTTCGCCCTGCTGGAAGCCGAGGAATACGGCATCACGCAAAAGAACGTGGACGAGATGCTCAAGAGCAACAACCCCAACGTGTCCCGCATCCTGGGCGTGACGCCGGGCGCGGGCAAGAACATGGGGCTGGACGAAAAATGGGCCTACAACGCTATCAAGGCAGTGGGCAATTACAGCGAAGTGTTCGAGCGAAACGTCGGCAAGGACAGCAAGCTGGGCCTGCAACGCGGCACGAATGCACTGTGGACCAACGGCGGCGCCATGTACCCATGGCCGATCCGCTGACGCAGCCACACTGACGAGACGGCCTGCGCATGCAGGCCGTTTTTCTTGTGAGCGCGGTGACGGCGATCCGAGGTCGGATTGTCGCCCCAATCGCCATGCGATATAAGCGAACCGTTATACGGTACGCTATGCGCTTTATCCTGCATGCGCTGCGCCATGACCCAGACGCCACATCCCGAAGATTCGCCTTTGTTCATTGCCGCGCTGGCGCGCGGCATTTCCGTATTAAGGGCGTTCAACGAAGGCGAGCCTGCCATGACGCTGCCGGAACTTGCGGAAGCCACGGGCCTGGGTAAAAGCGCGGTTCAGCGCTTTACCCACACGCTCTGGACGCTGGGCTACCTGCGCAAGGATCCCGTCACCAAGAAGTTCTCGCTGGCGCCCTGGTCGCTGGAGCTGGGCATGCACTACGTGCAGACAAGCCCGCTCGTTCTGGGCGGAAACCCGTTCCTGCACACGCTGAACCGCAACAGTCAGGAGACGTGCAGCCTGGCGGAGCCCGACGGTTTGGACATGGTCTATGTGGCGCGCTTTGCCACGCACAAGGAAATGTTTGTGAACATGCCGGTCGGCATGCGCTTGCCTTTCTATTGCACGGCAGCGGGGCGCGCGGTGCTGGCCAAGTTGGACCCCGGCGTTGCGCAAGACTTGCTGGAACGCTGCGACCGCAAGCCTTTCACGGGGAATACGATCACCAGCATGGACGCCTTGCTGGCCGAACTGGAGTTCGCCCGGCGCCACGGCTATGCAAGGTCCAACGGCGAGTTTTACCCCGGTGACATCACGGTCAGCGCGGCGGTCCTGGATGCCGGCGGTACCCCGTTGGGCGCCGTGAACGTGTCCGTGCCTTCCAGCCGCTGGTCTTTTGAACAGGCGCAAGCCGTGTTCGGCCCGCAAGTGGTGGAGACCGCGCACGCCATTAGTGCATCACGCACCTTGGGCCGTACGCATCCCTTCTACTTGATGGAACCACCAGGTGGCGCGTTGCGCGGGGCGATGCCCTTGCCAGACGACGAGGTCTGATCCCTTTCGCACGCCCGTTTTCGGTGCACGCGGCGCGCCATGACGGGGCGCATTCTTTTTTAATCCCGACTATTCAGATCAAGTAATTCCACGCCTGTAGGGGGAACACCCTAATAGGCCGGCCAAGTTTTTGCCTGCTAATCTATTTACGACACACTCGTATCGCATAGCGATGCGGCTGAATCTAAATATAGCAACGCCCGCCTATCAACGACGGGGCAAATCCAGGGAGCCGCGCTGTGCCGCAGTCATCTGAAGTTAGTTTCCATCCCGTAGCCGGGTTCATGGGTTTGCCATCGGCCCGCGAGTCTGAAGCGGGCCGGGCACGCGCTTGCGTGGTGGGCATTCCGTTCGATTGCGGCACGCACCCCTTTCGCGTGGGATCGCGGCAGGGTCCGGACGCGATCCGTGAGCAATCCCGTTTGCTGCGCCCCGTCGACATCTTTCGCCGCCATGGCATCGACAGTCCTCCTGAATTCCTGCGCGCCATCGATGTGGGCAACGTGGCGTGCCACCCAGGAGACCCCGACGCTTCGTACCCGCTGATCGAAGCCGGCATCGGTGCCATCCTGGACGCGGGTGCCATCCCCATCTCGATGGGCGGTGACGGCGCGGTGACGTTGCCGCAGTTGCGTGCCGTGGGGCGCCGCCATCCGAATTTCGTCGTGCTGCATTTCGACTCGCACACCGACACCTATCCCATCCCCGGCTACAACACGGCCACCACGTTCACGCGCGCCGCCGAAGAGGGTCTGCTGGACGTCGCGGCCAGCTTTCACGTGGGCACGCGAGGTAGTTCTTTCATGCCCGGGGTGCTGGAGTTCGGGCGCGAGGTCGGCTACACGATCGTGCCCTACGACGACTTCGACCAGGACCAGAAAGCCACGCTGGCGGACATCAAGCAGCGTATCGGCCAGCGCCCCGTGTACCTGTGCTTCGACATGGACATCTTTGACCCCTCCTGCGCGCCAGGAGTTTGCACGCCGGAGTGGGGGGGCTTGTCGGCCAAGGAAGGGCTGGCGCTGGTGCGCCAGCTTGCCGGCCTGAACTTCGTGGCGTTCGACATCAATACCGTGTCGCCGCCGCAAGACGTGCAGGGAGCGACAGCCTTCCTGGCTGCCACCGTGATGCAGGAATTCTTCGCGCTGGCGGCGGTGGCAGTACAGCAGTATCCGCAAGGGCGTCCGGCCTGAGCCGAGGCGTTCGCATCATCCATGTTCGCGGCAATCATTCATCCAAGGGGAAAAACGATGACATTCAAAGCCATTCTGCTGGGCCTGGCGGCCGCCGGCCTGCTGATTCAAACCGGCGCCCAGGCGCGCACGCTGGACGAAGTGCGCGCCGATAAAAGCCTGGCCGTCGTCACCACCGCATCGGCGCCGCCGCACGGGTTCAAGAATCCAAAGTCCAACCAGCTGGAAGGCATCATGGTGGACGTGGCGGCGGGCGTGGCCAAGCATCTGAAGGTATCGGACAAGCTGTCCGACGTGCCATTTTCCGGCCTTATTCCCACGCTGACGTCGGGGCGGGCGGACGTCATGTCGGCGCCGCTGTTCATTACCGAAGAACGCGCCAAGGCCATCGACTTTTCAGTCCCGGTCTACGGATGGGGAGAGGGCGTGGTAGTCAGCGACAAAGCGACCAAAAAGTACGCCAAATTCGAAGACATGCAGGGGCAGCGGGTAGGCGTGCTGGTGGATTCTGTCCAGTTCAACATGATCAAGGACATGCCGGGCACCAAAGTCACGACGTACCAGGACTATTCAACCTTGCTGGCTGACGTGCGCGCTGGCCGCGTCGACCTTGGCATCGTGGATCCCCCCAGCATCATTTACCAGATCCAGACCAAGAACATCCCGGGCGTGAAGCTCGATACGGGCTACCAGCCGCAACGCACGTGGCAAGTGGGCATGGCCGTGCAAAAAGGCAATACCGCGCTGCTTGAAGCCGTCAACAAGGCGATTGCCGACATGAAGGCGAACGGCGAAATGGCCGCCATTGGCAAGAAGTGGGGCGTGTCCGACCTCATCAGCAAGTAAGCGCCGTTACGGCACGGATAAGGAGCACGACTTGGATCTCGCTACGCTGCGCATGTACCTGACCCCGTTGGCCGAGGGCACGGTCTGGACCCTGGCGCTGTTTTTCTGTTCGGCTTTCCTGGCGGTGGCGTTGGGCCTGGTCGTTTGCTTGTGCCGCCTGTCGCCTTCGCGCCTGTTGAGCCGTGGCGCGCGGTTCTACATCGAGGTGATTCGCGGCACGCCCCTGCTGCTGCAATTGTTCTACATCTACTACGGCCTGCCCGAGATGGGCGTCGTGATCAATGGCTTTGTCGCCGGGGTGCTGGGCCTGACCTTGAACTTCGGCGCGTACCTGGCCGAACTGTTCAGAAGCGGCATCCAGTCGGTGGACACGGGTCAGTACGAGGCGGCGCGCGCATTGGGTCTGCGCAAGGTGCAGCGGCTGCGTCGCATCGTATTGCCGCAAGCGCTGCGCACGGTCTTCCCGGCTTTGGGCAACTACGCGCTGGTGCTGATCAAGGAGACTTCGCTGGTGGCCGTTATCAGCGTGTACGAGTTGATGCGGGCGGGCGAGATGCTGGCCGGTGCGACCTTCCAGGCACTGACGGTCTACACGATGGTGGGGGTCATCTACTTCGCCATGTGCAGCGTGCTGTCGTACCTGTTCCGACGCTCTGAAAAGCGTCTGACGGTGCCGGGCTACTGGAGCGGCGCCGGCGAAAACCACGACATTTCCAAGGCTTGAGACGATGAATGTAACGACTGCCTTGGCGCCCATCATCACGATGCAGGGCGTCAGCAAATGGTATGGAGACTTCCAGGTACTGAACGACCTGGGCCTGGAAGTGTTGCCCGGAGAAAAGCTGATACTTTGTGGGCCGTCGGGCTCGGGAAAGTCCACGACGATCCGCCTGCTGAACCGGCTGGAAGAGCACCAGAAGGGCCGCATCGTTGTCGACGGCATAGAGCTCAATGAAGACGTCAAGAACATCGAGCGCATCCGCGCGGAAGTCGGCATGGTGTTCCAGCACTTCAATCTGTTTCCGCATTTGACGGTGCTTGAGAACTGCACGCTGGCACCGCTGCTGGTCAAGGGCGTGCCGGCGGACGAAGCCCGGTCGCGCGCCATGGAATATCTGGAACGGGTGCGCATTCCGCAGCACGCTGACAAGTATCCCGGCCAGCTCTCGGGCGGCCAGAAGCAGCGCGTGGCGATTGCGCGCGCCTTGTGCATGCAGCCCAAGATCATGCTGTTCGACGAACCCACGTCGGCGCTGGACCCCGAGATGGTCAAGGAAGTGCTGGACACCATGGTCGCGCTGGCCAAAGACGGCATGACCATGGTCTGCGTCACGCACGAAATGGGTTTTGCGCGAGAAGTGGGGGATCGCGTCGTCTTCATGGACCAGGGAGCCATCGTGGAAGCCGACACGCCGGAGAACTTCTTCAATGCCCCCCGATCGGAGCGGGCGCAGGCATTCCTGGGGCAGATCCTGGGGTGATGTGGGTAGCGCTCATGCCTGCCGTCACGCCAGCGCTAATTCCGGCTGGCGGAACGCGGCGGCCATATCCCGGAATGGTTCCATGCCCGCAAGCTGAAATGGGTCTATCGCGTTTTTGATACGCTACCTATCATGCATATCAGGCGGGCGCGGATGCGCCCGCATCGCCATTGAAAACGACTAGGGAAAATCATGAACGGCGCTGACAGTCTCTGCGATACCTTGCTGGCCAACGATGTGGACGTGTGTTTTGCCAACCCCGGCACGTCTGAAATGCACTTCGTCGCGGCTTTGGATCGCAAGCCCCGGATGCGGTGCGTGCTGGGTCTGTTCGAAGGCGTGGTGACGGGCGCTGCCGACGGTTACGCGCGCATGGCCGACAAGCCGGCCGCCACCTTGCTGCACTTGGGCCCGGGCCTGGGCAACGGGCTGGCCAACCTGCACAACGCCAAGCGCGCGCGTACGCCCATGGTCAATATCGTGGGCGACCACGCCACTTATCACGTGCAATACGACGCGCCGCTGACCAGCGACGTGGAAGGCGTGGCGCGGCCGATGTCGCATTGGGTCAAACGCACGATGACGGCCGCTGCCGTGTCGGCGGACGCCGCCGAAGCCATTGGCGTGGCGCGGCAGGCGCCCGGCAATATCGCCACGTTGATCCTGCCGGCCGACACTGCCTGGACCGATCTGCCCGACAACGCGCCCGCGCCCGTACAAGTCAAGGATGCCGCGCTGGCCCAGACTTCGGCGGACGCCGTGCGCGCGGCGGCCGCGGCGATCCGTTCGGGCGAAGTGACCGTGCTGATGCTGGGGGGCGCCGCGCTGCGCGAACGCGCACTGAACGCCGCCGGGCGCATCGCACGCGCGACGGGTGTGCGCCTGATGTCGGAAACGTCCAACCGCCGCATCGAGCGCGGCGGCGCGCGCACCCCGGTCGATCGCTTGCCGTATCCGATTGATCTTGCGGTGGCCAAGCTGAAAGACGTCAAACATCTGGTGCTGGCAGGGGCGAAGGCGCCGGTGGGGTTTTTTGCTTACCCCGGCAAGCCCAGCCTGTTGGCCCCGGCTGACAGCAATCAGGTGGTGCTGGCCTCGGCCGAACAAGACCTGGCCCACGCGCTGGAATGGCTGGCCGACGAACTGGGCATTGCCGCCGATGCACCGCGCCTGGCCACGCCGGCCGCCGCCTATGAGGTGCCGTCCTCGGGCAAGCTGACGGGCGCCGCCGTGAACATCCTGATCGCGCATACCTTGCCCGAGCAGGCCATCGTGTGCGATGAGTCCATCACGCAGGGCCGCGAATTTCCGATCTATAGCGCCAGCAGCGCTCCGCACGATTGGCTGATGCTGACGGGCGGCGCAATCGGTATCGGCCTGCCGCTGGCCACGGGCGCGGCCGTGGCGTGCCCGGACCGCAAGGTCATCACGCTGCAAGCCGACGGCAGCGGCATGTACACCTTGCAGGCGCTGTGGACGCAGGCGCGCGAAAACCTGGACTGCCTGACAGTGATCCTGGCCAACCGTTCCTACGCCACCTTGCACGGCGAGATGAAAAACGTGGGCGTGAAAGAACCGGGCCGCAATGCGCGCCGCATGCTGGATCTGGAAGAACCCTACCTGGACTGGACGCACCTGGCGCGCGGCATGGGCGTGGAGGCGGTCAGCGTGGATACGGTGGAAGGCTTCGCGCGCGCGCTGGCCGACGGCCTCGAGCGCCGTGGCCCCTTCCTGATCGAAGCCATCATCTGAAGTACGGCGGGGCGCGTACGTCTACACGCCCAGATAGCGCGTCAGCTGTTCCGGTTGCCGGGCCAGCGACGCGCTATTGCCGTCTTCGACTATCAGTCCTTTTTCCATCACCAGACACCGGTCGGTGTGTTCAAGCACCGCGCGATAGTTGCGGTCGACGATCAGCGTGGACATGCCGGTCAAGCGGATCTCGCGGATGATGCGCCAGATCTCGGCCACGATCAGCGGGGCCAGCCCTTCGGTGGCTTCGTCCAGAATCAGCAGATCGGGGTTGGTCATCAGCGCGCGTCCGATGGCCAGCATCTGCTGTTCGCCTCCTGATAGTTGCTGCCCGCCGTGGCCCAGCCGTTCGCGCAGTCGGGGGAAGGTCTCCAGCACGCGCGCGTAAGTCCAATCGCGCCCGCCGCGCACGCTGGCACGCGCCGCCACTTGCAGGTTTTCGCGTACGTTCAAATTTGGAAATATGCCTCGGCCTTCGGGCACGTAGGCCACGCCCAGTTGTGCAATGGCGTGGGCGGGCGCCCGTGTGCAATCGCGCCCGGCCACGCGCACCTGGCCGCGCGAGCTCTTGACCTGGCCCATCAGGCTGCGGATCAAGGTGGTTTTGCCCATGCCGTTGCGGCCGACAAGCCCAACGGATTCGCCGCGCGCGATGTGCATGTCGACACCGCGCAGCACATGGCTGGCGCCGTAGTACACGTGCAGGCCGCCGGCCTCGATCAGCGCGTCGTGGTTTGCGATGGCGTGCATGCGGCGGCTCCTGGTGCGTGGGTGGGCTGGGCGTCTTCACCCAGGTAGGCGGTGCGCACGTCGGCGTTGGCGCGTATGGCCTCGGGCGGGCCGCTGGCGATGGCGGTGCCGTTGACCATTACCGTGATGGTTTCGGCGATACGAAAAACCGCGTCCATGTCGTGCTCGACCAGCAGAATGGCGTGGCCCGTCTTCAATGTTTGCAGCAGGTCCAGGATGCGGTCGGTTTCTTCCGGCCCCATGCCGGCAAGGGGCTCGTCCAGCAACAACACCTGCGGCTCGCCCGCCAGGCACATGGCGATTTCAAGCTGACGCTTGCGGCCGTGTGGCAGCAGGCCGGCCGTGCGCGTGGCATCGCCGGCAAGGCCGGTGCGTTCCAGCGCGTGGTGTGCCAGCTCGGCGCTGCGGCGGCAATCGGCGGCTGGACGCCACCAATGCCAGAAGCGCTGGCGTGCCGCCTGCGCGGTCAGGCGGCAGTTTTCGAACACGCTTAATTCGGGGAATAACGTGGACCGCTGGTAGCTGCGGCCCAGCCCGGCGCGGGCTCGTTGCGGTTGGCGCCAGGCGGTAATGTCCTGTGCGCCCAGCATGACCTGCCCGCTGCTGGGCGCAAGCTCGCCGGACAGGATATTGATCAGCGTGGACTTGCCCGCGCCGTTGGTGCCGATGACGGCGTGCACTTGCCCGCGCGCCAGCGACAGGGACACGCCGTTCACGGCGGTCAGCCCGCCAAAGCGCCGCGTAACGCCCGTGGCGGCAAGCAGAAGATCAGACATGAGGTTCCCCTTGGACGGGCAGGCGATCCTGCGGCAGGCGATCCTGCGGCGGGCGATCCTGCGGCAGGCGTCCCTGCGGCAGGCGAACCGTAGAGACGGCAGGCGATCCTGCGGCAGGCGAACCTGCGGCAGGCGAACCTGCGGCAGGCGCCCTTGCGGCATGTGCGGCCGCGAGTCGCGCATCGCGGCGTTGTCGCCATTGCGCGGGCAGGCCCGCGATGCCGTTGGGCAGCAAGGCCACCAGCGCGATGATGGCGATGCCCAGCGGCAGATGCCAATGGCGCGCGTAGTCGCCAAACAAGGCTTGCGACTGAAACAGCTCTTGCATCAGCACCAGCGCTACGGTGCCGATGACCGCCCCGCCCAGGCTGGCCATGCCGCCCAGGATCACCATCAACAGCACCAGCCCCGATTGTTCCCAGGCCAACAGTTCCGGCGTGACAAAACCGTCTTTCAGCGCGAACAGAAACCCCGCCAGGCCCGCCAACGTGGCGCCCACGACATACGCCGTCAGCTTGTAGGGATACGTGGAATACCCGGCCGCGCGCATGCGCTGCTCGTTGATGCGGATGCCCGCCAGCGCCGCCCCGAACGGCGAGCGCCGCAGCAGCGCCAGGAAGCCCCAGGTCAGGGCCAGGCAGGCGAGTACAAAAAAGTAGAACGTGGTGGCGTTGCCCAGGTCGAACGGCATCCAACTGCCCAGCGCCCATTCGGGCCGGAAATACAGATAGATGCCGTCG
Organism: Achromobacter sp. RT286_PF; assembly: GCF_059760425.1. Lineage (NCBI taxonomy): Bacteria > Pseudomonadati > Pseudomonadota > Betaproteobacteria > Burkholderiales > Alcaligenaceae > Achromobacter > Achromobacter sp. RT286_PF. The sequence continues at coordinate 18,900 of NZ_JCBAMR010000031.1, forward strand.
CTGCCGCCGCCCACTTTGGTGTCGTGAAAGACGTAGTAAGCCATCTGCGAAAACGCCAGCGTCACCATGATGAAGTACACGCCGCGCGTGCGCAGCGCCAGCGCACCCGTCACCACCGCATAAAGCGCTGCCGCCAGCAGGGCCGCCGGCAGCAGCCACCACAGGCTTGCCGCCTCGGATTCCGGCGACAGCAACGCCGCCACGTAGGCGCCGATGCCGAAGAACGCCGCGTGCCCCAGGCTGACCAAGCCGGCTCCGCCCACCAGCAATTGCAGGCTTAGCGCGAAGATGGCGTAGATCATCACCTTGATCGCCAGCCCGGTGTAGTAGTCGCTGCCGCTGAACGCGAAGGCGGCCAGCGCCAGCAGCGTTGCGACGGGAAGTAGTTTCTGCATGGCTAGCCCTGTTTGAACAGCCCTTCGGGCTTGCATAGAAGAATGAATGCCATCAGCAGATACACCAGCACGCCCGCCGCCGACGGAAACAGCACCTGGCCAAAGGTCTCGACAAAGCCCACCAGCATCGCGGCCAAAAAGGCGCCGCGTATCGAGCCGATGCCGCCGATCACGACCACCACGAAGCAGATGATGAGCACGCCGTTGCCCATGCCCGGGTACACCGACGACACGGGCGCGGCGATGGTGCCGGCCAACGCGGCCAACGCCACGCCGGCCGCGAAGACCAGCCGGTACAGCTTGTTGACGTCGATACCCAGCGACCCCGTCATCTCGCGGTTGCTGGCGCCGGCGCGCAACATCATGCCCAGCCGGGTGCGGGAAATCACCCAATACAGCAGCAGCGCTACCGCAATGCCGACGGCAGAAATGAACAGCCGGTAGACCGGATACGTCATCACGCCGCCCAGGGAAATGCTGCCTTGCAGCCACGCCGGCAGCGGCACGCCATGCACGTCGTTGCCCACCAGAATGCTGCGCAGTTCTTCAAAGACCAGGATCAGCCCGTAGGTCATCAGCACCTGCTGCAAGTGGTTGCGGTGGTACAGGTAGCTGAAGAAGGCGGCTTCCAGCACATAGCCCAAAGCGCCAGCCAGCACCACGCACACGGCCAGCGTGGTGAGGAATCCGCCGCCCAGCCAGCGGTCCACCACCGGCCCCAGCGCAAACGCCATGTAGGCGCCGATCATGTAGAAGCTGCCATGGGCCAGGTTGATGATGCCCATGATGCCGAAGATCAGCGTCAGGCCGCTGGCCACCAGGAACAGCAGCAAGCCGTACTGGAATGCGTTCAGGCTTTGAATAAGCAGGATGCTGATGTCCATGGGGCCCTCCTGTGGCCGCGTCGCGTCAGAGCTTGCAGCCGCGGGCCGGGTCGGCCAGCTTCTTCACGGCGACGTCCACCACCTTGTTCTCCAGGCCGTCCACGCGCCGCAGGTAAATGTCCTGCACCGGGTTGCCGGCCGCCGACAACGTGAACGGGCCGCGCGGGCTGTCCACCGTCGCCCCGCGCATGGCGCTGCGAAAGTCCGCCTTCTTGGCAAAGTCGCCCTTGACGGCCGTCAGGCCCGATTGCATGAGCTGCGCCGCGTCATAGCCTTGGACGGCGTAGACGTCGGGCGGGGCGTTGTAGTTCTTGGCGTAGTCGGCGCGGAACGCGTTGTCGCGCGGCGTGTTCAGGCCGTCGGCATAGTGCAGCGTGGTTAGCAGGCCTTGCGCGGAAGCGCCCTGCGCCTGCAAGGTGCCGTCGGTCAGGAAGCCGGAGCCATACAGCGGAATGGTCTTGTCCAGGCCGGCGGCGTGATAGTCCTGCACGAACTTCACCGCGCCGCCGCCCGCAAAGAAGGTGAACACCATGTCGGGCTTGGTGGCGGCAATCTCGGTCAGGAGCGATTGGAATTCCACGTTGGGAAATGGCAGGCTCAGTTCCTTGACGACCTTGCCGCCCGCTTTTTCAAAGCCTTCCTTGAAGCCGCCGATGGCTTCATCGCCCGCTGCGTATTTCCAGGTGATGGTGACGGCAGTCTTGTGGCCCTTGGCGTAGGCGACGGGGCCCATGGCGTAGGCGGGCTGCCAGTTGGTGAACGACGTGCGGAAGATGCCGGGGCCGCACAGCGGGCCGGTGATGGCGTTGGCGCCCGCGTTGGTCACGATCAGCGTGGTGTCGCTGTCCTTGGCGGCCTTGGCCAGCGCCATCGCCACGCCCGAATGCACCGTGCCGATCAGCACGTCGACCTGGTCGCGCTTGATCAGCCGGTTGGCGTTTTCAGCGGCCTTGGCCGGATTGGATTCATCGTCGACCTTGAAGTATTCGATGTCGCGCCCGCCCAGCTTGCCGCCTTGCTCGGCAACGTACAGCTTGAAGCCGTTTTCGATGGCGTTGCCCAGCGCGGCGTAGGTGCCGCTATAGGGCAGCATGAAGCCCACTTTGAGCTTGTCGGCGGCTTGCGCGCTGGTGGCGGCTAGCGTCAAGGCCGCGGCAATCGCAGCCTGGGTCAGGGCGTGGTTCATGGTTTGTCTCCGTGCTTATCATGGGCTGGCGCAAGGCCGGCCGGGGTTAGTCCGCGCGCCGAGAGTGTCGGCAAGCGGACTTCATAGCGTGGCTTCTTCCAGCTGACGCAGCCGGAAGCGCTGGATTTTTCCCGTGGCGGTCTTGGGCAGTTCTTCGGTGAAGTCGATCTGGCGCGGATACTTGAACGGCGCCAGATGCTGCTTCACGTAGTGCTGCAACGCGGCGCCGGTCTGGGCGTCGGGTTCGAAGCCGGGGCGCAGCACGACGTACGCCTTGGTCTTGACCAGGCCGTCGTGGTCGGGCACGCCGATCACCGCGGCTTCCAGCACGGCTTCGTGCTGCACCAGAATGTTCTCGACTTCAACAGGCGACACGTATTGGCCGCTGACCTTGATCATGTCGTCGCTGCGGCCGGCGTAGGTGTAGTAGCCGTCGGCGTCGCAGGTGTATTTGTCGCCGCTTTTGAGCCAGTCGCCCAGGAAGCATTGGCGCGTCTTGTCGCGGTTGTTCCAGTACATCAGCGCGGCGCTGGGGCCTTTGATGTAGAGGTCGCCGATGGCGCCCGGCGCGACCGGCGCGCCGTTGTCGTCACGCAGTTGCACCTCGTATCCCGGCACGGGCTTGCCGGTGGTGCCATAGCGCAGTTGTCCGGTCTGGTTCGAGATGAAGATGTGCAGCATCTCGGTGGAACCGATGCCGTCCAGGATCTCGCAGCCGAAGTGCCGCGTGAAGCGTTCGCCGATGTCGCGCGGCAAGGCTTCGCCGGCCGACGTGCAGACACGCAGCGCGACCTGATCGCGCGGCGGCAGGTCGGGCGATGCCAGCATGCTGGCGTACAAGGTGGGCACGCCGTAGAACACGGTGGGGCGGTGCCGCGTCAGCCGTTGGAAAACGGCTTGCGGCGTGGGGCGTTCGCCCATCAGGATGACCGTGGCGCCGACCGACAACGGAAAGGTCAAGCCGTTGCCCAGGCCGTAGGCGAAGAACAGCTTGGCGGCGGAAAACACGACGTCGTCTTCGCGGATGCCCAGCACGGGCTTGGCATACAGTTCGGCGGTGTGCCACAGGTTGCCGTGCGTGTGCACCACGCCCTTGGGCTTGCCGGTGGAGCCCGACGAATACAGCCAGAAGGCGATTTCATCAGACAGCGTGCGCACGGCGGGGGCGAGCGGGGCGTCGGCCCGCGGGCCGTCGGCCAGCAGGGCGTCAATGTCCTGTGTGGCCACCACATGCTCCACATCTGCCGGCGATTGCGCCAACGCGGCTTGCAGCGTTGGCAGCAACGCATCCGACACGAACACGGCGCGCACGCGGCTGTGCGTCACGATGTAGGCATAGTCATCCGGCGTCAGCAAGGTGTTGACGGCCACCGGCACCACGCCCGCGTGCAGCGCGCCCAGGAACACGACGGGCCAATCGACCGTGTCCTGCATCAGCAGCAGGATGCGTTCTTCGCGGCGCAAGCCCAGCCCGCGCAAGGCGCCGGCCATGCGCGCCACGCGTTCTGCCAGCTGCCCGTAAGTCAGCTGGCGGGTGTCGTCGATGTAGGCGGGCTTGTCGGCGCGTGAGGCGTTCAGCGCCGCCAGATGGCTGGCAAAGTTCAATTCTGCGGGGCAGGTGTTCACGGTTGTCTCCTGATGTCCTGGTGGGGCGCGCCCGGGCTATGTTTTTTTGTCGCCGGGCGGCAAGCGGGGGCTACCTGCCGGGCCGCGTGAACTCGATGGCGCCGCCGGGCAGCAGGTACAGCACCAGTGCGCGGCCTTGCGTTACGGTGGGGCTGTGCGCGCTGCCGGGGCCGTAGACCAGCCAGCCGGCGCCGTGGCCGTCAAAGCGGGCGCCGGCGGTCAGCGGCATGATCAGGTCGATTTCGCCATTGGGATGGGCGTGGTGCGGGCCGGCCAGGTCATCCATGTCCACGACATCGACCGAGCAGCCGCCCAGGTCGTCGGCCGGCTTGATGACGCGTCCGTAGCGGATGCCGCCGCCTTCGCGGTTGCACATCCAGCCGTCGGCCACGCCTTGCTTACAGGCGGCGAAGATCTGCTGGTACAGCGCGCTGGTGGGGCCGGCCTCGCGGTTCAGCTTCGCCTGCAACCCGGCATCCAGCGGCTCGTCGGCCACCAGCCGCGTGGCCGCTTGCATCAGGGCATGGAATTGATCTGGCGTGCTCACCGGGACTCCTCCTTTACACTGTCGGCGCTTTGGAATGCGGCATGAACTTCAGTGCCGCTTCAATGGCGCTTTATTGCCGCTTTAATGCGCGATGACCGCTTGGAACTGCTTGGAAGGAAAAATAGTGCTTCCATACGAAAGGGTCAAGCACTATAGTGCATAAAACAAGGCTTATCAGGGTATTTGCGGAGTCAGCCAAACATGAATCAAGCGCTAGATGCGGCGCCAACCGAACCCAGGCGGGAAGCTTTCCTGGTGGCTTTAGGCGAGCGGGTGCGCCGCCTTAGAGCCATACGCGGCATGACGCGCAAGGGTCTGTCGCAGGTGACGGGGGTGTCCGAACGGCATCTGGCCAATCTGGAACACGGAGTGGGCAACGCGTCCATCCTGGTGCTGTTGCAGATTGCGCGCGCCTTCAATTGCGCGCTGGCCGAACTGGTGGGCGACGTCACCACGGAGTCGCCCGATTGGCTGCTGATCCGCGAACTGCTCAGCGGCCGCACGGAATCCGACCTGCAACGCGCACGCGAGGCGCTGACCCAGCTGTTTGGCGTGGGCGCGGGCGCGCAGCGGCCCAACCGCACGCAGCGTGTCGCGCTGATCGGGCTGCGTGGGGCGGGCAAGTCCACCCTGGGCCAGATGCTGGCCGACGATCTGGGCTACCCCTTTGTCGAGCTGAACCGCGAGATCGAACGCGTAGCCGGGTGCAGCATTCTTGAAATCCATAACCTGTACGGCCCCAACGCCTATCGCCGCTACGAACGGCGCGCGCTGGAAGAGGCCGTGCAGATCTATCCCGAAATGGTGCTGGCCACCCCCGGGGGGCTGGTATCCGAACCGGCCACGTTGAACCTGCTGCTGGCCCATTGCTACACGGTTTGGCTGCGCGCCACGCCCGAAGAACACATGGGCCGCGTCATGGCGCAAGGCGACTTCCGCCCCATGTCTGGCAACAACGAAGCCATGGCCGATCTCAAGCGCATCCTTGCCGGGCGGGAAGCCTTCTACGCGAAGGCCGACCTGACGTGGGTCACCAGCAACCTGGAAGTCCAGGAAAGCTTTGCCGGCCTGCGCACCCAGGTTCGAAAGGCCTGCGGCCTGCCGCTATAAATCTGCACTTTTATGCATGTCTCGCTTGACGTGCGTTTTTGCCTGAACTAATCTGCACAATAATTCATGTGATGCAGTATTTTTCCTGTCCAGGCAGGGCGTACGAGGAGACACACCATGAGCAGCACCGCAAACGGCCATGAAACCCGGCCCGAGGCCCGCGTTGATTTCCGCACCCGGCCCGACCTGTACCGCCACTGGCGCCTGACGTTTGACGGCCCCGTTGCAACGCTGGCCATGGACGTGGCCGAAGACGGCGGCCTGCGCCCCGGCTACAAGCTCAAGCTCAATTCGTACGACCTGGGCGTGGACATCGAACTGCACGACGCCCTGCAACGCATTCGCTTCGAGCACCCCGAAGTGAAAAGCGTGGTGGTCACCAGCATGAAAGACCGCATCTTCTGTTCGGGTGCCAACATCTTCATGCTGGGCTTGTCGTCGCACGCGTGGAAGGTCAACTTCTGCAAGTTCACCAACGAAACGCGCAACGGCATTGAAGACTCCAGCCGCCACAGCGGTTTGAAATTCATTGCGGCGCTGAACGGCGCCTGCGCGGGTGGCGGCTACGAGCTGGCGTTGGCCTGCGACGAAATCCTGCTGGTGGACGATCGATCGTCGTCGGTGGCCTTGCCCGAAGTGCCGCTGCTGGGCGTGCTGCCCGGCACCGGCGGCCTGACCCGCGTGACCGACAAGCGCCGAGTGCGCCATGACCACGCCGACATCTTCTGCACGCTGGTTGAAGGCGTGCGTGGCCAGCGCGCCAAGGACTGGCGGCTGGTGGACGACGTGGTCAAGCCCGCCCGCTTTGAAGAAGCGGTGCGCGAGCGCGCGCTGGCGCTGGCCGACACCAGCGACCGCCAGGCAGGCGAGCACGGCATTGCGCTGACGCCCATCGAACGCACCGAAACCCCCGATCGTCTGTCGTATCGCTACGTCGATATCCACCTAGATCGCGACAAGCGCCTGGCCACCTGGACCGTGCGCGCGCCGCAGGAACCGGTGCAATCCGAACTGGACGACATTGTTACGGCGGGCGCCGCGTGGTGGCCGCTGCAAATGGCGCGCGAACTGGACGACGCCATCCTGTCCATGCGCACCAACGAGCTGGACATCGGCACCTGGATCTTCAAGACCGAGGGCGACGCCGACGCCGTGCTGGCCGCCGACGCCGCGCTGCAACGCCACGCCACGCATTGGTTTGTGCGCGAAACCGCGGGCATGTTGCGCCGTACGCTGGCCCGGCTGGATGTCACGTCGCGCAGTCTGTTCGCGCTGATCGAACCGGGCTCCTGCTTTGTGGGCACCTTGCTGGAATTGGCGCTGGCCGCCGACCGCGGCTACATGCTGGACAACGACGCCGAACCGGATGCGCCCAACGCGCACATCGTCGTGGGCGAACGCAATTTCGGCGCTTATCCGATGGTCAATGGCCAAAGCCGCCTGCAACGTCGTTTCTATGAAGAGACCGCGCCGCTGGAAGCCGTGCGCGGCCGGGCCGGCCAGCCGCTGTCCGCCACCGACGCGCTGGACCTGGGCCTGGTGACCTACGCGCCGGACAGCATCGACTGGGACGACGAAGTGCGAATGATGCTGGAAGAGCGCCGCGCGCTATCGCCCGACGCATTGACGGGGCTGGAAGCCAACCTGCGTTTCGGTGGCAAGGAAACGATGGAAACGCGCATCTTCGGGCGCCTGACCGCGTGGCAGAACTGGATCTTCAACCGCCCCAACGCGGCCGGCGACAAGGGCGCGTTGAAGCTTTACGGCAAGGGCGAGCAGGCCACGTTCGACTGGAATCGCGTCTGAGCCTGCACGGGCTTGGGATGCGGGCTAAAAGCGCGTACGAACAGTGCGTACCAAACGCGCGTACCAACAGCGCGGACCAAAGGCGCGGACCCGAAAACAAACAAGGAGCGAGACATGTCTGGAATCAACTACACCGATAAGATCCCCAATAACGTCAACCTGTCCGGCGACCGCACCTTGCAACGCGCGCTGGAACACTGGCAACCCAACTACCTGCAATGGTGGCAAGACATGGGGCCGGACGGCTCGCACGGTTTTGACGTGTACCTGCGCACCGCCGTCAGCGTTGAACCCGACGGCTGGGCCAACTTCAACCACGTCCGCATGCCGGATTACCGCTGGGGCATTTTCCTGGCGCCGCAAGACGGCCAGCGCAAGATTCACTTTGGCGAAAACATGGGCCGCGACGTCTGGCAGGACGTGCCCGGCGAGCATCGGGCCAACCTGCGCCGCATCATCGTTACGCAGGGCGACACCGAGCCCGCCTCGATTGAGCAGCAACGCCATCTGGGCCTGACCGCGCCGTCGCAGTACGACCTGCGCAACCTGTTCCAGATCAACGTCGAAGAAGGGCGCCACCTGTGGGCCATGGTGTATCTGCTGCATCGCTACTTTGGCCGCGATGGCCGCGAAGAAGCCGATGCGCTGTTGCAGCGCACGTCGGGCGATGCCGACAACCCGCGCATCCTGGGCGCCTTCAACGAAAAAACGCCGGACTGGCTGGCGTTCTACATGTTCACGTATTTCACCGACCGCGACGGCAAGTTCCAGTTATGCGCGTTGGCCGAGTCCAGCTTCGACCCGCTGGCACGCACCACGAAGTTCATGCTGACGGAAGAAGCGCACCACATGTTCGTGGGTGAATCGGGCATTTCGCGCGTAATCCAGCGCACTTGCGAAGTGATGAACCAGTTGAAGACGGACGACCCGGAAAGCGTGCGCGCCGCCGGCGTGATCGACCTGCCCACCATCCAGCGCTACCTGAACTTTCACTACAGCGTCACCATCGATCTGTTCGGCGCCGACCAGTCTTCCAACGCCGCCATCTTCTATGGCTCGGGCTTGAAGGGCCGCTACGAAGAATCCAAGCGCACCGACGACCATCAACTGAAGAACGACACCTACCGCGTGCTGACCGTGAACAACGGCAAGCTGAACGAGGTCGAGGTGCCCATGCTGAATGCGCTGAACGAAGTGCTGCGCGATGATTTCATCCGCGACTCCGTGGCGGGGATCGGCCGCTGGAACAAGGTCATCGAGAAAAGCGGCATCCCGTTCCGGCTGCACGTGCCGCACAAGGCGTTCAACCGCCAGATCGGCACGCTGGCCGGCATCCGCATGTCGCCCGAAGGCGAAATCCTGTCTGAATCACAATGGCAGGCCAACAGCCACAAGTGGCTGCCCACGCCCGAGGACCGCGCCTTTGTGGCGTCGTTGATGGGGCGCGTCACCGAACCGGGCAAGTTCGCCAACTGGATCGCGCCGCCCGTCATGGGCATCAACCGCCAGCCGGTCAACTTTGACTACGTCCGTTTCAACTGAAGGCGAAGGGGGCGGCGCGCGCGTGCCGCCCGCCCGCGCATTGGGAAGACCGCGATGAACGCCCCATTACCCGTAGATGTGCTCAAGCAGCACCTGATCGACCCCGAGATCTGCATTCGCTGCAATACGTGCGAAGAAACCTGCCCGGTCGACGCCATCACGCACGATTCCAACAACTACGTGGTGGACCCGGACATCTGCAATGGCTGCATGGCCTGTGTGCCGCCGTGCCCCACCGGGTCCATCGATAACTGGCGGCTGATGGTGCGCAGCGAAGCGTATTCGGTGCAAGAGCAGTTCGGCTGGGAAGAGCTGCCCAAGGAAAAGGCGCTGCCGGCGGCAAGCCCGACATCGACCCCGATCGAAGGCGCCGACACCTCGTTGGATTCGCCGTTGTCGCAGGCCGCCGAAACGCTTGCCGCAGCGCCCGTGCAAGCGTCCTTCACCCCGGCCGGTGCGTCCGTGCCGCCGTGGTCGGCGGCGCATCCCTACGTCAACCTGTACACGCACAAGGCGCCGATGACGGCCACGGTGGTGGGCAACTACCGCGTGACGGGCGCCGATACCGAAAGCGATATTCACCACATCGTGCTGGATTTTGGCGAACTGCCGTTTCCCGTGCTGGAAGGGCAATCGATCGGCATTCTTCCGCCCGGGGTCGACGCCCAGGGCCGCCCGCATCATGCGCGCCAGTATTCATTGGCCAGCCCGCGCGATGGCGAACGCGCGGGCTACAACAATCTGTCGTTGACGGTAAAGCGCGTTACCGAAGACCACGGCGGCGCGGCGGCGCACGGCGTGTGTTCCAACTACCTGTGCGACCTGGCCAAGAACGATACCGTGCAAGTCATCGGCCCCTTTGGGCATACGTTCCTGATGCCGAACCACCCGCGCGCCAACCTCATCATGATCTGCACCGGCACGGGTTCGGCGCCGATGCGCGCCATGACCGAGCGCTACCGGCGCCGCATTGACTCCGGCGAAAACGGCAGGCTGATGCTGTTCTTCGGCGCCCGCACCGAGCGCGAGCTGCCGTACTTCGGGCCGTTGATGAAGCTGCCGCGCGACTTCATCGACATCAATCTGGCGCTATCGCGAGAACCCGGCCAGCCCAAGCGTTATGTGCAGGATCTGATTCGCGATCGGGCGGCGCAAGTGTGCGATTTGCTAGCGGATCGCAACACCTGTATCTATGTCTGCGGCTTGAAGGGAATGGAAGTCGGCGTGCTGGACGCCTTGCGTGATGTGACGATGCAATCGGGGCAGGATTGGTCTATCCTGCACGAGGTGCTGCGCCGCGAAGGGCGCCTGCATTTCGAGACCTATTAGCGTCATTCACCAGCGTGACATACGTGAAGACCACGGCGCGCCTTGAGCGCGCCGCTTGTTTTTCCGGGGGAAAAAAACAAATGAAGTTCGCTGAATTCAAGGACGGCATGCTGATCAAGGCCGGTCCCATCACCGTCACCGAAGCCGAGATCCTGGAGTTTGCTCGCAAATTCGACCCGCAATGGTTCCACACCGACCCGCAGCGCGCGGCGGAAGGGCGCTGGGGCGGGCTGATCGCAAGCGGTTGGCACACGTGCGCGTTGGCGATGCGGATGGCGGTGGACGCCGCGCTGCACGACTCCGAATCGTTTGGTTCGCCCGGCCTGGGCGAAGTGCGCTGGCGCACGCCGGTGCGCCCCGGCGATACGCTGCGCCTGGAAGCGCGCGTGCAAGGCGCGCGCACGTCGTCATCGCGCCCGGACCTGGGCATCATCACGTGGGCCTGGACGGTCATCAATCAGCACGACGAAGGCGTGCTGGAACTGGACGCGACAAGCCTGTTTGATCTGTCGGGCGAAAACTAAAACAACGGGTCCGCGCGCCGTGTGCCGTGTGCCCCAAAAAAAACCGCCTTCATCCGAAGGCGGTTTTTGCATTCAAGCCGGCGAACCGGCAAGCGATCGATCCATCAACGGATCAAGCGATCAATAGAACGCCTGGATGCCCGTTTGCGCGCGGCCCAGGATCAGGGCGTGCACGTCGTGGGTGCCTTCGTAGGTGTTGACCACTTCCAGGTTCACCAGGTGGCGGGCCACGCCGAATTCATCCGAAATGCCGTTGCCGCCGAGCATGTCGCGAGCCAGGCGGGCAATGTCCAGCGCCTTGCCGCAGGAGTTGCGCTTCATGATGGACGTGATTTCGACGGCGGCGGTGCCTTCGTCCTTCATGCGGCCCAAACGCAGGCAGCCTTGCAGGGCCAGCGTGATTTCGGTTTGCATGTCGGCCAGCTTCTTCTGGATCAGCTGGTTGGCGGCCAGCGGGCGGCCGAACTGCTTGCGGTCCAGCGTGTACTGGCGGGCGGTATGCCAGCAGGCTTCGGCGGCGCCGACAGCGCCCCAGGCGATGCCGTAGCGGGCAGAGTTCAGGCAGGTGAACGGACCCTTCAGGCCGGACACGCCGGGCATCATCTGGTCTTCGGACACTTCCACTTCGTCCATGACGATTTCGCCGGTGATCGACGCGCGCAGGCCGACCTTGCCGTGGATGGCGGGGGCCGACAGGCCCTTCATGCCCTTGTCCAGGATGAAGCCGCGGATCTTGCCGTCGAAGTCGCCGCCAACGCACTTGGCCCACACTACGAACACGTCCGCGATGGGCGAGTTGGTGATCCACATCTTGTTGCCGGAAATCTTGTAGCCGTCGGACGTCTTGACGGCGCGGGTTTCCATGCCGCCGGGGTCGGAACCGTGGTTGGGTTCGGTCAGGCCGAAGCAGCCGATCCATTCGCCGCGAGCCAGCTTGGGCAGGTACTTCTGCTTTTGCGCTTCGCTGCCGAATTCGTTGATCGGCACCATCACCAGCGACGACTGCACGCTCATCATCGAGCGGTAGCCGGAGTCGATGCGTTCGACTTCGCGGGCGATCAGGCCGTAGCTGACATAGTTCATGCCGGCGCCGCCGTAGGCTTCAGGAATGGTGGCGCCCAGCAGGCCGAGTTCGCCCATTTCAGAGAAGATTTCCGGATCGGTCTTCTCGTTGCGGAAGGCGTTCAGCACGCGGGGGGCAAGCTTGTCCTGCGAATAGGCATAGGCGGCATCGCGCACCATGCGTTCTTCTTCGGTCAGTTGCTGGTCCAGCAACAGGGGATCTTGCCATTGAAAAGAAGGATTCGAGGACATGCTGGGTCTCCGCTATGGATTTCCGTATTCGGAATCTAGAAAGTTTAAACCTAAAATAATTCGGGCGGCAAGTTCGGGTTTCCGAGGGCGGCGCGCGGGGGAGCGCGCCGCCGGATTGCCGGCCGGATCAGGGGTGTCAGTGCTGGGCTTTGAGCGCCGCGTCGCGGATCTTTTCCAAGGTCGTCGACGGGGTGATGGTTTCGGGGTCGATGAAGCAGTGCAGGATGGCCGGCTTGCCGCTGGCCAGCGCGCGTTCGAAAGCCGGGCCGAATTGTTCGGTGGTTTCCACGCGTTCGCCGTGGCCGCCAAAGGCGCGCGCGTAGTCGGCAAAGTCCGGATTTTTCAGTTCGGTCGCGGACACGCGGCCGGGGTAGTGCTTTTCCTGGTGCATGCGGATGGTGCCGTACATGCCGTTGTCGACCAGCACCACGATGATGGGCAGGTCGTACTGGATGGCGGTGGCAAATTCCTGGCCGTGCATCAGGAAGCAGCCGTCGCCGGCAAAGCAGACAACCGTCTTGTCGGGCCAGACGCGCTTGGCGCCCACTGCCGCGGGCAGGCCATAGCCCATCGAGCCCGACGTCGGCGCCAGCTGCGTGCCAAAGCGCGTGAAGCGGTGGAAGCGATGCAGCCAGGTGGCGTAGTTGCCCGCGCCGTTGGTCATGATGGCGTCGGCCGGCAGCGTCTTTTCCAGATAGGCCATGACCTGGCCCATTTGCAGCGCGCCCGGCGTCGTGATGGTTTCCGGGTCGCTCCATTTCAGGTACGACTCGCGCATGGCCTGCGTGCCTTCCGCCCACACGGGCTTGGCCGGCGCCTTCAGGCTGCCCAGCGATTCGGCGAACGCGGCGGGCGACGTGTTGATGGCCAGCGTGGCGCGGTAGACGCGGCCGAGTTCGGCGGTGTCGGGATGTACGTGCACCAGCTTTTGCTTCGGGACAGGGATGTCCAGCAGCGTGTAGGCCTGGCTGGGGTTCTCGGACATGCGGCCGCCCACCAGCAGAATCAGGTCGGCGTCTGCCACGCGCTTGAGCAGTGCCGGGTTGATGCCCAGGCCCACGTCGCCGATAAAGCACGGGTGGTCGGCCGGGAACAACATCTGGCGGCGGAACGACACGGCCGTGGGCAGCGCATGGCGCTGCGCGAAGTCGGCAAACTGCTGCACCGCGCGGGCGTCCCAGCGGGTGCCGCCCAGGATGGCGACGGGGTTCTTGGCGTCGGCCAGCAGCTTTTCCAGGTCGGCCAACTGGCCGGCCGTGGGGGAGGATTCGATCAACTCATAGCGCGGGGCGTCAGCCACCTTGGCCGCTTCGACCAGCATGTCTTCGGGCAGCGCAATCACGACGGGGCCGGGACGGCCCGACGTGGCGATGTGGAACGCGCGCGAGATCAGTTCGGGGATGCGTTCGACCTGATCGATCTCGGTGACCCACTTGGCCTGCGTGCCGAAGACGGCGCGGTAGTCCATTTCCTGGAAGGCTTCGCGTTCGCGCATGCCGCGTTCGATCTGGCCCACGAACAGGATCAGCGGCGTGGAATCCTGCTTGGCAATGTGCACGCCGGCCAGCGCGTTGGACGCGCCCGGGCCACGGGTCACCATGCAGATGCCGGGTTCGCCGGTCAGCTTGCCGTGCGCGTCGGCCATCATGGCCGCGCCGCCTTCCTGACGGCACACCGTCACTTTGATGTCCGCGTCGTGCAGGCCGTCCAGCACCGCCAGGTAGCTCTCGCCGGGAACGCAGAAAACGTGTTTGACGCCCTGGGCGACCAGTTGGTCGACCAGAATGTGACCGCCAAGGCGGGAATCTTGCTGAGACATGGTGGGGTGTCGTGGGTAGCCGAGGATAAGACTCCCGAGGATATGTGCCCTGGCCGCACAACGCAATTGATAAAATTGCACAATCTATTGATTCCCCGGCACGTAGTGCCCTGTTGGCTTTCAGGCAGTTTGGTCCATGAGAAACGGCATCCCCAATTTGACCGCCTTGCAGGCGTTCGAGGCATCGGCCCGGCTGGGCAGCTTTTCCCGGGCGGCCGAAGAACTGTCCCTGACTCACAGCGCGGTCTACCGCCAGGTGGCCAGCCTGGAAGCACGCCTGGGCGTGCAACTGTTCACCCGCGTGCGCCGGCGCATCGTGCTGACTGATCACGGCGCCGAATACGCGGGACGCATCCGTCACCATCTGGACCAGATCGAAAAAGACACCTTCGGGCTGGTCAGCCGCACCGGCATGGGGCGCAGCATCCATATCGCGGTGGTGCCCACGCTGGCCACCACGTGGTTGATCCCGCGACTGGCCGATTTCCAGGACGCGCACGCGGACATCACCGTCAGCCTGTCGGTGCGCACCTTGCCGTTTCAGTTCAAGGACCAGCCGTTTGACGGCGCGCTGTATCACGGCGACGGCCTGTGGCCCGGCACCCAGGGCGTGTTGCTGTTTCCCGAGCGCGAACTGGTGCCGGTGTGCGCGCCGGCGCTGGCCGCCCGGGCCGCCAAGACGGCGCAAGCCGGGGTCAGCGTGCTGGCGGGCATGACGCATCTGCACCTGGCCTCGCGGCCGGACGCCTGGCGCCAGTGGTACGGCGCCAATAACCATCTTTATGGCCCGCAGGCGGCGGGCGGCCCGCGCTATGAGCTGTTCACGATGGTGATGGCGGCGGTGCAGGCCGGCTTGGGGGTGGGGCTGATGCCGCGCTTTCTGGCGCAGCCCGCGCTGGACCAGGGCACGCTGGCCATGCCGGTGCCGCAGTCGCTGACCGTCAGCCAGGGGTATTACTTTGGCTATCCACAGCGCAGCGAACGCTCTGACGCACTGAAGCTGTTTGAAGCCTGGCTGAAGTCCGCGGCGGCGGGCGTCGGGGAACGATAACCGCCGGCTGCCCGACGCGCCCTCGGCTTTCGAGCCTGCCGCCGTCTTCCGAACGTTCTAGAATGCCGCATCCCTATGTCGACTTCCCGCCCGCCCTTAGCTTCCCAAGCCGATATCGACGCCTTCATCGACGCCGTGTGGCTTGAAGACGGCTTGTCCGCCAACACGCTGGCCGCCTATCGCCGCGACCTGACGGGTTTCGCCCGCTGGCTGGAAGACCCCGAAGCCTACGCCCGAGAAATGGCCGACCGCTATGGCGATGCGGCCGGCGCGCACGCGTTGCCCGTCGGGCAAGCCAAGCCGCTGTCCAAGGCCGACAAGGCCGACATCGAAGCCTGGTTCGCCTTCCGCCACGAAGAAACCCGCGCCACCACCGCCAACCGCCGGCTGGCCGCGCTGCGGCGCTTTTTCGCCTGGGCGCTGCGCGAGCATCGCGCCGAACGCGACCCCTGCCTGACCCTGATTGCCGCCAAGCAACCGCCGCGCCTGCCCAAGACGCTGTCTGAACAACAGGTGGATGCGTTGCTGCGCGCACCGGATGCCACGCAACCGCGCGGCCTGCGCGACCGCGCCATGCTGGAAACGCTGTATGCCACCGGCCTGCGCGTGTCCGAACTGGTGGGCGTGCGCGCCTTGGATGTCAGCCTGAACGAAGGCGTGGTGCGCGTGGTGCTGGGCAAGGGCGGCAAGGACCGCCTGGTGCCGCTGGGCGCCGAGGCCGCCCACTGGATCGACCAGTACATGAAGACGGCGCGCCCCGAACTGGCGGCGGGCCGGCAGAGCGACGCGCTGTTCATTACCGGCCGCGCCGAAGCCATGTCGCGGCAAGCGTTCTGGCAGCTGGTGAAAAAATACGCGTTGCTGGCCGACATCCACGCACCGCTATCCCCGCACGTGCTGCGCCACGCCTTTGCCACGCATCTGCTGAACCATGGCGCAGACCTGCGCGTGGTGCAGATGCTGCTGGGCCACGCCGATATTTCCACCACGCAGATCTACACGCACGTGGCACGCGAGCGCCTCAAGGCGCTGCACGCCGCCCACCACCCGCGCGGATAGCCACTGGCGGACGCCCGTTCTTTGCCTTGTATTTAGCCTTGTTTTTAGCCCTGCTCTTGTTCCTCTTCTTCCCCATCTCAACCCGGCCTATCCATGAGCAAAGCCCGCCACGTTTCGGAAACCCCCGCCACCCAGCTCCTCAAGCAGCACAAGGTGCCCTACACCGAGCACACCTACGACTACGTCGACCATGGCGGCGCCGGTGAGGCCGCGCGTCAGCTGGGCCTGGACCCGCATGCCGTCGTCAAGACGCTAGTGATGGAAGACGAATCGGCCAAGCCCTTGATCGTGGTGATGCACGGCGACCGCGAGGTCTCCACGAAGAACCTGGCGCGTCAGGCCGGCCTGAAAAAGGTCGAGCCCTGCAAGCCCGAGGTGGCGCAACGGCATTCTGGTTACCAGGTGGGCGGCACGTCGCCCTTCGGCACGCGCAAGAAAATGCCGGTGTGGGTCGAAGCCGATGTGCTGACGTACCCGGTCGTCTATATCAACGGCGGCAGGCGCGGCTACCTGATCGGTATCGACCCCAACGTGCTGGTCACGGTGCTGGGTGCAAAGCCGGTGTCGGTGGCGTTGGAATAAAGCGGGGAAGGGCGTTGCGGGCCGGCCGGTCAAAACGCCCTGGTCGCGGCGCTTGGTTCCGATGCCGATGGCTCCAGCATCTTTTGGTAGGCGCTGTAGTAACAGGCCGCCGCCGCGCGCGCGTGGCCCAGCATGCGGACTCGCACCAATTCGGTGTCGCCGGATAAAAAGGCTTCGTATAGTCCGCGCATGCCTTGCAGGATGATGCTGCGGACCTGCTCGTCGTCCATTGTCACCAGCCGCACCACCTGCACGTGGTCGATGTAGCGGGATATCACCACGGCCAGTTCGCGGTTGGGCACCATGGTCAGCCAGGCCCAACGAAAGTGCGCGTTGCGCCGCATGAATTCGTCGATGTCGGTACGCGCGTGCGCGGCTTCGGCTTGCTCCAGCGCCTCTTTCATTTCTGCCAGGCCCTTGGGGCCGGCGTGCACCGAGGCCGACGCCGCCGCCGCGGGTTCCAGCAGCGTCCGGATCTCGAAGATCTCGTTCATTTCCGCCAGCGTGAAGCGGCGCAGCACGAAGCCGCGCGCCGTGCCTTCAAGCAGGCCCTCGCTTTTCAATTGCATCAGCGCTTCGCGCACCGGCATGCGCGACACCTCGAGCTCTTCAGCAATATCGTGATCCACCAGCCGGTCTTCCAGGCGGATCAGCCCCATCTGTATGCGCTCGCGGACGATGCCATACACCCGCTCGCGCAGGTTCGGCTTGCGCGCCTCGTCTCTGGTTCTGCTTGTCGCCTTCATTGCCATCCGCTTTGCCTTGACGGCCTTTGTTCGCTGAATCGTCGGTTTGTTTACTTGCGTAGCCCCGGGCTCGCATCGCGGCTTGCCTGGAATTCGCAGCAGGGCGCGCCCATGCTGGCGCACCGCGTCTCGCGATACGTGTTGGCGTGGCCCGCGACCAGTGCGCTGACGGCCTCCAGCATACCTGTAATCGCATGGCAGACCGGGCGGTCAGACCCCGCCACGGCGGTCGCAAAAGGGCTGTTTTTTACCGTCAGTACGGGCAGGCCTGCCTCGTCCAGCCGCAGTTGCCAGACGCCCCAGCCCAGATCGGCGGCCGCCTGCGCCATCACTTGCAGGAAAGGGCCAGGGTCCCGCGCGCCGCTGGCCTGATAGGCGCGCGCCGAGGCGCCGCCATGGTCGCGTACCGATGCTTGCAAGCTGGCCAGGGCCTGTTCGCGCTGGGCCGGGGGCAGGGCGGTGAACAGCCCCATCAGCACGTCGGCGCGCAGCATGACGTAGCGGCGGTCGGCATCCAGGATGGCGCCCGCGTCGTGGTCCCACACCAGCCGTTCTTGAAGTTGTCCCATTGCGTTATTCCCACGTGGTTCGCGCCGATCGCGCCGTTTTGGGGCGTCGCGATGCAGCGTCTTACCCCGGGGTTACCCTAAACAATATATTGTTTTTGGTGGCTATAAGCCTCTGATACTAGGGTAAATAATTAGTTTAAAGTTCAAGTACTAGTGCTTAAATTCACAACAGTATACTGTTCGCACGGCGGTGCCGGGCGCCTTTGCAACGATTCCGAGATCGGAGGCCGTTCATGATTCACGCATGGTGGGTACGGGGGGTGGGCAGGACGCTGGCGTCCTGTCTGGTGGTGTGCGGCACGCTGTTTGCAACGTCCGCCGGGGCGCAGGCCGACAAGCCGCCGCCGTCGGAAGAACTGAAGATCGCGTATCCGGTGGACGTGCCGTCGTGGGACCCCACCGCCGTCACCTTCCCGGCGGGGCAGTCGCTGTACAAGGCGGTTTTCGATTCGCCCTTGTTCATCGATGGCGACTTGAAGCTGCAACCCGCGCTGATCAAAAGCTGGCGCTGGCTGGACGACAAAAACATGCGGCTGGCCATCGTCCTGCGCGACGACGCCACCTTTCATGATGGCTCCAAGCTAAGCACCGATGATTTCAAGTTCAGTTTCCTGGACCGCCCCAAACGCGACAAGCGCCTGGCCATCAACGGCTTTTTCGGCGCGTTGCAAGACATCCAGATCGGCAGCCCCACCGAGGCCACGCTGGTGTTTTCCACGCCGACGCCCACGGCGCCGAACTACCTGGGCTTCCTGACGTCGTACATCCTGCCGCGCGCCTACCTGGAAAAAGTCGGTGAAGACGGCTTCCAGGCGGCGCCCATCGGGGCGGGGCCGTACAAGGTGGTGCGCTATGAACGCGGGTCGCGCGTGGTGCTTGAAGCGTATGACAAGTACTGGGGACCCAAGCCCGCCATCAAGCGCGTGGTGTTTGAATTCGTGCCCGATTCTTCCGCGCGCGTCGCCATGCTGGAATCGGGCCGCGCCGACGTGGCGGTGCAGATTCCACTGCGCGAGGTCAATCGCCTGAACAAGCAGCCCGCGCTGAAGGCCGAGGTTTATCCGTATAGCGAAATCTTCATTCTTCAGATTCCCAGCTACGTGCCGGAATTTCAGAATGAGCACGTGCGGCGCGCCTTGCACCTTGCGATCAACAAGCAGGCCATTTCCAAGGCCTTCTACGCCAGCGTCGCCAAGCCGCTTTCCGTGCTGGCCACGCCGGGCTCTGCCGGCGACGTGGCCGGTTTCAACTATGCGTTCGACAAGGCGGCCGCGCAGGCCGAGCTGGCCAAGGCGGGATACGGCCCGGACAAGCCTTTGACGATCCAGTTCCTGTCCACCAACAACACGTTTCCCAGCGACTACGAGATGGCGCGCGCCATCGTGCAGATGTGGTCGCAGATCGGCGTCCAGGCCAACTTGCAGGAAATCACCCTGGCCAAGTATCTGGAACTGAGCCATTCGTCGAAAGTGCCGGGCGTGATGCTGTACAGCTGGGCCAATGCCACGGGCGACCCGGAAATCTTCGCGGGCAAGATCCTGGACCCCCGCTTGCGTTTCTCGACCTGGAAAGAACCCGAGCTGGCCAAGACCATCGACGCGCTGGCCGCCCAGGGCGACCCTGACAAACGCATGCAGGGCTATCGCGATCTGGCGCGTCAGGCCACGGAACATGCCTGGAGCCTGCCGCTGCTGCAATCGGTGGCCACCGTAGCGTCCAAGAAGTCGGTGGACATGAAGGTCTACCAAACCGGCTACATCCTGCCCGCGACGTACCGCTGGAGCCGCTGATGTGGGCAGCGCTGGTATCCCACTTTGTGCGCCGCCTGGCCGTGGCGGTGCCCACGATGCTGGCGCTGTCCGTCGTCGTGTTCGTGGTGCTGCGACTGTTGCCCGCGGACCCGCTGGGCATGATGCTGCCGCCCAGCGCCACCAGCGCCGAGGTCGATGCCCTGCGTCACACCATGGGGCTGGACCGATCGCTGGTCGTGCAGTACGGCATCTGGCTGGGGCAGGTGCTGCACGGCGATCTGGGGCGGTCCATCAGTTCGGGGGCGCCGGTCACGCAGTTGATCGCCACCACCTTGCCCGCCACGCTGGAACTATCGATTGTGGCGCTGATCATGGCGTTGGCCATCAGCGTGCCGGGCGGTCTGCTGTTGTACGTCTTGCATGACCGCCGCGGCGAACTGGTCGCCGACACGGGGCTGGTGCTGCTCATATCCATTCCCGGCTTCCTGTGGGGCATTTTCCTGATGCTGGCCTTCGGTGTGCATTGGCCGCTACTGCCATTCTCGGGCCGCTTCAGTTCCGACGTGGAGCTGGCAGGGCCCACCGGCTTCGTGCTGATGGACTTCCTGTTGCAGGGGCGCTGGCACGCCTGGGCGGACGCGGCCTCGCACCTGGTGCTGCCGTCCTTGGCGCTGGCGCTGGGCTTCAGCCCGCTGATCGTGCGCGTGCTGCGCGCCAGCTTGCTGGAAGCCAGCCACGAGCAATACGTGGCGGTCGCGCGGCTGCGCGGCCAGCCGGAACGGCGCGTCATCCTGCGGCACATGCTGCGCAATGCGTTCCTGCCCACGCTGACGCTGATCGGCGTGCAGTTCGGCTTTCTGTTCGGTGGCACCTTGCTGATCGAAATGATCTTCTCGTTCCCCGGCATGGGCAACATGATGGTGCAGGCCGTACGCAACCATGACTTGCCGCTGATCCAGGGTATTTCGCTGGTCTTCTGCGCGGTGATCCTGCTGATCAATGCCAGTGTGGACTGCCTGTATGCCGTAATCGACCCCCGTCTGAGAGACCACTGATGACGACGCTGAATATTCAAGCGGCCCCGGTCGCTGCCCGCCTGTCGGGCTGGTGGGCGGCGTTGCGCGCATCGCCCAAGGCCGCGCTGGGCGGCGCCATCGTGCTGGCGCTGCTGGCCATCGCGATCTTCGCGCCCGCCATCGCGCCTAACGATCCGCTGTCGCAAGACCTGTTGTCGCCCTTGCTGCCGCCGGCATGGGCGCCGGACGGGCTGGCGCAATACCCGCTGGGCACCGACAGCCTGGGCCGCTGCGTGTTGTCGCGGTTGATCTTCGGCACGCGCGTGGCCTTGTGGGTGGGCCTGTGCGCGGCCACGGGCGCGATGCTGGTCGGCTGTGTCCTGGCGCTGGTGGCCGCTTACTTCGGCGGGCGCGTGGACAAGGCCATCGGTTATCTGGTTGACCTGTGGATGTCGTTTCCGCCCGTGGTGCTGTCGCTGATCCTGATGGTGGGGCTGGGAACCGGCGTGGGCAACGTGATCCTGGCCATTGTGCTGGTGGACTGGACGCGGTTCTGCCGCGTGGTGCGCGCCGAAGCGCTCAAGATCCGCCGCAACGATTATGTGACGGCGGCGCGGCTGATGGGCTTCGGTCATATGCGCGTGATGCTGCGCGAGATGCTGCCCGGCCTGGTGCCGCTGATCCTGACGTTGTTCAGCCTGCAGATCGGCATTGCCATCATTGTCGAAGCCATCCTGAGCTTCGTCGGGCTGTCGGTGCCCGCCGACGTGGTGGCGTGGGGGGTGATGATCGCCGACGCGCGCAGCACCATGCAGGAAGCCATCTGGACCCTGATCGCGCCGGTTGCCGGCATTGTGTTGACGGTGTTCGGATTCAATTTGCTCAGCGACGGCATGCGCCAGATGCTGGATCCGCGCAAGCGTGCAAGGAACTGATCTCATGTCGCTGTTGAGCTTGCAGAACCTGACCCTGACCGTGGACGTCGACGTGGACGGCAAGCGCCTGCCCGCCGCCGTGCTGCGCGGTATCGACCTGGACATTCCCGAAGGCCGCATGCTGGGCCTGGTCGGCGAATCCGGCGCGGGAAAAAGCATGGTGGGCCGCATGGTGGCGGGCAACTTGCCGCCCGGCTTCAAGATCACGCAAGGCACGATTCATTTTCGGGGGCAGGACTTGAACCGCCTGCCGCCCGCGCAGCGCCGCGCGATGTTGGGGCGGCAGATTGCGTTCATTCCGCAAGAGCCGCTGTCGGGCCTGAATCCCGCGCTGACGGTGCGCCAGCAGTTGTTCGAGCACCTGCGCCATGTCGGCATTCCGGCCGCCCAGCGCGACGCCTATGCCTGCGCGCGCTTGCAGGAAGTGGGCCTGGCCGATGCCACGGCCATGCTGGCCCGCTATCCGCACCAGATGTCGGGCGGGCAGTGTCAGCGCATCCTGATCGCCATGGCGTTTTGCGGCGACCCGGCGCTGATCTTCGCCGACGAACCGACCACCGCGCTGGACGTCATCACGCAGGCGCAGATCATGCGGGTGCTGGCCGATCAGCAGCAACGCCACAAGACGTCTGTCGTGCTGGTCACGCATGATCTTCGGCTGGCCGCGCACGTGTGCGACACCATCGCCGTGCTGTACGCGGGCGAGGTGGTCGAGGTCGGGTCGGCACGGCAGGTGCTGGACGAGCCGCTGCATCCCTACACGCGCAGTCTGAAGGAATCCGCGCCCGGCATGATGGCGCCAACGCGGCCGCTGCGCACCTTGCCGGATTTCATGCCCGGCCTGCGGGACTTTGCCACGCTGCGCGGCTGCCGGTTTGCATCGCGCTGCCCGTCGCGGCAAGCGGTATGCAGCGAACGCGCCATCGGCTTGCTGGACCGTGGCGGTGAGCGCGCGGCGCGCTGCCTGCCGTCCATCCCCCCATTGGGCGCATCCACCGACGAGGACGGCGCGGCATTCCTGCACTTGCGCGCCAAGCCCGCCACGCGCGCGGAGCCTGTCGTGACGCTACACGACGTGGCGTTGAGCTACCCCGGCCGCGCGCGCCTGTTCCGCGCCAGCACGCCGCTGCAAATCCTGCATCCCTTGTCGCTGTCGGTCGCGCACGGGGAATTCCTGGGCATCGTGGGCGAAAGCGGTAGCGGCAAGACCAGCCTTGCGCGGCTGATCGCCGGCATGATTCCGCCCACGTCGGGCCGCATCGCGTATGCCGCGTCCACGGGTACCCCCCGCGCCGCGCCCGTGCGGGTTCCGCTGGCGGACCCGCGCGATGTGCAACTGGTGTTTCAGAACCCGGATTCTGCGCTGAACCCCCGCCGTACCGTCGGGTCGCTGGTGACGCAGATATTGGAAGCCGCGCCGCTGGGCGCGACATCGGAAACGGGGCGCGCGGCGCGCTTGAATACCGCGCTGCGCTTGCTGGCATCCGTGGGCATGCCGCCGGACGCCGTCACCCGCTTGCCCTCGCAACTGTCGGGCGGTCAGAAGCAGCGCGTCAACATCGCGCGCGCGCTATGCGTCACACCGCGCCTGATCGTGGCGGACGAAATCGTGTCGGGCCTGGACGTGTCCGTGCAGGCGCTGATCCTGAACCTGCTGTTGCGGTTGAAAGAAGAGTTGGGCATTGCGCTGGTGTTCGTGTCGCATGACCTTGCCGTGGTGCGCTACCTGTGCACCCGCGTGCTGGTGCTGCACCAAGGGCGCATCGTGGAGCAGGGGCCGGTTGACGACGTCTTTGACCAGCCACGGCACGCCTATACCCGCGCGCTGATCGCGGCGGTGCCCCCGGATTCCGCCAGCCGCGCGTGGGCGCCGATACCCGCTGGCGCCATGCGCGAGCCGAACGCCGCGCAGGCCGCCGCGGCTTGACCGCAAAGCCGAACGGCACAACGAAACGCACAACGAAACGCACAACGAAATGCAAACCGAAATGCACAACGGAACGCAGGAGACGCTATGACGAACGATTCCGCTCAACAAGGGTTCGGGCATCTGGTCGCGCCGGATCAAGTGCACCGCGACTTGTACACGGACGCCGAGGTGTATCGCGCCGAGCAGGCGAGGCTGTGGACGCGCGCCTGGGTGTATGTCGGCCATGAAAGCCAGACGCCCGCCGTGGGCGACTACACCACTACCGACATCGCCGGACAGTCGATGATCATGCTGCGCAGCAGTGCCGACGAGGTCGTCGTGTTGATGAATCGGTGCGCGCACAAGGGTAGCCAGCTGGTGCACGAACGCCAGGGCAATTGCGGCAAGGTGCTGCGTTGCCCGTATCACGCGTGGTCGTACCGGCTGGACGGAAGCTTGTTGTCCATCCCGCTGAAGAACGATTACGAAGGCACCAACCTGTCCGCATGCCCGTCCGGAAAGGGCCTGGCATCGCCGGGGGGCTGCGTCAACTACAAGGGCTTTGTCTTTGCGCGGATCAGCGAAGACGGGCCGGACTTTGCCAGCTATTTCGGCGAGGCGCTGGCCACGCTGGACAACATGGTGGCGCGGTCCCCGGACGGCCAGTTGTCGGTGCTGGGCGCGCCGCTGCGCAACCGGATCGGATGCAACTGGAAGCTCTATCTGGAAAACGTCAACGACACCGTGCACCCGATCTCGACGCACGAGTCGGCCGCCAGCGCCGCCAAGCACGTGTCGCAAAGCCTGCCCGAAGACGGCGACGCCGTCTTGGCGATGGAGCAGCTGCTGCCGTTTGGCGCGGGCTACAGCTTTTATTCCGAGATGGGCGCGCGCGTGCTGCCGCACGGCCACAGCATCCTGGGCACCAAGTTCAGCATCCATACCGGCTACGCGCCGCTGCCCGACTATCAAGCCGAACTGGAAGCGCGCCATGGCAAAGAGGGCGCGCAACAGATCCTGGCGTTCTCGCCGCAGAACACCGTGCTGTATCCCAGCCTGGCGGCCAAGGCATCGCCCATGATCCTGCGCGTGCTACGCCCGCTGTCGGTCAACGAGACCTTGATTGAAACTTGGGCGTTCGCGCCCCGGAATGCCCCGGCGCGGCTGCGCCAGCGCGCCGCATCCTACGCCCGGCTGGTGTTCTCGCCCATGTCGATCGTGGCGCATGACGACGTGCACCTGTTCGAAAGCCAGCAGCGCGGCCTGGCCTGCGACGGCAATGAATGGCTGAGCCTGCATCGCGGTTATCGCGAGGGCGAGATCCAGGCGGGCGCAAGTTCGATGGACAGCGGCAATAACGAATGGGTCATCCGCAACCAGCATCGCGGCTGGCTGAACCTGATGGGAGACGCGGCATGAATACCGCATTGATGCCACCGGAGCCGGCGGCCATGCAGCCGGCCCTGCACTCGGCTTTAAGCGCCTTCGTGTACCACGAGGCCATGCTGCTGGACACGCAGCGCTATGACGACTGGCTGTCGCTATACGCGCCGGACGGCCTGTACTGGATGCCCCTGTCGGCAGACCAGCCCATGCGGGACGAGTCGCCGTCGTTGCTCTATGAAGACCTGTTGCTGCTGCGCCTGCGGGTCGAACGCTATCGCAACCCGCGCGCGCATTCGCTGCATCCGGCCGTGCGCGGCCTACGCATATTGCAAGCGCCGCGGGTTGAAGATGGCGAGCCGGGCGCGACGGTCCATCACACACGCACGAATTTTCTGTACGTGGAAACGCAAGGCGACGCGCAGCGCATGCTGGCCGCGACGGCGTATCACGCGGTCGAAGGCCGGCCGGGCGCGTTCAAATTGCGGATGAAAAAAGTGGTGTTGCTGAACGCCGATGCCTCGTTGCCGGCGATTCAGCTGCTGATGTAGCGGCTGCTTGCCTTGGTTTAACCGCGCACCAGCGCCCATAGCTTTTCGGCCACCGGCGCCATGTCCGTCGGCTGCCGAAACAGGCAGATCTCCAGCGGGATATCCCATTGCGGCCCGCCGGCGCGCACCAGCATGCCCTGCTGCAAATCGTCGCGCACCAGCATGTCGGGCAGCCAGGCAACGCCCCGGCCCTGTACCGCCATGGACCGCAGCAGCGTGGCATGCGGTCCCACAAAGGTTGGCTGGATGCGTTCGGCCGCCACGGGCTGGTGCCGCAACTGGCTGGCCACGATGCGGCCCAGGCCAGACGTGGTGCCATACGCCAGGAAGGGCACCGCGCCGTCGCCGTCCAGCGTATGCGCCGGCTGGTCCGGCGCGCCGCCTTTGGCCGGCGCGCTGACGGGCACCAGCACGTCGGTACCCAGGCACACCTTGGGATAGGCGAATTCATCCAGCCGGCTGGCTACCTGAGGATGACGGTGGCACAGCAGGAACTGCACGCGACGCTGCGCCATCAGGTCTTCGCAGGCCTGGAAACTGTCGGACATCATCTGGATGGCGCCGACTTCCATCCTGGTTTCCAGCCGCGTCAGCCATTTGGGGAAGAACGACAACGCCAGCAGATGCGTCGCGGCAAAGCGCAGGCTGGCGCCGTGCTGCGCGTGGGCGGCCATGGCCTTGATGCGCGCGGCCTCCAGGTCGGCCATCACCTGCTTGAGCAGCGGCAGGAATTTCTGGCCCGCCGCGGTCAGCTCGGTGGGGTGGGTGCTGCGGTCGAACAGGTCGGCGCCCACCCATTCTTCCAGCGCGCGAATGTGTCGGCTGAATGCCGGTTGTGCGATGGCGCGAGCTTCCGCCGCGCGCGAAAAACTGCCTGTCTCGGCCAGGGCGCAAAAGTCCTCCAGCCAATTCATGTCCAAAGGTCGATTTCCGGGTCCCATGAGGTGTGTGCGCCGCAGCAAAAATAATTCTATGCAATTCGAGTATTGGACGGCCGCAAGGGGCTACCGCGATCATAAAGCCATTCCAACACGTACAAGATACGGAGACGCAGCATGGCTTCCATCTCGAATTACCGCGGCATCATCCCGGCAATTTCCTGCCCCTTTACCGCCGACCACCGCATCGACGAACCCGCGCTTCGCCGCCTGGCGTCGTGGCTGGCCGGCCATGAAGGCGTGGTTGCCGTCATGACCAACGGCCACACCGGCGAGGTGTTTTCCCTGACCCCGTCCGAACGCACGCAGGTCACCCGTATCGTGGCCGACGAGCTGCGCGGCAAGCTGCCGGTGATTTCGTCGATTGTGTGCGAAGGCATTGCCGAGGCCACGGAACATGCCCGCGCCGCGCGGGAAGCGGGCGCCGCCGCATTGGACGTCATGCCGCCTCATCACTGGCTGCGCTTTGGCTTCACGCCCGGGCACGCGCTGGATTATTTCGACGCCATACACCGCGCCGCGCCCGACCTGGACCTGGTGTGCCACGTATATCCCGCGTGGACGCGCGCCTCGTATTCGTCGCAGCTGCTGGCGGACCTGGCCCGCCTGCCTTACGTGCAGGCGTTCAAGGTGGGCCAGCGTGACATGAACAAATATGCCCGCGACATCCAGGCGCTGCGCGACGCGGATGCGTCCAAGGCCATCCTGACCTGCCACGACGAATACCTGCTGGCCTCGATGGTGCAAGGCGTGGACGGCGCGCTGGTGGGCTTCGCCACCTTCATCCCGCAACTCATCATTGACCTGTGGGAAGCCGTCAAGGCGGGCGACCTGAAGCGCGCCCAGCAGGTGCAGGCGCTGATCACGCCGCTGAAAGATGCGGTCTACGGCGGCGGCGAGCCCACTGGCGAGGCGCATGCCCGCATGAAGGCCGGCATGTACCTGGCCGGAGTGCTGGACAACGCCACCGTGCGCCCGCCCACCGAGGCGCCCGGCGACGCCGACATGGACGCACTGCGCGCGGCGCTGTCGAACGCGAAGTTGCTAGCGCGCTAGCACCGATTGCGCGCGTGGCGGCACGCAAGCAGGCGGATGGCTTTGGGGCCATACCGCCGCACGATGCCGCAACGGATAATCAATAAGAGGAGGCAAATCATGCAAAAAAGAATCGTGTTGCGCGGCCTGGTTGCGCTGTGCGTTGGTCTTGCCGGCGCCGGGGTGCAGGGTCTGGCGCAGGCCCAGGCCCAGAACAGCTATCCGTCGCATCAGGTCCGGTTTGTGATTCCCTTTCCGCCTGGCGGCACGCTGGACATGCTGGGCCGCGATCTGGCCCAGAAGCTCAGCGAGCAGACGGGGCAAACCTTCATCGTGGAGAACCGCTCGGGCGGCAACGGCATCATCGGCGCCGACGTGGTGGCCAAGTCGCCGGCCGATGGCTACACCCTGCTATTTAACGCGTCGACCTTCACGACGGCGCCGATGACGATGAAGTCGGTGCCTTACGACGTCGACAAGAACTTTGTGCCCGTGGCCCTGGCGGGCAAGGCGCCGTTGTCCCTGTCCGTGAAAAAAGACCTGCCGGTGACGGACCTGGCCGGCCTGCTGGCGTATGCCAAGCAGAACCCGGGCCGCCTGACTTTTGCCGTGGGCTCGATCGGGTCGGCCGGCCATCTGGCTACAGAACTGCTCAAGCGCCAAGGCGGCCTGGACTACACGGTGATCCCGTATCGCGGCACGTCGCCCGCGCTGCAAGACCTGGTAGGCGGGCGTATCGACGGCTTCATCGACCCCGTGCTGGGCGCGGTGTCGTACTACAAAAGCGGCATGCTGAAGATACTGGCCGTGACGTCCGAGGCGCGCTTGCCCAACCTGCCCGACGTGCCCACCGTCAGCGAAATCTTGCCGGGTTATCAGTTCTATAGCTGGTACGGGCTGTGGGCGCCGGCCGGCACGCCCGCCCCCGTTGTCGAGAAGTTGAACGCCGAGGTCAACAAGGCCCTGTCCTCGGGCATGACGGCTAAGTACGAACAGCTGGGGGTGACCTTGACGCCGGGGTCCGCCGGTGCGTTCGCGCAATTCCAGAAAGACGACATGGCGCGCTCGCTCAAGATCGTGCAAGAGGGGCGCATTCATGTCGAATGAACGCAGCGCCGGCCTGGCCGTGGTGACAGGCGCCACGGGCGGCATCGGGCTTGCCATCGTGCAGCATCTGCTGAAGGCGGGGTGGCAGGTGGCGGGCCTGGACATCGGGCCGGCCGTGGCGCGGCACGATGCCTATCGCCACATTACCGTCGACCTGTGCGACGAGGCGGCAACGCGGCGCGCGCTGGATACGCTCAAGGATGCGCGCGCGCTGGTTCATGCCGCGGGCATATTGCGGGTCGGGCCCCTGGCGCTGATGGACCCGGCCGACGGCGAGCGCATGTGGAAGCTGCACGTGGATGTCGCCGTTCGCCTGGCGCAGATCCTGACGCCCGAGATGGCCGCGCGCGGTGATGGCCGTGTGGTGCTGATCGGTAGCCGCGTGGCGCAGGGCATGCCGGGTCGCAGCCAGTACGCCGCGTCCAAGGCCGCGCTGGTGGCATTGGCGCGCAGCTGGGCCGCCGAACTGGCGCCGCAGGGCGTGACGGTGAACGTGGTGTCGCCGGCCGCCACGCAGACGGCCATGCTGGATGACCCGGCGCGCGCGGCCAGCGCGCCGCGCATGCCGCCGATCGGCCGGCTGATCCAGCCCGACGAAATCGCGGCATTGGTGCACTTTCTGATGTCGCGCGAGGCGGCGGCCATCACCGGCCAGGACATCGCGATCTGCGGCGGCGCATCGCTGCCGCGCTGAACGCCTTTGCGGCACCACGCGGGATGCCACGCTTGCCTGCCGCGCGCGTGGTATCCCATTACCACCATCCGTCTTCGCGGCGGGGGCACAATGGCCGCTACAACATCAAGAACCGGGCCCCACCACGCTGGGCGCGCAACCGGCTGCCCTCATCCCAAGGAGACTTCCATGAGCAAAAGACTGTTGATGCTGGTCGGCGATTACGCCGAAGACTACGAAACCATGGTGCCGTTCCAGACGCTGCTGGCCGTGGGGCACACCGTGCACGCGGTCTGCCCGGACAAGAAAGCGGGCGACACCATTGCCACCGCCATCCACGACTTCGAAGGCGCCCAAACCTACAGCGAAAAGCGCGGCCACAACTTTGCGCTGAATTTTGATTTTGCCCGCGTCGAACCGGCGTCGTATGACGGCCTGGTCATTCCGGGCGGCCGCGCACCGGAATACCTGCGCTTGAACGAAAAGGTATTGGAGATCGTGCGTTATTTCGATCAAGCCGGAAAGCCGATCGCTGCCGTGTGCCATGGCGCGCAGTTGCTGGCCGCTGCCGGCATCCTGAAAGGCCGCACCTGCTCGGCGTACCCGGCGTGCGCACCGGAAGTGCGTCTGGCGGGCGGCACCTATGCCGAGATCGGCATCGACCAGGCCTATACCGACGGCAACCTGGTGACCGCGCCCGCGTGGCCCGCGCATCCGGCATGGCTGTCGCAGTTCCTGGCGGTGCTGGGCACGAAGATCACGCACTGACGCGACGAGCGCGCAACGGCTCCCCGGGGCATGGGAGTGCCCCGGGGAGCCTTTGCGTTCAAGCCATCAAGCCATCAAGCGATCACGGGATCACGGGATCACGGGATCACGGGATCACGCCCCGAAAGCCCTTGTGTTCAACCGATTCCGTCAGGTCGGGTCAGGCAAAGTCCAGCACGACGCGGCCTTCGATCTGCCCTTGCTTCATGCGGTCGAACACGCTGTTGATGTTCTCCAGCCGGTCCGTGGAGACGGTCGCGCGGACCTTGCCCTCTTCGGCGAATTGCAGCGATTCCTGCAAGTCCAAGCGCGAACCCACGATGGAACCGCGCACGGTCACGCCGTTGAGCACCATGTCGAAGATGGACAGCGGGAAGTCGCCCGGTGGCAAGCCGTTCAGCGCCACGGTGCCGCCGCGCCGCACCATGCCCAGCGCCTGTTCGAAAGCCTTGGGCGACACGGCGGTGATCAGCGCGCCATGGGCGCCGCCAATTTCACGCTTCAGGTAAGCCGCCGGGTCTGTCGTCCGGGCATTGACGGTGACTTCGGCGCCCAGGCGGCGAGCCAGATCCAGCTTGGCGTCGTCGATGTCCACGGCGGCCACGTTCAGGCCCATTGCGCGGGCGTATTGCACGGCCATGTGACCCAGCCCGCCCACGCCCGAAATCACGACCCAGTTGCCGGGCCGCGTGTCCGTCATCTTCAAGCCTTTGTAGACGGTCACCCCCGCGCACAGCACGGGCGCAATGTCGATGAAGCCAACGTTCTTGGGCAGCAGCCCCACGTAGTCGGCGGCGGCCAGCGCGTACTGCGCGAAGCCGCCGTTAACGGAGTAGCCGGCGTTCTGTTGCTGTTCGCACAGGGTTTCCCAGCCGCCCAGGCAATGTTCGCAATGGCCGCAAGCGGAATACAGCCACGGGATGCCGACGCGATCGCCTTCTTTCACATGGGTCACGCCCGCGCCCACCGCCACCACGTGGCCGACGCCTTCGTGGCCGGGAATGAAGGGCGGGTTGGGTTTGACGGGCCAGTCGCCCTGCACGGCATGCAGGTCGGTATGACAGACCCCGCAGGCCTCGATCTTGACCAGCAATTCGCCCGGCCCGGGTCGCGGCACCGCGACTTCCTCGATCACCAGGGGTTCACCAAATGCGCGCGCTACTGCGGCCTTCATGGTTTTATCCATCTCTACCTCCGAAGTCAGGTCTGTTTCACCATGCTCGAACGCGGACAGCTTTTAATCCATGATTTATATCAACCCGTAGTTGATGGAAGGCGATAGGAAACGTGTCGTTGCAGAATCGTTAGGCTCTGGCCCCAAAATGCCGGGGTCGCGGGCCGCGTATTCAAGGGTCAACGGGACGGGGCAGGGCGCGGCGCATGGCGGCGGCGTGGCATCTTGCAGCCGCCGCGCCAAACGTCGTACAGTGGTCCACCGCAGGCGCGCCGTCTGGCATGGCGCGCCGACCTTGCAGGAGCCCCCCATGTGTGAAATCTTCATCCGCGCAAGCGAGCAGTCGTACGCGCCCGAAACCCGGTCTTTGCGCCTGCACGGCGTGGCAACCAGCTTGCGGCTGGAACGGCTGTTCTGGCAAACCCTGGAAGAAATCGCGGGGCGAGACGGCATGCGCGTTACGCAACTGATTGAGCGCCTGTACGACGAACTGGTCGAATATCGGGGCGAAGCCGCCAACTTCACGTCGTTCCTGCGCGTGTGCTGCCTGCGTTATCAACTGCTGCAAGCCGATGGCCGGATTCCGCGCGACGCGGCCGTGCCGATCCAATCGCTGAACCCGCAAGCCGTGCTGCAAGGCCTGCCCGCTTCCATGTACGACGCTGAGCCGCTGCGCGCCAAACGCCGCGCCGCCGCGTAGCAAGACCGAATTGCGCCGGCGAACGTAGCGCATTCAAGCGCCGCGCATCCAAAAGAAAAGGCCCGATCAGATCGGGCCTTTTCATTGCGCAGCGCTTAGCGGGTCAGGCGTTCAGCCACCCGGTTGAATCGACGCCAGCGCCACTTCGTTCTG
Source organism: Achromobacter sp. RT286_PF (assembly GCF_059760425.1). NCBI lineage: Bacteria > Pseudomonadati > Pseudomonadota > Betaproteobacteria > Burkholderiales > Alcaligenaceae > Achromobacter > Achromobacter sp. RT286_PF. The sequence continues at coordinate 51,082 of NZ_JCBAMR010000031.1, forward strand.
CACGATACGGCGAATGCGCACCGCATCGCCAATCCGTGACAGCTTGCCCTGCGAATCCAGCAGCACGATGGCCAGGTCGCGGCCATTGATGCGAGCCAGCATCACCAGGCATTCGCCGGCTTCGTTGATGTAGCCGGTCTTGGACACCTTGATGTCCCAGTCGGGCTTGCGCACCAGCAGGTTGGTGTTGCGGAAGGTTTGCGTGCGGTTGTTGATTTCAACTTCGTACTCGGTGTCGGTCGAGTAGCGGTGAATCAACGGCCGCTGCGAGGCCGCGCGCAGCAGGCGGGCCAGATCGTGCGGCGACGACACGTTGTTGCTGGACAGGCCGGTGGGCTCGATAAAGCGCGTGCTGGTCATGCCCAACGATTGCGCCTTGGCGTTCATGGCGGCCACGAACGCCGGCAGGCCGCCCGGGTAATGGCGGCCCAGCGCGTTGGCGGCGCGGTTCTCGGAAGACATCAGTGCCAGGTGCAGCATGTCGCCGCGCGACAGCTTGGTGCCCACGCGCAGACGCGACGTTGTGTGCTTCAGGCCATCGACGTCGTCGTCGGTGATCTCAAGCATTTCATCCATCGGCAAGTTGGCGTCCACCACGACCACGGCGGTCATCAGCTTCGAAATGGAAGCGATGGGGCGCACCACGTTTTCGTTCTTGGCAAAGAGGACGGTCGAGGTTTCCAGGTCTTGCACATAGGCGGTGCTGGATCGCAGCGCCGCCGCTTCCGCGCGTACCGACGAGGCTGGCGGCGGCATGGCTGCCGACGCAGCCCCGGCCGCAGCCAGGCGCTGGGCGCGGCCGGGCTTGTTCGGCTTGCCGTTCTTGCCCGTGGCGGCGGCGCCTTTCTTAGGCGGCGTGGCCTTGGCGGCCACCTGCTTGCCGCCCTTGGGCGCGGCGTTCTTGGCGGTGGACGAAGACTTGGGCGGGGCTTTCTTGGCGGTGGACGAAGATTTGGGTGCGGCTTGCTTGGCAGAGGCCGAAGACTTCGGCGCGGCTTGCTTGCCCGCCGACGTCTTGCCGGCGCTGGCCTTGGGAGCAGGCGCTTTCTTGGCTTGTTGCGCCTTGCAAGCCGCCGATTTGGCGTTGGTCTTGCAAGGGTCAGAATTTTTCGCGGCTTGCGCGGCGGGGGGCAGGAGCGCGCACAGCGCCAGCGCCGCCGGCGCTACCGCGTTCGCAATTGCACGTTTCCAGGAAAATGCCATGGTTGAGCAGGCTTGTCAGTCTGTGAAAAAGTATTTCTTAAGCCGGCGTGACGTCGGTTCAGGAAAAGTCCAGATGAATTAGGGGCTTACGCGTCGAATTTAAACAGCACATCAAGTTGCACGCAAGGCGATTCGCCATCTTGCCCGAAAAAAATATCGGTGACGTATTGACGAAGATTCAATTCGTCACAAGGAGCGACATGAGAAGCTACCGGCGCAAGGCGCGTGAGCGTAGCCCGGATTAACCCTCATCTGGCTGAACGCGTGGCATGGCGGGAAGCAAATTGGCGTGGGAATCGAGGCCGGAGGGTGGCCTCGCCGGGTGGAATCGAACCACCAATTGACCCTTAGGAGGGGCCGGTTATATCCATTTAACTACGGCGAGACGGTCAGGCTGGGGTCGCGCATGGGGTGGCGACCGGGCCAGAGTTTATCACTGCCTTGGGCCTTCAGCGGCGTACAGCCACCGGCGGCGGCCGGTGCAAAGGGTATGGCGGGCTTGCCCGCCCGACGGCTTCGTACTTGTCTGATATTGCAGGCCAGACGTCAGCCCGGAGCGCGTTCGCCGCCGCGCCCGCGTCATAATGCGCAACGCCGCCGGGCATCATCACAATTACAACTTGCGCCCTCGGCCCACGCCCTATGCAGGAGACTTGCGCCATGACGCTGGGCTGGCTTGCGCTTGCCTTGTTCGCCCTTGCCCCGCTCGCGGTTGCCGCGCTTCGGTGGGCGGGACGCTTTCGGCCCGGCGCGGGGGCGCTGCCCCGCGTGCCCGACCTGCTGGCCACGTTGGACAGCATCGATCAGGGCGTCAGCGTGGTGGATGCCCGTATGCGGCTGGTGGCGTGGAATCGGCAATATCAACATTTTTTTGACTATCCGGACGGCCTGCTCAAAGTCGGCCGACCCGTCGCGGACGTGATCCGCTTCAACGCTCGGCGTGGCAAATTTGGCTCGGGACCTGGGCTGGATATCGAAGCGGTCGTGCGCAAGCGGGTCGGCTTCATGCGGGCGGGCACCGTCTATCGCGGCCAGCGCACGTTGCGGTGTGGGCGGGTGGTGGAGCTTCGGGGCCGGCCGTTGCCGCGAGGCGGCTACGTCACCAGCTACCGCGACATCACCGACTTCAAGCGCGTGCAGCTTCAACTGCGCGACATTCATGACACCTTTGAGCGGCGTGTCAGCGCGCGCACCCGCCAGATCGAGGCGGCGCAGCAGTCACGCACGCAGTTTCTGACGGCGGTAAGTCACGATGTGCTGCAACCGATCAACGCGGCGCGCTTGTTTGCGTCGGCGCTGAACGAGGAACATGAGCCCGAGGCGCAGCGCTACCTGGCCGGGCGGATCAACACGTCACTGCGCGCGGCCGAAGAGCTGCTTGACGGCTTGCTCGATGTGTCGCGCCTGAACGCCGGCATGTTGCAGGCAGAGCCTTGCGACTTCGACGTCGAACCGCTGCTGCGCCAACTGGCGGACCAGTACGGCCTGGTCGCGCTGCGGGCGGGCTTGCAATTGCGCCTGCATGCCAGGCGCCCGCTGCCGGTGCGCAGCGACCCGCGCCTGTTGCGCCGCATCTTGCAGAACTTCCTGGCCAATGCGCTGCGCTACACACGCAGCGGCCGCATCCTGTTAAGCGCGCGGCCCTGCGGCGGGCACGTGCGCTTGCAGGTCTGGGACACCGGGCCGGGGATTGCGCCCCATCAGCTACGCACCGTCTACGACGAGTTTCAGCGCCACGCCCCGGAGCAGGACGAGCCCCTTCGCGGGTATGGTCTGGGCCTGTCCATCTGCCGGCGGTTTGCCTCGCTGCTGGGGCATCCGCTGGACGCGCGATCGGCCGTTGGGCGCGGCAGTGTGTTTTCGATCAGCGTGCCGCGATCAAACACGTGCCTGCAAGGGCCGCCGCCGCGCCTGGAACGCCCGCTGTCGCATGGCTCGCTACAAGGCCTGCGTGTGTTGTGCCTGGATAGCGACCCCGACGTGCTTGGCGGCATGCAGGCGCTGCTGGGCCGCTGGCAGGCCAGCGTGCTGTGCGCCACCACGCTGGACGAGGCGCTGTCGATGATGCGGCATCAACCGCACGTGCTGCTGGTGGACTATCACTTGCGCGACCGCCTTGACGGCCTGGACAGCCTGGATGCGCTGCGCGCGGCCGCGCCGTCCGTACGAGGCGCGTTGCTGTCGGTGGACGGCGATAGCGCCTTGAAGCAGGCTGCGCGGTTACGCGGCTATCGGGTGCTGGCCAAGCCCGTCAAGCCCGCGTCGCTGCGCGCCTTCCTGGCCGCAAAACTGCGCGCTCAGGCCACGCTCAAACCTTGATGCCGCAACGCCAGGTGCCCAGCCCCAGGCGTTCGGCAATCAATACCGCCTGCGTCCGGTTGGACACGCGCAGCTTGCGCATGATGGCCGTCATGTGCGCCTTGATGGTGGCTTCGGACACCTGCAATTCATGTGCGATCTGTTTGTTCAACAGCCCGGCGCCCACCATCTGCAACACGCGAAACTGCTGTGGCGTCAGTTCGCGTACGCTGGCCGCCATCATGGGTTCGCGTGCCGCCGACGCCCGGGCGGCAGGGGTGGCGCCTGGCACCCAGGCGCCACCGTCCATCACGTGGATCAGGGCCGCGCGCAGCATTTGCGCATCGGACGATTTCGGGATGAAGCCCATCGCGCCGTGATCCAGCGCCCGCCGTATCAGCAGCGGATCTTCATGCGCCGACACAATGACGATCGGCAGTTGCGGATGTTGGCCGCGCAACTGTTTCAGCGGCCCCAGGCCCGACGAGCCGGGCATGTCCAGGTCCAGCAAGAGCAGGTCGGCGTCGGGGCAGGAATCGACCAGGTCGTAAAGCACGCTGACCTGGTCGGCCTCGTGGATGACCGCACCGGGAAAGACCCGGCCGATCACACCACGCAGGGCTTCGCGAAACAGCGGGTGGTCATCGGCGATAAGCAGGACAGGCATCGGCCGATCATGCCACACGCCGTTCGCGGACCAGCGCCTGCACCACCGACGGATCGGCCAGTGTGGTGATGTCGCCCAGATCGTCCACGGAGTTCTCGGCAATCTTGCGCAAGATGCGCCGCATGATCTTGCCCGAGCGCGTCTTGGGCAGGCTGGGCGCCCATTGCAGATGGTCGGGCGTGGCGATGGGGCCGATCTCGCGGCGCACGTGCGCCACCAGTTCGTGACGCAGCGCATCGGACGGTTCCGCGCCCGCCTTCAGCGTGACATACACGTAGATGCCCTGGCCCTTGATGTCATGCGCGAAGCCCACGGCCGCGGCCTCCGCCACCTTGGGATGCAGCACCAGCGCGCTTTCCAGTTCGGCGGTGCCGATGCGGTGCCCGCTGACGTTAAGCACATCGTCCACGCGCCCGGTGATCCAGTAGTCGCCGTCTTCGTCGCGGCGGCAACTGTCGCCCGTGAAGTACATGCCGGGGTAATCCTTGAAGCAGCTCTGGATATAGCGCGGTTCGTCACCGTACACGGTGCGCGCCTGCCCCGGCCACGAGTCGCGGATGAACAGGTTGCCCTCGCCGGCGCCCTCGATCATGGCGCCGGTCTTGACGTCAACAAGCTCGGGCCGGATGCCGAAGAACGGCGTGCCGGCCGCGCCGGGTTTGGCGGCCTTGGCGCCGGGCAACGGCGAAATCAGGATGCCGCCGGTTTCGGTCTGCCACCACGTGTCCACGATGGGGCAACGGCCCGCGCCGACTACGCCGTGATACCAGCGCCAGGCTTCCGGGTTGATGGGTTCGCCCACCGTGCCCAGCAAGCGCAACGACTGGCGTGACGTGCGCAGCACCGGGCCCGGGCCTTCGCGCATCAGGGCGCGGATGGCGGTGGGAGCGGTGTAGAAGATGGTCACGGCATGCTTGTCGATAACCTGCCAGAAGCGCGAGGCGTCCGGGTAGCTGGGCACGCCTTCGAACACGACGGTGGTGGCGCCGTTGGCCAGCGGGCCGTACACCAGATAGCTGTGGCCGGTGATCCAGCCGACGTCGGCCGTGCACCAGAAGACATCGCTGTCGCGAATGTCGAAGATGGCGGCGTGCGTGTAGGCGGCGTAGACCAGATAACCGCCCGTGGTGTGCAGCATGCCCTTGGGTTTGCCGGTGCTGCCCGACGTGTACAGGATGAACAGCGGGTCCTCGGCGTTCATGCGCTCGGGCAGGCAGTCGGTGGACTCGGCTTGCATCAGCTGATCCAGCCAGTGGTCGCGGTTGGCGGTCATGGTGACGGGCGTGCCGGCGTGGGGCACCACCAGCACGGTGCGCACGCCTTCCATGCCCGGCATGTTCAGCGCGGCGTCCACGTTGTCTTTCAGGGGGATGCCGCGGCCCGCGCGGCGGCCGCTATCGGCGGTGATGATGGCTTTAGCGCCGCAGTTGCGCACGCGGTCCGCGATGGAAGCGGGCGCGAAGCCGCCGAACACCACGTTGTGCACGGCCCCGATGCGCGCGCAGGCCAGCAACGCCACGACGGTTTCGACGATCATCGGCAGATAGATCGTGACGCGGTCGCCCCGCCCGATGCCTTGGCGGCGAAGCGCGTTGCCCATCTGGCAGACCTTGGCGTGAAGCTCGCGATACGTGATGCGTTGCGAGGGCAGGTCGGGGTCATCGGATTCCCAGATCAGCGCGACCTTGTCGCCGCGCGCTTCCAGGTGCCGGTCCAGACAGTTGACGCTGACGTTGAGCTCGCCATCGGCATACCAGCGGATGTGAAAGTTATCGGCCGACAAGTCCACGTCGCGAATCTGGGTGGGTTCCTGATACCACTGCAAGCGCTTGGCGGCGTTTGCCCAAAACGCGTCGGGGTCTTGCAAGGACGCCGCGTACTGCTGCGCGTATTGCTCCTGCGTCACCGTCTGCGGCCCGGCAAACCCTTGCGGGACGGGGTAGCGATCGGGGATGGGTTCCATTAGGGCTCCTGGGGCGGTTGATGGCAGATCGTTATCGGGCACGGTGCATGTTCATGTTCATGTTCATGTCCGTATTCATGCGCGGCGCTCAATGCGCAACCGCCGTGGTGGCGCCGATGCCCGTCTGGCTGCGCACGGTCAGCGCGTCGAAGGCCTCGGCTTCTTGTTGTGCGCGCGGGCTGTTGTCCAACTTTGAAAACAGCCAGATCGAGAAGAACGCAAGCGGGATGGACAGGATGCCGGGGTTCGGAAAGGGCGTGATGGGGGTGGCGAAACCGAACACATCCACCCAGACGGTGTCGCTTAGCACGACCCACAGCGTGGCGCTGGCCAGCCCCAGGAAGCCGCCGATGGTGGCCCCGCGCGTGGTGCACCCGCGCCAGGAAATGGAGAGCACCAGCACCGGGAAGTTGGCGCTGGCCGCGATGGCGAACGCCAGGCCCACCATGAAGGCCACGTTCTGGTTTTCAAACACGATGCCCAGCAAGATCGCCATGATGCCCAGCGCGATGGTGGACAAGCGTGAAATGCGCATCTGCTGGCGTTCAGTGGCGCGGCCGCGTGCAATGACGTTGGCGTACAGGTCATGCGAAATGGCCGCCGCGCCGGCCAGCGCCAGCCCGGCCACCACCGCCACGATGGTGGCGAAGGTTACCGCCGCCAAAAAGCCCAGCAACAGGTTGCCGCCGACGGCGTTGGCCAGGTGCACCGCCACCATGTTGGTGCCGCCGATTAGGCTTTTCAGCATGTCGAACTTACCGTCGGCTCCCGTGACGAAATACTCGGGATGGCGCACCAGCAACGCCACCGCGCCAAAGCCGATGATGAACGTCAGCAGGTAGAAGTAGCCGATGAACGAGCTGGCGTAGATGACCGATTTGCGCGCTTCTTTCGCGTTGGACACGGTGAAGAATCGCATCAGGATATGCGGCAGGCCAGCCGTGCCGAACGCCAGCGCAATACCCAGCGACAAGGCGTTAAGCGGGTTGCTGCTGACCTGCGCGCCCGGCGCCAGCAGTTCGCGGCCGGACGGGTGCACCCGCGTGGCTTCGGCCAGCAAGGCGTCGGGGCTGTAGCTGAACGCAGCCATGACCAGCACCGTCATCAATGTAGCGCCCAGCAGCATCAGCACGGCCTTGATGATCTGCACCCAGGTGGTGGCCGTCATGCCGCCGAAGGCCACGTAAATCATCATCAGGGATCCGACGATGACCACGGCCACGTTGTAGTCCAGCCCGAACAGCAGCACGATCAGCTTGCCCGCGCCCACCATCTGCGCAATCAGGTACAGCGCGATGATCAGTAGCGATGCGCTGGCGGCCAGCACTCGCATCGGCGTTTGCGCCAGCCGGAACGAGGTCACGTCGGCGAAGTTGTAGCGGCCCAGGTTGCGCAGCCGTTCCGCGATCAGGAACATGACCACGGGCCAGCCGAACAAGAAGCCGATGGCGTAGATCATGCCGTCGAAGCCGCTGACGTACACCATGCCCGCGATGCCCAGGAACGAGGCGGCGGACAGGTAGTCGCCCGCGATGGCCAGCCCGTTCTGAAACCCCGACAGGCCGCCGCCGGCGGTGTAGAAATCAGACGTCGTGCGGGTGCGCTTTGCGGCCCAATAGGTGATGCCCATGGTGCCCGCGATGAACGTCAGGAACATGACGATGGCGGACATGCTGGCCTGGCCGGTGGTGGCGGCGCGTGCCGATCCGGCCAGCGCGCAACCCGATATGAAAATCAATGCGGCGCCCAGTTTCTTGTTTTTCATGACACGTCCTTGATGATGGCGGCCAACAGCGGGTCGAACACGGAATTGGAGATATGCACGTAAGCGGAAATCAACACCACGGCGCTGCACACGACCAACGTGCCGGTCAGCACGCCGATGCTCATCGTCATGTCCGGCACGGGGCTGCCGAAGAAGACGGGGTCGAATGCGAGCGTCAGGATGAAGCCGGCGTAGATGACGGCGGTGATGGCGAAGAACAGCAGGCTGGTGCGACTGCGGCGTCGCAACAATTCCTGGTATTTGGGATGGCGCATGACGGCGTCGGTGATGGTGGCGGGGGTGGCGGAGGGGGCGGGGTTGGCGCCGGGGGTGGGGTCGGGGGTGGGCACGGTCGGGCTCCTTGTTGTTATTGCCGGACGGCGTGTAGGCATCCGGGTCGGCCCGCGCAGCGATGCCTTGCGGGCCTCTGCCCAATATAGAGACGCATCACCAGCTCGGACACTCGACCTTGGTCGTACGGGGTAGGCCCTAGTGACAGCGCGGCATAAAGCGTGATTCGCCAGAAGGGCTATTACGGTTTGGCGCGCGGCGACTTGTATATGATGTTTGCCGAGTCCCGAGGAGGGGACGCAAACCCACACAACAACCAGACACGGGTTTCATGTCTACGCAAACCGATACGATTTCCACGCGCACCCTGATCCTGGGCACCCTGGTGGTGCTGCTTGCCATGGGCGTGCGCGCCACCTTCGGCCTGTTCATGCAGCCGATGGGCCTGGCCCACGGCTGGGGCCGCGATGTCTTTTCCATGGCCTTCGCGCTACAGAACCTGGTCTGGGGCGTGGCCTGCATCTTCATGGGCATCCTGGCCGACCGCTACGGCTCGGGCCGCACCATCGCGCTGGGCGCCGTGCTGTACATGTTGGGCATGATCGGCACCCGCTTCGCCACCGATGAAACCACCTTGTACCTGTCGGCCGGCGTGCTGGTCGGGCTGGGGCAGGCGGGCACGACGTTTCCGGTGATCCTGCCGGTCGTGGCGCGCGCGGTGCCGGCGGCCTACCGCAGCACGGCCATGGGCATTGCCAGCGCGGGCGGCTCGTTGGGCCAGTTTGCCGTGGTGCCGACCGGGCAGGCGCTGATCACCGGCATGGACTGGCCCGGTGCGTTGTGGGTCTTGTCCCTGTTCGTGGCCTGTGCCGCGCCGCTGGCCTATTACCTGCGCGGGCGCCCGCAAGCGCAGTCCGGGCCGCAGCAGTCGCTGGCGTCCGCGGTGCGGCAGGCCGTGCGCCATCCGTCGTTTCACTTCCTGTTCTGGAGCTACTTTGTCTGCGGCTTTCACACCGCGTTCATCACGCTGCACTTGCCGGCCTACGTGACGGATGGCGGCTTGACGGCGGGGCAGGGCGCGACGGCGGTGGCGTTGATCGGCCTGTTCAATGTGCTGGGCTCGTTCTATGCGGGCAAGCTGGGCGGCAAATACAGCAAGAAGCGGCTGCTGGCCGTGGTGTATTTCATGCGCGCGTTCGGCATCCTGCTGTTGCTGGCGGTGCCGCTGTCGGCGTGGGTGCTGTACGTGTTCGCCGCGTGGATGGGTCTGTTCTGGCTGGGCACCGTGCCGCTTACCCAGGGGCTGATCGGGCAGATCTACGGGCTGCGCTATGCCGCCACGCTATCGGGCATCGTGTTCCTGGGCCACCAGCTGGGCAGCTTTATCGGAGTGTGGTTGGGCGGGTACGCGTACGCCAAGACCGGTAATTACGACATGGTCTGGTGGCTGGGCGTGGCGCTTGCCGTGATTGCCGCGCTGCTGTGCCTGCCGGTGCGCGAACAGCCGGTCACGCCTGTGGAGACGCGCCCCGTATCGGCCTGAGATGGCGTGGTGGCTGGCGCCGGTTCGGAACCGCTTCGGAACCGCTTCGGAACCGCTTGGAAACCGCTTCGAAACCGCTTCGAAACCGGCCCAAAATCGCCGTTACGCTTGCCTGCCCCCTTCGTGTTTGTTTGAAACCGAGATAAAACTGTCCCGCAATTTCACCGAAATCGACGCGCCTGTGATGCCCTCCCACGATCCTTCGCTGCCGCCTGCCCAACCGCCCGCCGCCCGCCGCCATCGCGCCTGGCGCGCTGCGGGCGTGCTGGCGCTGGCGGCGGTGCTGGGCCTGGCGTTCTGGGGCTACACCACGCCCAACATGCAGGTGCATTGGGAAAACCTGGCATCGCTTTGCGGCTTTTAGCCGCCTTTGCCCCGGCGGCTCGCGGTATCCTACGACGGTAATTTTCCCGTCGTTTTTTTCGTCTTCCCGCGCGGCCTTCGGGCGCGCGATTTACGGATGCCCATGCAGGACGCGTCGCTTTCCCATCCCTTTCTATCGCTGCCGGATATCGGCGCCCTGGCCGCCGCCGACACGCTGGTGTTGACGGTGAACAACCGGCTGTCGCGCCGCCTGACGCTGGAACTGGCCGGGCTGCTGCGCCAGGAACGCCAGGTCAGCGAGTTGCCGCGCATCCTGCCGCTGTCCGCCTGGCTTGCCGAATCCGCCAACGAGCTGGCCTTCGAAGCGGACGACGACGTGCCCGCCTATCGGCTGGACAGCTTCGCCACGCAACTGGTCTGGACCGAAGCCATCCGCGCCGAAGAAGCCGAACGCGTGCTGCTGGACGCCAGCCAGGCGGCCAGGCTGGCGATGGACGCCGACCTGCTGATGGACGAATGGGACCTGCACGTGCCTTCGGGCGCCGACACGGACGAATATCGCGGCTTTGCGCGCTGGCGCGTGCGCTACCGGCAAACGCTGGCCGGCATCGACGCCGAAGACGCCAACCAAGGCTACGCACGTGTGCTGCGCGCGTTGGAAGAGGGCCGTCTGCGCACGCCCGCGCAGTTGGTCCTGGCCGGCTTTACCGATATGTCGCCGCGATTTCGCCGCCTGCTCAGCGCCTTTGAAATGCAGGGTTCGCGGGTGTCGCAATGGCGTGACGAGCAGCGTGTTGAAACGGTGGCGTGCCGTTTCGAAGCGGCCGACCAAGGCGCCGAATGGCGCGCGGCGGCGGCTTGGGCTGCCGGCCAATTGAAGGCGCATCCGCAAGGGCGCTTTGCGATCGTCTCGCCGCAGCTGGAAGCCGAATCGCCATTCGCGCGCCGCATCTTGAGCCAGGCGCTGGCCGGTCGCGACGGCGCGCCCGCGCATGCCTTCAACGTGGCCGTGGGCCGGCCACTGAATGAATGGCCGATGGCGCGTGCCGCACTGGCGTGGCTGCGCGCGTTGGCGGAATGCGCAAGCGGCAAGGGCTGCGGCGTAGACGTTCTGGGCGCGGCCTTGCTGGCCGGGCATTGTGCCGGCGATGTCCGCGACCGCGCGCGCCTGGCCGCCATCGACGCGCGCTGGCGCCGTCAAGCCGTACAACATGTCAGCCCGCATGATTGGAAAAAACTGCTGGCCGATCTTCCCGCGCTGGCGCCGGCTTGGCATCAGGCGCTGGAAATCTGGACGCAAGGCGGCCGCCAGGCGACGTGCGATGTCTGGATGCTGCGCATGAAAGCGGCGCTGACGGCGCTGGGTTTTCCGGGCGAAGGCGTGTTGGACAGTGTGGCCTACCAGGTCATGGGCGCATTGGGCGACGCGCTGGGCAGCTTTTCGGCCTTGGCGCCGGCAGCCGGCCGGCTGGGCGGGGTGGCGGCGGTCAACCTGCTGCAAAGCGTGGCGCGGTCGGCATCGTTTCAACCGCAGCGCGATCCCACGGCGCGCCTTGACGTGCTGGGCCTGCTGGAAGCCGAAGGCGGCTATTGGGACGGCGTCTGGATGCTGGGTTTGACGGACGACGTGCTGCCGGCCTCGCCCAAGCCCAACCCGCTGTTGCCGCTGGCAGTGCTGCGCCAGGCCAAGGCGCCACGCGCCACGCCGGAACGTGAACGCGAATGGGCCGAAGGCATGTACGCCGCGCTGTGCCGCTGCGCGCCCGACATCATCGTCAGCCACGCGCACATGGACGGGGAACGCGAGCTACGGCCATCGCCGCTGATCGCGGGCGCCTTGCTAAGCGACTGGATGCCGCCGGCGGCGGCTCCCACTGCGCCCTTGCCGCAAGAGTCGCTGGACGACAATCTGGGGCCGCCACTGGCGCCGGGCAACCGGGGCGGCGGCGGGCTGGACGTGCTGGACACGCAGGCGCGCAACCCGCTTTGGGCGTTCGTGCGCCACCGCCTGGGCGGGCGCGAGCTGGCGCCTTATGCCGACAGCGCCACGGTCAACGTGCGCGGGCAGTTCCTGCACAAGGCGCTGGAATTGGTATGGGGCATGATGCCCGACCAGGACACGCTGCATGAAATCATGGCCACGAACCGGCTGGCGGCCTTGCTGGAGCAGGCCGTGGCGCAGGCTGCCGACGAAGAACTCAAAGACTACGCGCCCGCGTTGAAGGTGCTGGAATGCCAGCGCGCGCGCGCCGTGCTGGCCGCGTGGCTGGACATGGAAGCGCAGCGCTTGCCGTTCGCGGTTGCCCAGGTCGAAAAAAACCACCAGTGGCAACGCGGCGCGTTGAACCTGAAATTGCGTCTGGACCGTATCGACACCCTGGCCGATGGGCGCAACGTCATCGTCGATTACAAGACGGGCGTGGCCGCCGCCAAGCCGGAACCCGATTGGTCGCGCAGTCGGCCCGTGAATGTGCAGTTGCCGTTCTACGCGTCGGTGCTTGCCGATGCCGCGGGCGGCGAGGTCGCCGGGCTGGTGCTGGCGCAGATCCATGCTCGGCAGGTCGCGGCGCAAGGGCTGGCCGATGAAGACCTTGGCGTGCCCGGGGTGACGCTGGCCAGCGACAGCAAGTTCTTCGATGGTCTGACATGGCCCGAGATCCGGCAGCGTTGGCGCGTTGCCATCGAAGCGCTGGCGGATGAGTATGTGGCGGGCGTGGCCACCAACATGGCCTACCGCCGGGACGATTTGAAATACTGCGATGCATTGCCGTTCTTGCGTTTGCATCTTGACGACGAGGACGCCTAAGCCATGGCCGACACTGAACGCCTGCCACAGGACCACGCCGCGCGTACCGACGCGCTGGATCCCACCCGCTCTTTTCTCGTGCAGGCGCCGGCCGGCTCGGGCAAGACCGAACTGCTGACCGACCGCATCCTGGCGCTGCTGGCCACGGTGAACCGGCCCGAGGAAATTGTCGCCATCACGTTCACGCGCAAGGCGGCATCCGAGATGCACGCGCGCGTGTTGAGCAAGCTGCGCCGTGGGCTGGACGCCCCGCCCGAGGCCATGCACGAGCGCCGCAGCTGGGAACTGGCGCGCGCCGCCTTGGCACGCAATGCCGAGCAGGGCTGGCATCTGCTGGACCATCCGGCGCGCCTGGCCATACGCACCATCGACTCGTTTTGCGCGGGCCTGGTGCGCAGCATGCCGTGGCTGTCCGAGCTGGGCGGCATGCCCGACATTACCGACGATGCACGCGCGCACTACGAAGCGGCGGCGCGCGCCACGCTGGATCTTGCCGATGACTACGACGCGGTGCGCGTGTTGCTCAAGCATCTGGATGTGGACGTGCAGGCGGCCAAGGATGCCCTGGCCGACATGCTGGGGCAGCGCGACCAGTGGCTGCCGCTGCTGCGCCACGGCTCCGATCGCGCCGGCATGGAAGCGATGCTGGCCGAGGCCATCGGCGAAGACCTGGACGCGCTGTGCGACGCCATGCCGCTGGGCTGGGCCGATGCGCTGTGCGGCCCGGCCCGCCTGGCCGCGTCCCATTTGCAGGATGGTGACGACGACAACAAGCTGCTGGCGCTATTGGACTGGACGGAAGAACTGCCGCCGGACGCCGAAATGCTGGACCAGTGGCGAGCCGTGGCACATCTGCTGTTGACCGGCACCGGCAGCCTGCGCAAGACCGTCAACAAAAACCTGGGCTTTCCGGCCAAGTGCGCGCACAAGGAACCCTTTGTGGCATGGCTGGAATCGGCCGACGGGCAGGCCGCCTGGGTGCGCCGCCTGCACGCCGTGCGCGACATTCCGGCGCCGCATTTCACGGACGCGCAATGGGAAGTGCTGGGCGCGCAGTTGATGACGCTGGCGCTGGCGGTGGCGCAGCTGCGCCTGCGCTTCGCGGACAAAGGCGAGGTCGATTTCATCGAAATCGCGCAACGCGCGGCCGCTGCGCTGGGCAGCGCCGATGATCCCGGCGAACTGTTGCTGAAACTGGACGCGTCCATTCGCCATCTGCTGATCGACGAATTCCAGGACACCAGCCAGACACAGCTGGACTTGCTGCGCACGTTGACGTCGGGCTGGCAGGCGGGCGACGGGCGCAGCCTGTTCCTGGTAGGCGACCCGATGCAATCGATCTACCGGTTTCGCAAGGCGGAAGTGGGCCTGTTCCTGGAGGTGGCCGATATCGGCGTGGGCGAATTGACGCCTGATTTCCTGAACCTGACCGACAACTTCCGCTCGCAGGCGGGCATTGTGGAATGGGTGAACCGTTCGTTTGCGGGTCTGCTGCCCCGGCGTAGCGACGCCGCGGCGGGCGCCATCGCGTACAGCCCGTCCACCGCGTTCCACGAGGCGCTGCCCGACCCCGCGGTGCGATTCCACCCCGCTTGGTCGCGCGCGGGCGGCACGCCCGCCGAGGAGCAGGCAGAAGATATCGCCGTCGGCCTGGTGCGTCAGGCGCTGATCGATCACAAAGGCGCCAAGCACCCCGTGGCGGTGTTGGTGCGCGCGCGCAGCCATCTGGGCAATCTGACGCGCCGGCTGGCGCAGGAAGGCATCCGCTGCCGCGCCGTGGACCTGGTGCCCCTGGCGCTGCGGCCGGTGGTGGCCGACCTGGTGCAACTGGTGCGCGCGCTGTCGCACCCGGCCGACCGCATGGCCTGGCTGTCGGTACTGCGCGCCCCGTACTGCGGGCTGACGCTGACGTCCCTGCAACGCCTGTTCGGCGACGACCACGTCACGCCGGTCCCGGTACTGCTGGAACGCGCGCTGCGCATGACTCCGGCCACCGCTCCGACGGCGGCTGCTGGCGCCTCGCGAGTCGTCGCGCCGGCGCGCGGTATCTCCGCCAGCGGCGCGCAAGGCTCGTTGTTTGACGCCAGTCCAGACGCCGCAAACGGTGCCTCGCAATCCGCACCGTTGGACAGCGCATCGTCCGGCGTCGGCCGTGTTGCACAAGGCGCATGGCCTGAAGCCGAATCGCCCGCGCCAGAGCCGCCATTGGCGCAAGCCCTGCTGAGCCCCGACGAATTCGAACGGCTGCGGCAAGTGGCGGCCGTGCTGCTGGACAAGCGCAATGCCTCGGGCGCGATGCCGTTCGCCGCCTGGGTGGAATCCCTGTGGCGCCGCTTGGGCGGCCCCGCGCTGTATGCCGGCCTGTCGGTGTCGAACGACGCCGAAAGCCTGTTCCAGCTGGTCGAACGCCTGGCCCCGCACGGGGCCATCGACCCCGCAGCGCTGGACGCCGGGATCTCGCGCTTGTTCGCCGCGCCCGACGCGGCGGACGAGGACGACGGCGCCGTCGAGATCATGACCATGCACAAGTCCAAGGGCCTGCAATTTGAAACCGTGATCCTGTACGGCCTGCATCGCGCCCCGCGCGGCGACCAGGCGCCGCTGGTGCGTTTCGAACAAAGCAGTGGCCGCGTGCTGTTCGGCCCCGTCAAGCCGCGCGCCGAGGTCGAGGCCGACCCGATATCGCGCTACCTGGGCGCCCGCGAGGCCCGCCGCGCATCCTATGAAATCGACCGCCTGCTGTACGTGGCCGCCACCCGCGCGCGCAAACGCCTGCACCTGGTGGGCCACGTGTCCATTGACGAAGCCAGCGGCCAGGTCAAAGCCCCGCCATCCGCCAGCCTGCTGGGCCGCCTCTGGCCCTGCCTGGTCACCCCTGAACCGCCCCCGCTGGACCAACAGCCCGAACCCGACGCCGCCGACACTCCCGAATGGCAAGGCGAGCCCCTGCGCCGCGTCGCCGGCGACGGCCTGACGCAATTGGCCCAACAGTCCAACGTCCTTATCAGCGCCGGTTTCGGCACGGCCGACCGCGGCGCCTGGGGCGACGGCACCGAACACCCCGCCTGGCAACTGGAAGCCGGCTACGACGCCGCCATCGGCACGCTGGCCCACGCCTGGCTTGCCCGTATCGGCCAAGACGGCGTACAAGCCTGGCCGCCCGAAGCCCTGACCGACCGCCTGCCCGCCATGCGTCGCCAGCTGACCCGGGCCGGCATCCCCGCCTCCCAAGCCGACGACGCCGCCGAAGCCGTACTGGAAACGCTGCAAGCCACCCTGTCCGACGAACGCGGCCTATGGCTGCTATCCCAATCCGGCGCCCGCCGCGAATGGCCCCTGATCGACGCCGCCGGCAAGGTCTCCGTCATCGACCTGGCGCTGAGCACCGAAGACGGCTGGCTGATCGTCGACTACAAAACCGGCCGCCCCCACCCCGGAGAACCCCCCGCCGCCTTCGCCACCAGAATGCGCCAACGCCACGGCGACCAACTCCTGCGCTACTGCTCGCAAGTCACGTCCCTAGACGGCCGCAAAGCCAAAGCCGCCCTCTATTTCCCCCGAGCCAAAGCCTGGATCGACCTGCACCAATAACCAAAAGCCCCCTGGCCCCAAACAAATAACCCCGCCCCAAAGCCGCCAAGCAACCCCAGGCAACCCGCTCGCGAACGCCATCAATGCAAGCCAAACATACAGATAAGGCGCAAGCAAGGCCAAGCAAGGCAAGGCGGAACAAGGCAACGCAAGGCGAGCACGGCAAGCCGGACCAAGGCAAGCCGGACCAAGGCAAGCCGGACCAAGGCAAGCCGGACCAAGGCAAGCCGGACCAAGGCAAATCGGACCAAAGCAAGCTGGACCAAGGCAAACCGCAGTGAGGCAAACCGGAGCAAGGCAAACCGGAGCAAGCTAAAGCGCAGCAAGCCGAAGCGCAGCAAGCCGAAGCGAAGCAAGCCAAAGCGAAGCGAGGCAAGCGAAGCAAGGGCAAAGCGAAGCAAGGGCAAAGCGAAGCAAGGGCAAAGCGAAGCAAGGGCAAAGCGAAGCAAGGCAAAGCGAAGCAAGGCAAAGCGAAGCAACGCAAAGCGAAGCAAGGCAAAGCGAAGCAAGGCAAAGCGAAGCAAGGCAAAGCGAAGCAAGGGCAAAGCGAAGCAAGGCAAAGCGAAGCAAGGCAAAGCGAAGCAAGGCAAAGCGAAGCGAGCCAAAAATGGCAAGCGAAGCAAAGCCATCACCCCCTCCCCCTCGGGGGGAGGGCCGGGGAGGGGGCAACATACCGCCCCTCAGGGGCCCGCCAACCGGAAGGCTGCAAGCAAGCGAAGCGCAGCTCTGCTAGAATTCCGGTTGGCGGGCCCCTCCGCATGGTTCGACGGTGAACCTGGTCAGGTCGGGAACGAAGCAGCCATAGTCGTTTAGGGTCAGTGCCGGAGTAAGGCTCGCCAACCGGATTCTTCAAAGCAAAGGGTCATGATTTCATTTCATGGCCCTTCGCTTTCAAGGGGGACGGGGTTATTTTCCAGGGATTCGTTCCACGGGAATAAGCCCGTCCCCTTTGCATTTCAGCCAGCACGCGAAACAGGCTCTACAATCCAGCCATGACTTATCTGGTACTGGCCCGCAAGTGGCGGCCGAGATCGTTCGATACCCTCGTGGGACAGGATCACGTGGTGCGCGCGCTGACCCATGCGCTCGACACCCAACGCCTGCACCATGCCTGGTTGTTCACCGGCACGCGGGGCGTGGGCAAGACCACGTTGTCCCGCATCCTGGCCAAGTCCCTCAACTGTGAAACCGGCATCACGTCCAAGCCTTGCGGTGTCTGCCGCGCTTGTACCGAGATCGACGCCGGACGCTTTGTCGACTACCTGGAACTGGACGCGGCCTCGAACCGCGGCGTCGAGGAAATGACGCAGTTGCTGGAACAGGCGGTGTACGCGCCGGGCGCGGGGCGCTTCAAGGTCTACATGATCGACGAAGTGCACATGCTGACCGGCCACGCCTTCAACGCCATGTTGAAGACGCTGGAAGAACCGCCCCCCCACGTTAAATTCATCCTGGCCACCACGGACCCCCAAAAGATCCCGGTGACGGTGCTGTCGCGCTGCCTGCAATTCAACTTGAAGCAGATGCCGGCCGATTCCATCGTCGGGCACCTTCAAGCCGTGCTGGGCCACGAAGAGGTCGCGTTTGAAGTGCCCGCCCTGCGCCTGATCGGCCAGGCCGCGCAAGGGTCCATGCGCGACGCGCTGTCGCTTACCGACCAGGCCATTGCCTATAGCGCCGGCAACATGACCGAGGACGCCGTGCGCGGCATGCTCGGCACCATCGACCAACGCCACCTGGTGCGCCTGCTTGAGGCCTTGGCCACCGGCGACGCCAAGGGCGTGCTGGCGGTTGCCGACGAACTAGCCATACGCGGCTTGTCGTATGCCGGCGCCTTGGCCGACCTGGCAGTGTTGCTGTCGCGTGTCGCGATCGAGCAGCGCGTCACGGGCGTCACGCCCGCCGAAGATCCGTTGGCCGCCGACATTGCGCGGCTGGCGCTGGGCCTGCATCCCGACGCCGTGCAGCTGTTCTATTCCGTGGCGGTACACAGCCGAGGCGAACTGACGCTGGCACCCGACGAGTACGCAGGCTTCATCATGGCCTGCCTGCGCATGCTGGCGCTGAACGGCGATGCGGGTCCGCAGACCGCGCTGGAAGCGCCCGCCACGCCCGCTCGCCAGATGGCGGAGCCGGCGACAGTGGCGGCAGCGACTGCGGCCGATGCGTCGGCCGCGCCGGTGGCTCATGCTGCGGCTGCGGCTGCGGCTGCGGCTGCGACTGAGGCTGCGGCTGCGACTGAGCCTTCTGCCGCGCCCGCCGCTACTCCCGTCGCTCCCACAACTGCTCCTGTCGCTCCCGCAGCTGCCCCTGTTGTTGCACCCGCAGCGGCTTCTGTCTCTGCACCCGCAGTTGCACCCTTGGCCGCGCCAGCATCCGCGCCGATGTCGGTCTCTGCGACGGCTTCGACGGCGAGCGCCGTCGGCCAGGCCGCACCCTCGGTGAACGCCGACTCGACGGCGGCCGCCGCCTCTAACGCAGCAGCGGAGGCCCCGACGAACTCGTCCGGTTCAATGGCCGCCAATGCTCCAGTGGTCGCCTCACCGGCGGTTGCTTCTCCGGCGATTGCTTCTCCGGCGATTGCTTCTCCGGCGATTGCTTCTCCGGCTGTCGCCTCACCGACCGTCGCTGCTCCGACCGTCGACGCCACAGGTGCCGACTTCGCGCCCGCCGCGCCGCAGGTGGCCATCGCGTCGGCACAAGCTGGCGCAGCTGCTCAGCAGGCCGCTGCTTCCCCAGCCGTCGCCTCTGCGGATGGCGTGCCACCCTGGGAAGACCTGCCTGAAGACTCCGCGCAACCGGCAAGCACGGTTGCATC
>NZ_JCBAMR010000032.1:0-66574 GCF_059760425.1 Achromobacter sp. RT286_PF
TTGGAGTCGTGGAGTAGCCTGTAGCAATCGAGAAGAGATCGCGGCGCGTGGGAGGATAGAGGTGGGGTGGAGGGAGGGGTGGGGGGTGGGGGGGGGGGGGCTTGCGGGGGGGGGGGGGGGGGCGGGGGGGGGGGCGGGGGGGGCGGCGGTGTTCGCGGCAGCGCCCGTCTGCGGGGCGCCCGGCAACGTCTGCGCGGCTTGTCCGGGCTGGGCGGCCGGGCCGTTCGCGGGCGCGGGTTGGGATCCGGCTTGGGCGGGCGCTTGCTCAGCCGCGCCGCCATTGGCGTTCCACAGCGGGGCGCGTCCCTGGACGGCGGGCGCGGCTTCTGGAAACTGCGCCAGCAAGGCAAGAATCGTGCGGGCGGTGGTGCCCAGCGTGGTCGGCGCGGACGCGGTGGTGTCGCTACTGGTGACCAGCCCGCGCGCGGCCAGCGCCAGCGCGGCGGCGGTCTTGGCGTCGACAACGGTATTCTGGCGGTCGCCTCGGGCGCCGCCAGTTTGTATACCTTGCCGGGGGTCGCGGGTGGACCCGTCCGACGACCCGGGCTTTTCCGGGCCGCCAGGCTGGCTGACGGCGTCCGGCCGGGCGCCCGAAACCTGGTTGGCATTCGCGGCGGACATCGTCGTGCCAAGCACGGCGTCCAACCGCTGCACCAGGACGTTACCGAGTGCGGCGGGACCGACGCTCATTCTTCAGGCGCCTGCTGGTATCCGTAGGCCGACAGCAGCGTCTGCTGGCGCTTCATGCGCCCCAGCAGTTCGCCCAGGCGGGCCAGTTGAGGAATGGCCAGATCACGCGTCAGCGCGTCGTTTTCCAGGATGCGCACCAGCAGGTCGTACTTCATGGCGCGCGTGGCTTCGTCCAGCGGCGCCTTTTGTTCGGTCTGACGCAGGCGTTCGACGCGTTCGCAGTATTGCTGGCCGTGCACCATGGCCAGGTCCCAGTCGCCGGCCTTGGCGGCGGAGAGCATTTCCCCCGTGATGTCAGCAATCTCCTGGTAGTTTTCCAGGATGGAGGGAGGGGACTGGGTAAGGGACGTCATGGAAATCTCGGGCGTGCGCAGGCTGGCTAGGGACATGGTTCTGGCCATTACGGCTCCATGCCGCCGGCAGGCCGGTCGATGGAAGTCTGCCAGGCCTCGGCCAGGTCGGCCAGCAGGCGGTCGGCAATATCCAGCTGTTCGGCATCCGCCTTCAGGTTCGCCGTCAGCAGCGTGCGGATGATGTAGTCGTACAGCAGGGCGAGGTTGGCGGCGATATCGCCGCCGGCCTCCATATTAAGCCCCGTCTTCAGACCTTCATCGACGATCTTGATCGCTTTCGAGATGGCGGCGCCGCGCTCGGCGATCCGGCCTTCGTTCAAATGGATACGTGCCTGCCCGATGGCCGCCCGCGCACCCAGATACAGCAGGGTGATCAGCCGCTCCGGGCTTGCGCCCAGGACTTGCGTTTCCAGACCGATATCGGCGTAGGAACGAACAGAATAAGACCCTGAGGGCCGTCGGGCGGCATACGTCATTTAATGCATCTTCTATAAGTTACTTGTTGGACTTATTCATTGCCTCAAACTGCTGGGTCAGGTACGCGCCTGTGCTTTGCATCTTCATGTAGAAGGTGTCCAGCGCAACAAACTGCGAGCGCATCCGTTCGATTTCAGCGTCGCTGGACGCTTTGGCGCGTGCCTTCTGCGCATCCACGGCAGTGATGGACTTGGCCAAGCCGTCCTGGCGGGTCTTGAGCGAACCCGTCGAACCCAGCACGTCCTTGAGGGCGGCGTCGATGTTCTTGGCCAGGCCGTTTTCGCCGGTCAGCAGCTTGGTGACGTCTGCCGGGTTTTCCGTCAGGGCCTTGGTCAGCTTGGTCGTGTCCAGCTTCAATTCGCGGGCGGTGGCATCCGTGGTGATGCCCAGATCAGCCAGCGATTTCAGCGTGCCGTTGCCCAAGACGCCTTGCAGCGCGCCGGACAGGGCGGATTGGATCGAACGCGTCGTACCGTCGCCGGTCAGCGGCTGATTGGTGGCGGCCTTGGCGTCGAACGACGTCAGGTTCTTGATCGTGGTTTGCAGCGTCTTGTACTTGGTGACGAAGTCCTGCACGGCCTTGCTGGCGACCGAGGTGTCGGCTTCCAGCTTCAGCGTGATCGGCTTGTCGGCGTCCGTCTTTTCTGCCAGGTTCAACGTGATGCCGTCGATGGCGGTCGAAATGTTGTTCGAACCGCTCTTGACCGGGATGCCGTTGATGATGACTTCGGCGTCCTGGCCCTTGGTGGCCGTCATGCCGCTGGTGACGCCGCCGGCGTCGGTGCTGAAGGTCAGGATGTCTTTCAGCGACTGGTCGCCGTTAACGGTAATGGACTTGACCGATGCCTTCTCGCCCGTGTCGCGCGCGGTCAGCATCAGGAAGTTGTTGCCGTTGCCGTCGTTGATGACCGTGGCGCGCAGGCCGGTCTTGTCGTCGGCGTTGATGGCTTTGACGATCCCGTTCAGCGACGTGTCGTCTTTCAGGTCGACGGTACGCTTGGTGCCGTCGGCCAGTTCGATTTCAAACGTGCCGGTGGCGCCGTTCTGAGCCGTGCGGTCGGCAATGGCCGACGATTGCAAGCTTTGGGCACGCGCCAGGTTTTTCACTTCGATGGTGTACTCGCCAGCCACCGCGCCTTCCGCGGCCACGGTGGCCGTCAGGGCGGAACCGCCGGTCACGCTGCCTTTGATGGCAGCCATCGTTTCGGTCTTGCCCAGCACGGCGGCAGACGACTGAAGGGCTTCCAACGCGCTTTGCAGCTGCGAGTAAGCGTCGATACGGGTTTGGTAGCTTTCGGCGCGGGTCGTGTAGACCGACAGCTTTTTCGTCTCGGCGTCTTGCAGGTCCGACAGGATCTTTTCCAGCGGCAAGCCGGACACGGACCCAAGGTTGGTAATAGAAGCCATGTGAAATTCCTTCCTAGCGATGCGATTCTGTCAAAAATATGATGCCGGCGATTGGCCGGGTAAGGGCATAAGGCGGGCCTAATTCGGGGTTTCCCTCACGAAATGGCGCCAACTTGCATGGAAAACACCGTTTTAAGGGTCACCTACGCGGAAGTCTTGATGCCGTTTCCTTGCATGTTCACGATCATTTTGGCGATTTTCAGCACGGTTTCGCTGGGGATCGTACGAATGACATCGCCCGATTCCGCGTCCACCACCGACACCACCACCTGATGCACGTTCGGGTCTATCTCGAACTGCAATTGAGTCGACCACGCCTTCATCTGGTCGTTGATTTCGTCCAGCGCCTTGTCCAGCGGCAGCTTCTGCGAATCTGATTGGTCCGACGTGGCACTGTCGGAGGCGCCGCTGTTCGTGGCGGCGGCCGCGGGCGTCACGCTCACAGCCGGTTCGGCTGCGACGGGGGCCAACACGGGCGCAACGGGTGCGAACGTAGCGGGGGCTAGGGGGGTTACGGCCATGATCACTCCAGCGGCGATGTGGGCGTCTCGGAGGAACGCGCTGTTTTCAGGGAATTCTCAGCTACGATTACGGCACCTTTGCAGGGAACTTTAGCCCCCGGCGGGGCTGGGTCTTTCACGTGCTAATCAGTTTGGATCGGGCAATGAGTGTCAAGACGGCGCTGCGAGTCATCGAAATCATCGAAACCTTTGCCCGCGAAAAGCGCGCGTTGCCCTTGTCGGAGCTGGCCCGTCTGCTGGATGTGCCGGTGTCCAGCTGCCTGGCGCTGATCCGCACCTTGACCGGGCTGGGCTACCTGTATGAAACGGGCCGGCGCCAGGGGTACTACCCCACCGGCCGGCTGCTGGCCATGGCGCAACGCATCGCGCGTGCGGACCCCGTGCTGGATCGCGTCTACCCCAGCCTGGCCGAATTGCGCGACGCCACCCGCGAAACCGTTGTTTTTGCCAAGCTGACGCAGGACGGCCGCGTGGTCTATCTGGACGTGCTGGATTCGCCACATACCATCCGATACGCGCCCGTTGCCGGCGAGTTCAAGGACGTACATGCCAATTCGCTGGGCAAGGCCTTGATGTCGCTGATGGACGAATCCGCGCGCCATGCCGTCCTGGCCGGCACGCCGATGACGCGCTACAACGAGCGCACGCTGGTCACCGCCGAGGCACTGGAAGCTGATCTTCAGCGCTCGCGGCAACGCGGCTGGTTCATGAACAGTGGGGAATCGATCGCCGACGTGGGCGCCATTGCGTGGCCCGTCACGCTGTCGGGCGAGCACTATGCGATTTCGGTGGGCGGCCCGATCTACCGGATCGAGCCGCAGCAAGAGGCGTATGCGCGCATCCTGCGGGCGGCCTGCACGGCGCTGGAACAGCAGGCCTGACGGGGCGCGGGCCCCGCCCTGATCCTTAATACGACTTCGGCAGCCCCAGCACCTTTTCGGCGATAAAGCACATGATCAGCTGCGGGCTGACGGGCGCAATGCGCGGAATGAAGCTTTCGCGCAGCAGCCGTTCCACGTGGTATTCCTTGGCGTAGCCCATGCCGCCCAGCGTCATCACCGCCGTCTGGCAGGCGTTGTAGCCGGCTTCGGCCGCCAGGTACTTGGCGGTGTTGGCGTAGGGGCCGCAGGGCAGGCCGGCGTCGTACAGGCTGGCGGCCTTGAACACCATCAGGTCGGCGGCCTCCAGCTGCATCCAGGCTTGTGCAAGCGGGTGCTGGATACCCTGGTTCTGGCCAATGGGGCGGCCGAATACGGTGCGTTCGCCGGCATACTTCACCGCCCGGTCCAGCGCCGCGCGGCCAATGCCCACGGCTTCCGCCGCGATCAGGATGCGTTCGGGGTTCAAGCCGTGCAGGATGTATTCAAAGCCTCGGCCCTCTTCGCCGATGCGGTCGGCCACGGGGATGCGCAGGCCATCGATGAACAGCATGTTCGAGTCCACGGCCTTGCGGCCCATTTTCTCGATCTCGCGCACTTCGATCTTTTCGCGGTCCAGGTCCGTATAGAACAGCGACAGGCCCTGGGTGGGTTTGTCTACCTCGGACAACGGCGTGGTGCGCGCCAGCAGCAGCATTTTGGTGGCAACCTGCGCCGTCGATATCCAGATCTTGCGCCCATGCACCACGTATTCATCGCCCTGGCGCACCGCCCGGGTCGACAGCTTGGTGGTGTCCAGCCCGGCATCGGGCTCGGTTACGGCGAAGCAGGCTTTTTCGCGCCCGGCGATCAGCGGTTCCAGCCAGCGGCTGCGTTGTTCGTCACTGCCGAAGACCACCACCGGATTCAGCCCGAAGATGTTCATGTGCACGGCGGACGCGCCGGTAAAGCCCGCGCCGGACGCGGCGATGGTCTGCATCATCAGCGCGGCTTCCGTCATGCCCAGGCCGGCGCCACCGTATTCCTGCGGCATGGCGATGCCCAGCCAGCCGTCGCGGGCCAGATCGGCATGCAGCGGCTCGGGAAAGCCGCCTTCGCGGTCGCGTTCCAGCCAGTATTCGTCGGGGTAGCGGTCGCAGATGCGCGAAACGGCGTCGCGCAGCGCCAATTGGTCGGGGGTGAAAGCAAAGTCCATCAGTCGTTTCCGTCCTGGGTAATGCCACGGGCGAGCAGGTCGTCGATCCGGGCGTCGTCGTAGCCGGCCTGCGCCAGCACCTCGCGGCTGTGCTCGCCCAGTCGGGGGGCGGGCCGGCGCAGCGATGTCGGCGTGCCTTGGTAATGGCCCAGCGGCGCGGGGGTGCGCAGCGGGCCTTCGCTGGGGTGGTCGATGTGGCGGATGAAGTCGGTGGCGGCCAGGTGCTCGTCTTGCAGCAGGTCGTCCACCGTGTACAACTGCGAGGCCGGAATGTCGGCCGCCGCCATCGCTGCCAGCCAATGGTCCGTGCTGCGGGTGCGAATCACGTCTGCCACGAAGGCGTAGACCTCGCTGATGTGCGCCGCCCGCGCGCCATGCGTGCAAAAGCGCGGGTCCTGGGCCAATTCCGGCTGCTCGATCAGCTTGAAGAAGTTGCGCCAGTGCTTGTCGTTGTAGATCAGCAAGCATAGGTAGCCGTCGGCCGTGGCGTAGGGGCGGCGGTGCGGGGCCAGCAGCCGGGCGTAGCCGGTGGGTCCCAGAGGCGGTTCAAAGGTCGCCCCGCCCAGGTGGTCGCCCAGCACCAGATGCGCCATGCCTTCAAACATCGGGATCTCGACCTGTTGGCCGCGCCCCGTGGTCTTGGCGTGCAGCACGGCCGACACCAGGGCGATGCCTACGTGCAGGCCCACCGCGCGGTCCGCCAGCGTCAGCGGCGCGTAGCGCGGCACGTCGCCGCTTTGCTGGGCCGACAGCGCCGCGATGCCCGTCTGCCCCTGGATCAGGTCGTCGTACGCGGGCCGGCCGGCGTAGGGGCCGGCCTCGCCAAACCCGTAGGCGCCCAGGTAAACGATGCGCGGGTTGCGCGCGGCCACCGCCTCGTACGACAAGCCCAGCCGCGCCATGGCTTGGGGCCGGATGTTGTAGAGCAGTGCGTCGCAGCTTTCCGCCAGCCTCAAGCAAGCCGCCAGGCCCTCGGGCGTCTTCAGGTCCAGCACGATGGACCGCTTGTTGCGGTTCAGGTGCAGGTACAAGTGGCCCATGCCCGGATTGCGCATGGGGCCCACGGCGCGCATGTTGTCGCCCGCGGGCGATTCCACCTTGATGACGTCCGCGCCCAGGTCCGCCAGCGTCTGAGTGGCGTAAGGGCCCATCACGACCGAGCTCAGGTCCAGGATGCGCACCCCGGCAAGCGGGCCGCCGGCGGCGGCATCAGTGGATGAATGCTGCGTCATTGTTGTTGGATCCCCGCGTCTTTGATCAGCTTGCCCCACAGGTCGCGCTGTTCGCTGACGAACGTGGCGAAGTCCTGCGGCGTACCCGAAAAGGCGTCGAAGCCCAGGCCCGCCAGGCGCTTCTTCACGTCGGGATTGGCCACCACTTTGTTGATCGCGGCGTTCAACTTGGCCACCACCTCGGGCGGCAGGCCGGCCGGGCCGAAATAGCCGTTCCAGGAATTCAGGTCAAAGTCCTTCACGCCCGCCTCGGCCATGGACGGCAGGTCCGGCACGATGGCGCTGCGCTCGGCGGTGGACACGGCCAGGGCCCGCAGTTGGCCGGAGTGCACGAACGGCAGGCCGGAAGCCAGGTCGGTGAACATGAAATCCACCTGGCCGCCGACCACGTCGGTCAGCCCCTGCGGCGTGCCCTTGTACGGCACGTGCAGGATGTCGATCTTGGCGCGGTCGGCCAGCGTTGCGCCCGCGACGATGCCCGTGCTGTTGCCGCTGGCGTAGGTGATGCGGCCGGGGTTCTTCTTCGCGTCAGCCACCAGTTCGGCCACGTTCTTCCAGGGCCGTTTCGGGTTTACGACCAGGATGAAAGGCAGGTTGCCGCCGCGCGCGATGGGCGTGAAATCCTTGACGGGGTCGTAGGACACGTTCTTCATCAGCCAGGGGGCGGCCGAGTGCGACGTATTGGTGGTGACGAACAAGGTGTAGCCGTCCGGCTTGGCGCGCGCCACATAGCTGGCCGCGATGGTCGCGTTGGCGCCGGGCTTGTTCTCGACGACGATCTGTTGGCCCAGGATGGTCGACAGCTCCTGCCCGAAGATGCGGCCGACGGCATCGGTGCCTGAACCGGCCGGGAACGGCACGATCAACGTAATGGGTTTGTTGGGGTAGTCGGCCGCCTGCGCCAGGGGCGCGGCCAACAATGCCGCGCCGCTGAGCAGGGCGGTACCGAATAGACGGAAGGGGTGCATGGGTTGTCTCCAGTTTTTATAGATAGGAATGCAAGCGCGGCTCTGCGTCCGCTGCCTGGTGCCGCGCCGCGTCAGGCGGCGGGCGAGGGCGCCGGAAAGTCCCGGATCACGCGGTCGGGGGATTCTTCGTACGGAGGGGTGTAGATCACCAGCAGCCTGGCGGGCTCGTCGCTGGTCACGGTAAATACGTGGGGGATGTCGGGCGGGAAGTAGCAGCAGTCGCCCGCCACCATGTCGGCCGTTTCGTCCGCCACCTGCGCGCGCGCGGTGCCGGACAACAGATAACAGACCTGTTCGATGCCCGGATGCGCATGCGGCAGCGCGCCCTGGCCTTTTTCAATCACGCCCAGCAGCACTTCCACGCCGCGCGCGCCGACCGTGTCGGGGCTGATCAGCCGGCGGTTCAAGGTGCCGGTGTGATTGGCGGGGTGATAGCCGGGGATGTCGGCTTCGCGAACCAGCCAGCGGGGGGGTGAAGATTGCGTCATGTTCGTCCGTCTAAGTTTTCATACGTAAATTCATTTTCACGTATGCGAAAAACATCGGCAAGCGCTTTTTCGGAACCGATACCGTGGCGCGCCCTAGGGGATTAGGGAAAACACCGGGCACCGGCTGCTAAAATCCTGGGCTGATCTCCTCTCTCGGCCCCGACATGTCCCCCGTTTCTTCGCCTGACGCTTCCGCCACCCTGTCCGACTGGCTCCAGTACCTGGAATCCATACACGCCACCGCGATCGACATGGGCCTGGACCGCGTGCGCGACGTGGCCACCCGCATGGGGCTTGAGCTGTCGGGCGTGAAGTTCGTGGTGGGCGGCACCAACGGCAAGGGGTCCACCTGTGCCATGCTTGAAGCCATCCTGCTGGCTGCCGGCTACAAGGTCGGGCTGTACACGTCGCCCCACCTGATCGACTTCAACGAACGGGCCCGCGTCAACGGCCAGATCGCCTCGGACGCCGAGCTGATCGCGCAGTTCCAGGCGGTCGAAGCGGCGCGGGGCGAGGTTTCGCTGACCTACTTTGAATTCACCACGCTGGCCATCCTGCGGCTCTTCTCGCAAACGCGGTTGGACGCCATCGTGCTGGAAGTGGGGCTGGGCGGGCGGCTGGACGCCGTCAATATCGTCGACGCCGATTGCGCCATCGTCACCAGCGTAGACCTTGACCACACCGACTGGCTGGGCGATACCCGCGAAAAAATCGGCTTCGAAAAGGCCCACATCTATCGCGCTGGCCGTCCGGCCATTTGCAGCGATCCGGTGCCCCCGCAATCGCTGCTGGACCACGTTGAAAAAATCGGCGCGGATCTCTGGCTGTTCGGGCGCGACTACAACTATTCCGGCGACCGCCAGCAATGGGCGTATGGCGGGCGCGAACAGCGCCGCAGCGCGCTGGCGTACCCGGCGCTGCGCGGGGCCAACCAGCTGCTGAACGCGTCCGCCGCGCTGGCCGCGCTGGAATCGGTGCGCGACCGGCTGCCGGTGCAGCAGCAGGCGGTGCGGCTTGGGCTGCTACAAGCCTCGCTGCCGGGCCGCTTCCAGATTCTGCCCGGTCAGCCGTCGGTGATCCTGGATGTGGCGCACAACCCGCATGCCGCGGCCGTGCTGGCGCAGAACCTGGACAACATGGGCTTTCATCCGTACACCCACGCGGTGTTCGGCATGCTGAACGACAAGGACCTGGCCGGCGTCATCGCCAAGCTGGGCTCCCGCATCGACCACTGGTATTGCGCAGGGCTGCCGGGCCCGCGCGGCACGTCGGGCCAGGCGCTGGCCGACAAGGTGGCCGCCGCCTTGCCGCCATCGCCCGCGGGGGCGGAAAGCCCCAGCATCGCCGCCTTCGACGATCCCGCGCAAGCCTACGCGGCGGCGCGCGAACGGGCGGTCGAGAATGATAGAATCGTCGTGTTTGGGTCGTTTCTCACCGTGGCCTCGGTTTTGCAGGCTCTGGGTCGCAAGGCATAGGCAAAACGGGACATGGCGGCCCGCCGCCATATTGCCGCAAGGCGCCGCAAGGAATTCTCTTCCATGGGTTTTTTCAATCGCAAAGATCCTGCCGACCAGGCGCAGTCCTCTAAACGGGCGGCAGTGCCTAGCGAGGTTCAGGCTGCGCAGTTGCGCGGCCGTGCGCGGCGCAGGTTGGCAGGCGCCGTCGCCCTGGTGCTGGCGGCAGTCATCATCCTGCCCATGGTGCTTGATTCGCAGCCGGTGCCGGTTGCCGACAACATTCCCATCCGCGTGCCGGACCGCAACACTCCCTTCCAACCGCAGGTAAGCGAGCCGCAGGCCGCCGGGTCCGGTGCTGCCGCGTCGGGCGCAGCCGCAGCCAATGGCGCCGCCACGGGCACCGCGCCTACCGAAACCCCGGTGCCCACGCCGCCTGCCGTGACCTCCACGCCGCCCGCCGCGACGGCGTCCAGCGCGCAAGGAACCACCGTGCAGGTCACGCCGCCACTGGTGCCGCCCAAGCCCGAAGCCAAGCCCAAGCCGGAACCCAAGCCCGAGGCCAAGCCGGAAGCCAAACCGACCACCCCCGCCAAACCCGACACGCGTTCCGATGACGGCGCGCGCGCTTTGGCGCTGCTGGAAGGGCGTGCGGCACCGGCTGCTTCGGCGCCGGCCACCGCGCCCAAGCCTGCCGCCAAGGGCAATTTCGTGTTGCAGATCGCGGCGTACACCACGTCGGAAGACGCCCAATCGCGTCGCGCCAAGCTGCATCAGGCGGGCGTCACCAACGCATTTGTTGAACAAGCCTCCATCGGAGGCAAGCAGCAGTACCGTTTGCGCGTGGGGCCGTTCCCCTCTCGCGAAGCGGCACAGGCGGCCCAGGCGCGTTTGCGCACCTTGGGCTATGACAATGGTTTTATCGCCGCCCAATAGTGACCGGTTTCGACTTCGTCGTGCTGGCCATCCTGGCGGTCTCGGGTGTGCTGGGCCTGGTGCGCGGCCTGCTCAAAGAGGTGCTGTCGCTGGTCGCCTATCTGCTGGCCTTCGTGGCCGCGATATGGTGGGGTCCCACGGTGTATACGTGGCTAGAGCCCTATATTGAAACGACGCTGCTGCGCATGGGAGTCTCATACGCCGTGGTGTTCATCCTAGTGCTGCTCGGTGTGGGTTTGGTCAACATGACGCTAGCCGCCTTGATCCGCAGTACCGGACTCAGCCCGGCCGATCACGGCCTGGGCGGAATGTTCGGGCTGGCCCGTGGTCTGCTGATCGTGCTGGCGTTGGTGGCCGCTGCCGGCTACACGCCGCTGCCCCAAGAGCCGTGGTGGAAGGACGCCATGTTTTCGCATTCGGCCATCGAGGCCATCAAACATATCAAAACGTGGCTGCCGCCGTCTTTGGCGACTTGGCTGCCGTATTGATTAGCTTCAAATCAACCAGGAAATCTCACCATGTGTGGAATCGTAGGGGTCATCGGGCGCGGGCCGGTCAACCAGCTGCTCTATGACAGCTTGCTGTTGTTGCAGCATCGCGGGCAGGACGCCGCGGGCATCGCGACGTCGCAAGGCAACCAATTCAATATGTACAAGGCTCACGGCCTGGTGCGCGACGTCTTCCGTACGCGCAACATGCGTTCGTTGCCCGGTACGTCCGGCGTCGGCCAGGTCCGCTATCCCACCGCGGGCTCCAGCGCCAGCGAGGAAGAGGCCCAGCCGTTCTACGTCAACGCCCCGTTCGGCATCATGTTTGCCCACAACGGCAACCTGACCAACTGGCGTGAACTGCGTGAATCGCTGTACCGCGTCGACCGTCGCCACATCAACACGAATTCCGATTCCGAAGTGCTGCTGAACGTGCTTGCGCACGAGCTGCAATCCTCGGCCAACGGTGTGTCGCTAGACGACGACGCGATCTTCCGTGCGGTGTCGGCCGTGCATAAGCGCGTGCGTGGCGCCTATGCGGTCGTGGCGCAGATTTCCGGTTACGGCCTGCTGGCCTTCCGCGACCCCAACGGCATCCGCCCGTTGTGTATCGGCCGCATGGAAACCGACGAAGGCGTTGAATGGATGGTGGCCTCGGAATCCGTGGCGCTGGAAGGCAGCGGCTTTGTCTTCGTGCGCGACGTCGAGCCCGGCGAAGCCGTGTTCGTCGACCTGGACGGCCGCTTCGTCAGCCGCCAGTGCGCCGAGAACCCGCAACTGGTGCCCTGCATTTTCGAATACGTGTACTTCGCGCGTCCGGATTCGCTGATCGACGGCGTGTCGGTCTACGACGCCCGCCTGCGCATGGGCGAGTACCTGGCCGACAAGGTCGCGCGCAACATGCGCCTGGGCGACATCGACGTCGTCATGCCGATTCCGGATTCCTCGCGTCCCGCCGCCATGCAGTTGGCCGCGCGCCTGAACCTGGACTACCGCGAAGGGCTCATCAAGAACCGCTACGTGGGTCGCACGTTCATCATGCCGGGCCAGGCCGTGCGCCGTAAGTCCGTGCGCCAGAAGCTCAATGCCATCGGCATGGAATTCAAGGGCAAGAACGTGCTGCTGGTTGATGACTCCATCGTGCGCGGCACCACCAGCCGCGAAATCGTCGACATGGCGCGCGCCGCCGGCGCCAACAAGGTGTACTTCGCGTCCGCCGCGCCTCCGGTGCGATTCCCGAACGTGTACGGCATCGACATGCCCACGCAATCGGAACTGATCGCCACCGGCCGCAGCGACGAAGAAATCGCCCGCGCCATCGGCGCCGATTCGTTGATCTACCAGGATCTGTCCGACATGCAGCAGTCGGTGCGTGACCTGAACCCCAAGATGCAGCGCTTTGAGGCTTCGTGCTTCGACGGCGAATACGTCACGGGCGACATCACCGCCGAATACCTGGCCCGCCTGGGTCAGTCGCGCGCCGAACCCGGCCAGGACGAAGGCGCCAGCGGCTTGCAATTCAACATGGGCTACGCCGCCAACGACGCCTGATCTACCCCTGCGCGCCGCGGCCATCCTCTTGGCCGCGGTAAGCGGCCGGCAACCCTTGCTGGCCGCAGCAGGCACCCCAATTCAACAGTTTTGACGTGTGCCCGATGCCCGGGTTGAACGTGTTGGTGGGGTCCAGTTCCCGATAGAACGCAGCCAGCGCCGGCTTGGCAACATACAAGTGCCCCACGTTGTGCTCGGCCGGATATTCCGCCTGCCGCGCGTCCAGCAACGCCCACATGCGATGCTCCATCGCGACCGGATCGACGCCCTTGCGCACGATGTAGTCCTGGTGAAACACGTGGCAGAAAAAGTGCCCGTAATACAGCTTGTGCACGATGTCGCGTTCCATGTCGGCCGGCAGGGTCTCGACCCATTCCCGGTCATTGCGGCGCAACGCGATGTCCAGCGGCACGATGTCCTGCACCGTTGAGCGATGCGTGTCGCGATAGCGGATTGCCGCGCCCGCGATGGCAAAACGATGCAGAAAGGCCTTGCGTCCTTCTTCGGCGTCGCATTCAAAGAATGCGGCGTCCTTGCGTCCCGCGAAGTGCTTCGTCAAAAACGCGCGCGTGGCCTCGACCGTATCGTTGGACACGCGCAGCAGCAGGTGGTGTTCGTAGCGGTCGCGGTAGTCGCGCATGCGGCGCGGCAGATGATTCGGCAGCAGCGCCACAACGGCCTGTATCGCGCGGTCGATCAGGCCCGGCAGGCCCAGCCGTTCCGCCATGCCGTCCAGCCGGCTCTTGATGGCAAAGGCCTTGGGTACGCGGGCGGTGCCCAGTTTGTCGATCAGCAGAAACACGTCTTTGCCATAGCGCGCGCCGATATCGAATGCGTCGCGATGGATGTATTCGCCCGCGATAGGCAGCCGTGGAAGCTTGGCCAATAGTTCGCGGCGGACAGCGGTCAGGTCATCGGGCCGGTTGCTGCCGATATAAAACACCGTGCTGGGTTCGCGCTCGAACGTGTCCAGCCGCACCGCGAACAGGCACACGCGGCCGGCCGAGCCGGAGGCTTCGTGCAGGCGTGAGGGGTCCGCATTGAAGCGCGCCGGCGTGGGGGCGTCGATCTGGCGCACATGGTCGGCATAGTTGGGGTCTGACGCCGCGCCCACGTCATCGCTGATATCGCCGGGACCATAGTCGCCGGCCTGCAAACGGGTCAGGATCTCTTCGGGCGTCTGGCCCAGGTCGATGCCCAGATGGTTGACCAGGTTAAGCGAACCGTCTTCGTTCAGCCGCGCGTACAGCGCCAGTTCGGTATACGCGGGCCCGCGCCGCAGCAAGGCGCCGCCCGAGTTGTTGCACACGCCGCCCAGCACCGACGCCCCAATGCAGGACGACCCGATCACCGAATGCGGTTCGCGACCCAGCGGCGCCAGCGTCTGCTCCAGCCGGTCCAGCGTGGCGCCGGGCAGGCACACCACCTGCCGCCCGTCGCGGATCACCTGCACCCCCGGAATGCGCAGCGTGCTGACCAGCACGATCTCGCGGTCGTACTGATCGCCATCGGGCGTGGACCCGCCGGTCAGCCCGGTGTTGGCGGCCTGCATGATGACGATGCGCCCCGATTGCACCACGGCTTGCAGCACACGCCATTGCTCCAGCAAGCTGCCGGGGCGTACCACCGCAAGCACACGGCCTTCGCCCGTGCGATGGCCGCGACGAAAGCGGCGCGTGGCCGCATCGCCGGTCAGTACATGCGCGTTGCCGACCACGGCGCGCAGTTGGGTCAGCAATTCGGTGCCGGTGCCGGTGTCGGGGGTGGAGGCTGGCGTCATGGTTGGGGCGAGGGCGGGGGCGGGGAGGGCAGGCGGGCGGCGCGGTCGCGCCGGGCGGCGTCTTCGTCCATTTTGACGAGCGTGGCGCGGATGTAGTCCAGGTGCTGGCCGATGACGGCGCGCGCCTGGTCGGCGTCGCCGTCAAGGATGCTTTGCATCAGCGCCTGGTGCTGATGGGTCAGCTTGTCGTGCGAGGACGGGCTGTCCTGGATGACCATGATGCGGCGGTTTTGCGCCACGGTGGACAGCATCAGGTCGAACAGCCCGCGCATGACTTGCAGCAGCACCAGGTTGTGCGAGGCTTCGGCAATGGCCAGGTGAAACTGCGCGTCGGCGTGGGCCGAGAGCTCGGCATTGCCGCGTTGCTGGTAGTCGACCATCTGATCGAAGCAGCGCTGGATCTTGGCTTTGTCCGCGTCGGTGGCGCGTTGCGCCGCGTAGCTGGCGGTGCTGGTTTCCAGCGCGCAGCGCGTTTCCAGCACGTCATAGCGGTACTGCGGGTCGTGCTGCATCAGCGCGGCCAACGGCGACATTGATTCCTGCGGCCATTGATGCGCGTCGGCCGCCAAAAACGTGCCGGCGCCGACGCGGCTGATCAGGATGCCGTGGCTGGACAGCTTCTGGATGGCCTCACGCAAGGCGGTGCGTGACACGCCCAGGCTTTGCGCCAAGCCGCGCTCGGCCGGCAGCCTTCCACCCGGCGCGATGTTGCGGGCCTGGATCAGGGATAACAGCTTTTCAGCGACTTGGTCTGACAGGCGCATGGGATATTGGTACGACCAATTTGCCGTCCCTTGCGGGCGGCGGCGCATGCCAATCAGGCGCCGGAGGCAATGATACCCAAGAATCGCCGCTCAATCTCGCGGGAAGATTCGTTTAATTCGCGATATTGCCAAGCGAAACTGGTACGACCAATTTG
Source organism: Achromobacter sp. RT286_PF (assembly GCF_059760425.1). Taxonomy (NCBI): domain Bacteria; kingdom Pseudomonadati; phylum Pseudomonadota; class Betaproteobacteria; order Burkholderiales; family Alcaligenaceae; genus Achromobacter; species Achromobacter sp. RT286_PF. The sequence continues at coordinate 15,338 of NZ_JCBAMR010000032.1, forward strand.
TTGTAAAGCGACGCTGCCCGACCTTCAGCCCACCGGCGCCCACAGCGTTTCGCGGGTGGCTTCCAGATGCGTCAGATACAGCCGCAGATCAAATTCGTATTGGTGGTAGTGCGGTTCCATGCGCAGGCACAAGTTGTAGAAGGCCTTGTTATGGTCCTTCTCTTTCAAGTGCGCCAACTCATGCACGGTGATCATTTTCAGGAACTGCGCGGGCACGGTCTTGAATAGCGTCGCCACCCGGATCTCGTGCTTGGCGCGTAATTTCCCGCCCTGCACGCGCGAGATGTACGTGTGCTGGCCCAGCGCGTGCTGGATCACATGAATCTTGCTGTCGTACGCCACCTTGTTGATCTGGTCGCCATTGCGCAGATACGTGTTCTTCAGGTCGGTCACGTACTGGTAAAGCGCGCGGTCGGTGCGGATGTCGTGCGGCCCATCCGGGTAGCGCGCAAGCAGGGCGTCGCCCAGCTTGCCGCGCTCAAGCAGCGTCTGGGCCTGGACGAGCAGGGGTTCCGGATAGCCGGTAAGAAATTTCAGGGTAGTCACAGCGCCGAGCGAGCAGGCGCGCGCCCGAAGACCACCGGCAGCGCCATGAAGAACAGGATCACGAAAAGCGCCAGGCTCCACAGGGCGTATTCGATGCCCAGCACCGGCACCTTGGCGTCCATGCAGGTGGCGAAAATGCCGAACACCCAGGGCACGTTGCCTTCCAGGCCGATGCCCGTCATGAAGCGGTCGGCAAACGTCTGGTCGCACGACAGCATGTTGGCCGCCACGGTGTACTGGTACCAGGCCGCCACCACGCCGGACAACGACAACAGCGCCGCCAGCGCGCCGGCAATGCGGGTCAGCGCACGGCCGCCACCAAATCCGCCCACCAGCGCCACCGCCCCGATCACCAGATAGATTAGGCGTTGCAGCACGCACCAGGCGCAGGGCGGCATGTCAAAGACGTGTTGTGAAATCAGGGCCACGCCAACGGCGCCGAAGCAAAACAGGGCAATCAGGCGTAGCAGGCGTTCAGAGCGGGTAGTCATTTTTTTAGCTTGTCTTGAGATTGGTCGATGCGGGCACGCAGCCCGGCCAACGCTTAGGCTTTGGGAACCGGAATTGGTTGCATCACCTGCGTCAACAAACCCAGCATCAGGTCGCGCGCGCCTTCCCAGAAGATCTGTACGCCCAGGCACAGCATGATGAAGGCGGACAGCCGCATGAACACGGCCGTGCCGTTGTCGCCCAGCCGGTGCAGCATCTGGGCGGCAAAGCGCAGGCAGATATACAGGGTCAGCGACACGGCGATGATGCCCGGAATCGAGCCACCCAGGCGTACTAGGCTCAGCACATGGTTCTGGTCGCGCAGCGACACGCCCACGGTAATGGCGGCGGCAATCGAGCCCGGGCCGCAGCTGATGGGGAAGGTCAACGGGTAGAACGCGCGCGCCTTGGCCATTTCAGGCGTAAACGATTCGGCCATGCGGGCCACGCGCTCGGTATCGGCATCCGGCGAATTCACCAGCCGCCAGGCGCTGGCAATCACCAGCATGCCGCCACCCACGCGCACGATCGACAACGAAATGCCGAAGAAACTGAGCAGCACGTTGCCGGCCACCATGGCCACGACCAGCATCAGGCACACGTTGATAGCGACGCGCTTGGCCAACACCACGCGCGTGGCCGACGAGGCGCCTTCGGTCAGCGACAGGAAGATTGGCGCGATGGCGGGCGGGTTCAGGAAGGGCAGTAGCGTGGCCAGCGCAAAAAAGAAGCTGCTGCCAAAGACGCGCAGATAGTCGTTGAGCTGCATGAGGGCGGGCATCGCGTGGCCGAAAACCCGGATTGTATGCGGTCCGGGTGCCGTCTGGCGATGCCGCGGCTGCGGTCAGATCAAGCGACCCGCTGTTGCGCCTCGTCGCCGGCCAGCGCATCCAGGATGTCGCGTTCAAACTGCATCTGGCTGCGGGGGCGGGCCAAAGTGGATCCGTCCACGATGAAGACGTCTTCCACGCGGTCACCCAGCGTCATGATCTTGGCCATCAACAGGTTGATTTCGTGCCGTGCGAACACGCGCGCCAAAGCGTGCAGCAGGCCAGGGCGGTCGGTGGCCGTGACGGACAGGCGCCACGATGTGCTGCGCTCGTCCGGTTGCAGTTCAGCCTGCGGCATGACGGGAAATACCCGCGACACGCGCGATTGCCGGTTGCGGCCGTAATAGCCGCCCCGGTTGGGCTGCGCTTGCGCGGCCGCCTGCGGGTCTTTCAGACGTTCGGCCAGTTCGTGTTCCACCAGCGTGGCTTGCGCGCGCAGGTCGCTGGCGCCTTCGGGCAGCAGCACGATAAAGCTGTCCAGCGCCCAGCCATGGCGGGTGGTGTGGATGCGAGCGTCCTGAATAGACAGGCTCTTGGCGTCGAAGTACCCGCAGATCGCCACGAACAGGTCCGGCGCATCGCGCGTGTAGACCATGATCTGCAAACCTTCGCCTTGCTCGGTGGGGCGCGCTTTGACCACGGCTTGCGCGGGAGCCACCTGGTGATACAGGTGGCGCGTGTGCCAGGCAATGTCGGAAGCGTCGTGGCGCAGGAAATAGGCCACGTCCAGCTGGTTCCAGAAGGCCTCGCGGGCGTCGTCGCGCAGGCCGGCCCGGCGCGTCAGGCGGGCCGCTTCTTCCTTGCGTTCGGTCAGCACCGTGTGCGCGTCCGCGTGGGCGCCGCCCAGGGCCGCCAGCGTCAACTTGTACAGGTCTTCCAGCAGCTTGCCCTTCCAGGCGTTCCACACCTTGGGGCTGGTGCCCCGGATGTCGGCCACCGTCAGCAGGTACAGCGCGGTCAAGTGGCGTTCGTCTTTGACCGTGCTGGCAAATTCCTGCACCACCGCCGGGTCGGAAAGGTCACGCTTTTGCGCCACGGCCGACATCAGCAGGTGCTGGCGCACCAGGAATTCCACCAGCTTGGCGTCTTCCGGGTCCATGCCGTGGTCTTGCGCAAACTTGCGCACGTCGCGGGCGCCCAATTCGGAGTGGTCGCCGCCCCGGCCTTTGGCGATGTCGTGAAACAGCGCGGCCACGTACAGCAGCCAGTGCCGGTCCAACCCGGCAATCAGCTGGCTGGCCAGCGGATATTCCTGCGCGTGCTCGGGCATGGTGAAGCGGCGCAGGTTGCGCACCACGGCCAGCGTGTGCTGGTCCACCGTGTAGGCGTGGAAAAGGTCGTGCTGCATCTGGCCCACAATGCGGCGAAACACCGGCAGGTAGCGGGGCAGGATGTTCAGCATCGTCATGCGCCGCAGCTCGTGCACGATGCCGCGCGGCTGCTGAAGAATCTGCAGGAACAGCTTGCGGTTGACCGGGTTGCGTCGGAACTGCGCGTCGATGCGATGGCGCGAATGCCAGATCGCGCGCAACGTGCGCGCCGACATGCCGGTCAGTTCGGGGTGCTGCTGCATCACCAGGAAGGCGCGCAGCAGCAGGGTGGGGTTGCGTTCGAAACCGTCGTCGCGAATGATGTCCAGGCGGTCGCGCAGGTTGCGGAAATCGTCGTCGATATCGCGCGCGTCGCTATCGGGGCGCGGAAACAGCCGTTCTTCGATGTTCTGCACCAGGATGCCGTTCAACTGCGTTACCAGCCGCGCTGCCCAGTAGTAGCGCTGCATCAGCAGTTCGCTGCCGCGCCGCGTGGCGGTGGCATGAATGCCGTAGACCTCGGCCAGCGCCGGCTGCAAGTCGAACAGCACGCGGTCCTCGCGGCGGTTCGACAGCAGATGCAATTCAATGCGCAGGCGCTTGAACGCCTGTTCGGCCTTGCGCAGGTCGCGCGCCTCGGATGAGGTCAACAGGCCCGCTTGCGCAACCGACCGCCAGCTGTCGCCAAAACCCGCCGCGCGCGCCATCCACAGAATCACTTGCAGATCGCGCAGGCCGCCGGGCGATTCCTTGCAGTTCGGTTCCAGCGCATAGGGGGTGTCTTGGTAGCGTGCGTGGCGCTGCTGCATTTCGACCCGCTTGGCGCGGAAGAAGGCGCGCGGATCCAGCCGCGACTTGGTTGCCGCGTCGAACTTGCGCATCAGGATGCGGCTGCCCGCCAGCCAGCGCGATTCCAGCAGCGCCGTTTCCACGGTGATGTCGGCGTCGGCCTCGCGCTCGCAGTCTTCAATGGTGCGCACGCTGTGGCCGGGCTCCAGGCCCAAGTCCCACAGCGACGCCACCAGCCGTTCAATCGCCGTTTCTTCTTCCCGCGTGGGGGCGTGCGGCAACAGGATCAGCAGGTCGACGTCGGAATGCGGATACAGTTCGCCCCGGCCATAACCGCCCACCGCGGCCAGCGTGGCGCCCAGCGGCAGCGGATAGTGCTTGACCAGGTCGCGCAGCGCGGCGTCCACGATGCGCCGCAATTCAGACAGCAGGGTGTCCGGGCGCTCGTGTTCGCGAAACTGCGCCACCGCGGCGCGCCGGGACTGCTGGATGCGTTCGCGCAGGGAGCTCAGGAATTCGGCGGTCATGGGCGGGCGGCGATGCGTTACACGGCGGGGATGACGATGGGCTCGGTGATGAACGCCGGCGGGGGCGGCATGCCGGGCGACAGCGTCAGCACTTCATAGCCGGTTTCCGTGACGCAGACCGCGTGTTCCCATTGAGCGGACAGGCTATGATCGCGCGTGACCACCGTCCAGCCATCGGCCAACTGGCGGATTTCGCGGCGGCCGGCATTGATCATGGGTTCAATGGTGAACAACATGCCCGTTTCCAGTTTCACGCCGGTGCCGGGCTTGCCATAATGCAGCACTTGCGGATCTTCATGGAAGCGCTGGCCGATGCCGTGGCCGCAGAATTCGCGCACCACCGAAAAGCCGTTGGATTCCGCATGCTTCTGGATGGCGTTGCCCACGTCGCCCAGGGTGGCGCCGTTCTTGACCTGCTGAATTCCCTTCCACATGCATTCGAAGGTGATTTCGGTCAGGCGGCGCGACAAGATGGACTGTTCGCCCACGGGGTACATGCGGCTGGTGTCGCCGAACCAGCCGTCTTTGATGATGGTGACGTCAATATTGAGAGAGTCCCCATTTTTCAGGACCTTGTCGCCCGGGATGCCGTGGCACACCTGGTGGTTCACGGACGTACAGATGGCGCCGGTGAAGGGCGGGTAGCCGGGCGGGGCGTAGCCTACCGTGGCGGACTTGACCTTCAATTCGTCAGTCAGGTATTCCAGGCAGAGGCGGTCCAGCTCGCCGGTGGTGACCCCCGGCTTGACGTAGGGGGTGATGAAGTCGAGGACTTTGGCGGCGTCCTGGCAGGCGGCGCGCATCTTGGCCAGGTCGGCCGGATTGGTAATTGTGCCCATGGAGTAACTTGACGATCTCTCGCTTGAATGTCTGCTTGAAAGAATAGTAGAATTATAGGCTTCCCTAAAATTTTGGGGAGCCATCGGTAGTGATACCGGTAGCAGTGGTAGTAGTAGTAGTAGTAGCAGTGGTAGTAGTGCTGGTAACAGTACTGTTACCGTAACTGGGTAACGGCAAGAGCCGATCCTGGCAGCGGTGGTCGAAGATGCGCCGCATGAGTTTTGCCAGTCCCTTTGCCCCGAACGATCTTTCATGAGATCGGCAGCATGCCCTGAAGTTTCACCGCAAGCGAAGGTTGTGGAGCGAAATCGGGCAGGTTGCCAGGTACTGAAAGAGCGCAAGGTGCGAAAGGGGCCGCGCGGGATTTGTGTGGGTATTTGAAATCAGCAAAACCGGGGCACGGCGTGCTTGTACGCCCGGTCATGTTTTTGAGCGGCGATGCAGGTTCGGTATGGACGCCAGATTAAGTTCTTGAAAACCTTCGGGTTTTTTTAAGAAATGCCCTGGGGGTCTGATGCGCAAGATGGCGTTGAGCCTGACTGCGAAGAGCTGGATTTCGCTGCCAACAAAACAAGTCCGGGTGCGCTGAACCCCGGAAACTTCCAGGAATTTCCTGGAGGGTCTGGCTCAGCGCCTGCTTGTGCAGAACAAGCGGGAACAGGTGTGTAGTGCAAGGCTCTGGTCGTGTCGGTCGTCTGGGTTTATCGCGGAAGCAGTAGTTTTATTGCGACAGTGATCGGTCGGCCCGGTTAAAATTTTGTCCATCCCGCATGTTGCGGGAAATCGCGCGTCTCACCACCCAGGGTGTCAGCCAGATGCTGATGCAGGTGCGGCGCAAGAAACCAACCCTTGGAGAATTACATGTCTTTGATGCGCGAAATGCTGGAAGCGGGTGTCCACTTTGGTCACCAGACCCGTTACTGGAACCCCAAGATGGCTCCGTACATCTTCGGTCACCGCAACAAGATTCACATCATCAACCTGGAAAAGACGGTTGATAAGTACCAGGAAGCCACCAAGTTCGTGAAGCAGATCGCTGCTCGCGGCGGCAACATCCTGTTTGTCGGCACCAAGCGCGCTGCTCGCGAGCTGGTCGCCTCTGAAGCTGCTCGTTGCGGCATGCCCTTCGTCGACGCCCGCTGGCTCGGCGGCATGCTGACCAACTTCAAGACGGTCAAGACCTCGGTCAAGCGCCTGAAGGACATGGAAGTCGTCGTCGCCGAAGGCGGCGCCGAGCGCATGATCAAGAAGGAAGGCCTGCTGTTCCAACGCGAACTGGACAAGCTGAACAAGTCGATCGGCGGCATCAAGGACATGAACGGTCTGCCTGACGCCATGTTCGTCATCGACGTCGGCTACCACAAGATCGCCATCGCCGAAGCCAAGACGCTGGGTATCCCCGTCGTCGCCGTGGTTGATACCAACCACTCGCCGGACGGCATCGACTACGTCATCCCCGGTAACGATGACTCGGCCAAGGCCATCGCGCTGTACGCCAAGGGCATCGCCGACGCCGTGCTGGAAGGCCGCGAACAGAACATCAATGGTCTGGTCGAAGAGCAAGGCGAAGGTCAGGAAGAGTTCGTTGAAGTGCAGGACAACCAGGCCTAAGCCTGTTGTCATGTCCGGCGGTTAGTGTCCGGGAGCGGCTTTTGAAACAGAACCGCTCCCGCCTCGCCGGCACTGCGAAGGTGGGCTCCCATCTTCCTGGTCCGCCACTGGCGGGCGTCCCATCGAATCAAATCACTGCCCCGGCGAGCCGGGGCGTGTCTTAGCAAAATTGGAGCAAACATGGCTGAAATTACCGCTGCCCTGGTCAAGGAACTGCGCGAGAAGACCGACGCGCCCATGATGGAGTGCAAGAAGGCCTTGACGGAAGCCGAAGGCGACCTGGCTCGTGCCGAGGAAATCCTGCGCGTCAAGCTGGGCAACAAGGCCAGCAAGGCCGCTGCCCGCGTCACCGCCGAGGGCCTGATCGGTCTGTTCATCTCCGCCGACGCCAAGCAAGGCGCCGTGGTCGAAATCAACTGCGAAACCGACTTCGTTGCCAAGAACGACGACTTCGTCGGCTTCGTGAACAAGCTGGCTGAACTGGTTGCCACGCAGAACCCGGCCGACGTCGCCGCTCTGTCGGCCCTGCCGTTCGGTGAAGGCACCGTTGAAACGACCCGTACCGCCCTGATCGGCAAGATCGGCGAAAACATCTCGATCCGCCGCTTCGAGCGCATCGAAACGCCGAACTCGCTGGCCAGCTACGTGCACGGCGGCAAGATCGGCGTGCTGGTGGAATACACCGGCGCCGAAGAAGTGGGCAAGGACCTGGCGATGCACATCGCCGCCACCAAGCCCAAGGCCCTGAACGCCGACGGCGTGAACCCGGCCGACATCGCCGCCGAGCGTTCGGTTGCCGAGCAGAAGGCCGCCGAATCCGGCAAGCCGGCTGACATCGTCGCCAAGATGGTTGAAGGTTCGGTCGCCAAGTTCTTGAAGGAAGTGACCTTGTTGTCGCAACCTTTCGTCAAGAACGACAAGCACACGGTCGAACAGCATCTGAAGGCCAATGGCGCTTCGATCAGCAAGTTCGTGCTGTTCGTTGTCGGCGAAGGTATTGAGAAGAAGACCAGCGACTTCGCCGCTGAGGTTGCCGCCGCCGCCGCCGGCGCCGCCTAACCTTCTGGGGTAGTGCTTAAAGGCCGGCACTAGATTAAATTCTAGTCCGGCCTTTTTACGCCGAGGGGCCGGTTCGGGTGCAGCAGCGCCCGGCAGATAGCCGGCCCTGGGGCTTTGAGGGTCACCCTCATTCTTGTCATACACTTTCGTCGGATTGTTCTTCGGGATATCACCTATGAGCAGCAGAGCATACAAACGGGTTCTTCTCAAACTTTCCGGCGAGGCGCTGATGGGCGAGGATGCTTTTGGCATCAATCGTTCCACCATCGTCCGCATGACCGATGAGATCGCCGAAGTCGCCGCCACGGGCGTCGAACTGGCCATCGTCATTGGCGGAGGTAACATTTTCCGTGGCGTCGCCCCGGGTGCGCAGGGCATGGACCGCGCCACCGCCGACTACATGGGCATGATGGCCACCATCATGAACGCGCTTGCCCTGCAAGACGCGCTGAAGCACAAGGGCATCGACACCCGCGTACAATCCGCCCTGAACATCGATCAGGTCGTCGAACCCTACATCCGCCCGAAGGCTTTGCGCTACCTCGAAGAGGGCAAGGTCGTCATCTTCGCCGCGGGCACGGGCAACCCCTTCTTCACGACCGACACCGCCGCCGCCTTGCGTGGCGCGGAAATCGGCGCGGAGATCGTGTTGAAAGCCACTAAAGTGGACGGCATCTACAGTGCGGATCCCAACAAGGATCCCACCGCGACGCGTTATTCGCGGATCAGCTTCGATGAAGCGATCGTGCGCCGTCTGGAAGTCATGGACGCCACGGCCTTCGCACTGTGCCGTGACCAGAAACTGCCGATCAAAGTGTTTTCGATCAATAAGTCCGGCGCGCTCAAGCGAGTGGTCAGCGGCGAAGACGAAGGCACGTTGGTACACGTTTAAAGAAAAGGAAATTCCATGAGCGCAGCAGAAATTCGCAAATCCGCCGAAGCCAGGATGGCCAAGTCGCTTGATACGCTCAAGATCAACCTGGGCAAGATCCGGACGGGCCGCGCCCACACCGGCATCCTGGACCACGTGCAGGTCGAGTACTACGGCTCGCCGGTTCCGGTCGGCCAGGTCGCCAACGTGAACCTCGTGGACGCCCGCACCATCAGCGTGCAGCCCTACGAAAAGCACATGGCCGGCCCGATCGAAAAGGCCATCCGTGAATCGGATCTGGGCCTGAACCCGATCTCGATGGGCGATACCATCCGCGTGCCGATGCCCGCCCTGACCGAAGAGCGCCGCCGCGACCTGACCAAGGTTGTGCGCAGCGAAGGCGAAGACGCCAAGATCGCCGTGCGCAACCTGCGTCGTGAAGCGAACGAAGCCCTGAAGAAGCTGGTCAAGGACAAGGAAATCTCCGAGGACGACGAACGTCGTGCGCAGGACGATGTCCAGAAGCTGACCGATCGCGCCGTGGCCGACATCGACAAGATGGTCGTCCAGAAAGAAGCGGAAATCATGACCGTATAATCCGTGATTACTTCGGGGCGGGCGGCTTGGCCGTATCGCCCCGGCGTCAGGATTTTCTTGCCCATGCGCCGTCCTTACCATTGCTTCGCAGCACCCTTACGCAGCAATGGAATGACGGCGCAGGTTTTTCTCCCGTAGTTTCGATATTGGCCGGCTTTCCGCGCTTAAGTCCCACATCCATGGCAACCAGTTCGACCCAGGCGGTTCCCGATACTCGCGACATCCCAGAACACGTGGCCATCATCATGGACGGCAACGGGCGATGGGCCACGCGACGGCTGCTGCCTCGCACGGCCGGCCACGCCAAGGGCGTGCAGGCGGTACGCCGAGTGGTTGAAGCTTGCGGTCGCGCGGGCGTGCGCTACCTGACGCTGTTTGCGTTCAGCTCTGAAAACTGGCGCCGGCCCGCCGAGGAAGTCTCGCTGCTGATGCGCCTGTTCGTGCAGGCGCTTGAACGCGAAATCGGCAAGCTCGACGAGCAGGGCGTGCGCTTGCACGTCATCGGCGACCTGAGCGCGTTCGAACCCCGCTTGCAAGAGCTGATCCTGGCCGCGCAGGCGCGCACCGCCCACAACGACCGCTTGCACCTGACGGTGGCGGCCAACTACGGCGGCCGCTGGGACATTCTTCAAGCCACGCGCGCCATGCTCGCGGCCGAGCCCGAGCTGGCCGCCCACCCCGAGCGGGTCGACGAAGAGCGGCTGGCCCGGCACCTGTCGATGTCCTGGGCGCCCGAGCCCGACCTGTTCATCCGCACCGGCGGTGAGCAGCGCATTTCCAATTTCCTGATCTGGCAGATGGCCTACGCGGAGTTCTACTTCACGGATCGCTATTGGCCGGATTTCGGCGCCGCCGAATTGCAGGCGGCGTTTGACTGGTATCGCACCCGCGAACGCCGCTTCGGCCGCACCAGCGCGCAAGTCAGCGAAACCGGCGCGCAGTAAGCAGACCGCGACAAGCGTGTCTTTCCAGAGCAGCACACGAGGAGACCGTCATATGTTGGGCCAGCGTATCGTTACCGCCGTCATCCTGTTGGCCATTCTGGCCGCCGCGATGATCAGCGCGAATCCCTGGTGGTTTGTTGCCTTGCTGGCCCTGGCCGCCGCGTGCGCCAACTGGGAATGGCTGCGCTTGACGCTGCCCCAGCCCCCGTCCCCCCTGATTGCCATCGGCGTCGCCGTGCTGCTGTTTTGCGGCATGCTGGCGCTGGCGTCGGCCTGGCTGGCGGGCAACGGCGTGGGCTGGCGCGACCCTACTTGGGTGTTGCGCTATGTGGTGCCGGCCGTGGCGGCCGTCTGGTTGTTGGGCGGCTTCACGGCCGTAATCCAGGGCCGTTCCGACGCTTCGCCTGCCAGCCTGGGCTGGTCCGTCTTCTCGGTGCCCGCCGCGTTTGCGGCCTGGGCGGTGCTGGCGCAGATGTTCATCGCGCGCGGCGCGGGGTTCGTGGTGTCGCTGCTGGCGCTGGTTTGGGTGGCCGACATTGCCGCTTATTTCGCCGGCCGGGCGTTCGGCAAGCGTAAACTGGCTCCTCGGGTCAGCCCGGGCAAGACCATTGAGGGCGCCGTTGCCGGCGTGTTGGGCGCCGTGATCTGGATCGGCTTGTCCAGCCTGTGGGACGGCTCGTTCGGACATGCGCTGGTTGAACGCTGGAGCTTCTGGCTGGCGCTGCCCATTGCCGCCTTGCTGGGCGTGGTGTCCATTGTTGGCGACCTGTTCGAATCGCTGCTCAAGCGCCGCGCCGGCCGCAAGGATTCCAGCACGCTGCTGCCCGGCCACGGCGGGGTCTATGACCGCATCGATGCGATTCTTCCGGTTGCGCCGTTTGCGCTACTTTTGTCTGGAGTGTTGTTTTGACGGCTTTTCAACGCGTCGTCGTGCTGGGGTCGACCGGGTCGATCGGTGAAAGCACGCTGGATGTGATTGCCCGCCACCCCGATCGGCTGGCGGTTTATGCGCTGTCCGCGTACAGCCGGATGGAACGCTTGGCGCAACAGGCGCAGGCCAGCCGCGCCGCTGTTGTCGTGGTGCCGGATGACGCGGCCCGCAAGCAATTCACCGCCGCCTGGACAGGCAAGCAGCCGATGCCCGAAATCCGCGTCGGCGCCCAGGCGCTGGCGGACACCGCGGCCGACCCGGAATGCGATTCCGTCATGGCCGCCATCGTCGGCGCTGCCGGTTTGCCCGCCGCGCTGGCGGCTGCCCGAAGCGGCAAGCGCGTGTTGCTGGCCAACAAGGAAGCCCTGGTCGCTGCCGGGTCCTTGTTCATGCAGGCCATCCGCGACCACGGCGCCGAGCTGCTGCCCATCGACAGCGAGCACAACGCCATTTTCCAATGCCTGCCCCACGGCGGGCGGGCGCAAGCGCCCGATGCGCCCGCCCCGGGCGTGCGCCGTCTGCTTCTGACGGCCTCTGGCGGCCCGTTCCGCGGACGCGACCTTGAAGACCTGCACGATGTGACGCCCGCCCAGGCATGCGCCCATCCCAACTGGAGCATGGGCCGCAAGATCTCGGTGGACTCGGCCACCATGCTGAACAAAGGCCTGGAAGTGATCGAGGCGCATTGGCTGTTCGCCATGCCGGCCGATCGCATCGAAGTCGTGGTGCACCCGCAAAGCGTCGTGCATTCGATGGTCGAATACGACGACGGTTCGGTGCTGGCGCAGCTGGGGCAGCCCGACATGCGCACGCCCATCGCCTACGGGCTGGGCTTTCCCGACCGCCTGGCCAGCGGCGTGGGCCCGCTGGACCTGACGCGTCTGGGCCGGCTGGATTTCGAAAAGCCCGATCTGGCCCGCTTTCCCTGCCTGGCGCTGTCTTTTGCCGCGCTGCGGGCCGGGCAGGGCGCCTGCGTGGCGCTGAACGCCGCCAACGAAGTCGCCGTGGCGGCATTCCTGGATGGCCGCCTTCCCTACACCTGGATCGCGCGCGTCATTGAAGCCACCCTGGAGTGGCAAGCCGCCCGGGCATCTGTTACGCTCAACAGTCTTGACGAAGTGCTGGCGCTGGATGCCGACGCGCGCATCTTCGCCGGTAACCTTGGGCTGGCCTGATGGCTGGCCCCGCTTGCTTCTGATTCCCTAGATCCCGATCCCGATGCTTTTCACCCTGCTGGCCTTTGCGGTAGCGCTTGGCTCCCTGATCACCTTCCATGAGCTGGGGCACTATTGGGTGGCTCGGCTTTGCGGCGTCAAGGTGCTGCGGTTTTCGCTGGGCTTTGGCAAGGTCATCTTGCGTCGCACGGATAAAAACGGCACCGAATGGGCCGTTTCGGCGTTGCCGCTGGGCGGCTACGTCAAAATGCAGGACGACGCGCCCGCCGGGGCCAGCCCGGCCGAGGCCGCCAGCGCGTTCAACAACAAATCCGTGGGCAAGCGCATTGCCATCGTTGCCGCGGGCCCCATCTTCAACCTGATCCTGGCGGTCTTCCTGTACGCCGGCCTGAACATGGCCGGCACGGACGAACCGCAGGCCATCATCGCCCAACCCGCTGCTGAGACGCCCGCTGCAAATGCCGGTCTGCTTGCGGGCGACCGCATCCTGGCCGTGGACGGCCAGGAAATTGCCTCGTGGTCCGACGCCCGCTGGCGCCTGATGGACGTCATGTCCACCGGCGGCCGCGCGCTGATCGAAGTCAGCACCCCGTCCGGCGCCGTCCAGCAACGCGAGCTCAATCTGCCGCCCAACGCCATGGACCCGTCCTCGGGCGATCCCCTGGCCGCTGCCGGTATCCGCCTGGCCCAGCCCAAGCCCGGCGTGCGCGCCGTGAACGACGGCGGCGAAGGGCAGGCGGCGGGCATGCGTACCGGTGACCTGATCGTAGCCATCAACGGCCAGCCCACGCCGGAAACGGGGTCGGTCATCAAGCAAATCCAGCAAAGCGCCGGGCAGACGCTGACGCTGACCCTGCTGCGCGATGGCGCCAATATTTCGCTGAACGTGACGCCGCGCGCTGAAACGGTCAACGGCCAGGAAATCGGCCGCCTGGGCGTGCAGCTGGGCGGCGACGTGCCGATGGTCACCGTTCGCTATGGCCTGTTCGAAAGCGTATGGCGCGGTGCCGTCCGCACCTGGGATACCGCCTGGTTCTCGCTGCGCATGATGGGCCGCATGGTCACCGGCGATGTCTCGTGGCGCAACGTCAGCGGCCCGGTCACCATCGCCGACTACGCCGGCCAGACCGCCCGGATCGGCATTGTTGCGTATATCGCCTATATTGCCTTGATCAGTATCAGCCTGGGCGTACTAAATTTGCTGCCCATTCCTATGCTGGACGGCGGCCATCTGCTGTACTATCTCGTCGAAATTGTGCGGGGTAGCCCGCCGCCAGCGAGGTGGATCGATATCGGACAGCGCGCCGGCATAGGTTTATTGGCAGGCCTGATGGGCCTTGCGCTGTTCAACGATTTCACGCGTTTATTCACGTAAACGCGATTTAGCATAAAATCCCCCGCCATTTGCACGACCGAGGATACTCAAGGATGTCTTTTCGCCGGATGTTTCATCACAAAAAGGGTGTACTGCCGGGTCTCATCGCCGCATTAATGCTGCCGGCCATGGCCCAAGCCTTCGACCCTTTTGTCGTGCGGGATATCCGCGTAGAGGGTATTCAACGGACTGACGCCGGCACCGTCTTCGGTTATCTCCCCGTCAAGGTGGGCGAGAAATTCACCGAAGAAGAGGCTACCGAAGCCATCCGTCGCCTGTACGGCACGGGCTTTTTCACCGACGTGCAAATCCAGACGGACAACAACGTCGTGGTGGTCGTCGTGCAAGAGCGCCCGACCATCGCCTCCGTCAACTTCAACGGCATGCGTGAATTCGACTCCAAGGCGATCACCACGTCGCTGGGGCAGGTCGGTTTCGCCGAAGGCCGCATTTTCGATCGCTCGATGCTCGAGCGCGCGGAATACGAACTGAAGCAGCAATACCTGTCCAAGGGCAAGTACGGCGTCGAAGTCACCTCTACCGTGACCCCGCTGCCGCGCAACCGCGTGGGCGTGAGCTTCGACGTGTTTGAAGGGTCGGTTGCCCGCATCCAGGAAATCCGCTTCGTCGGCAACAAGGCCTTCTCGGAAAGCGACCTGCTTGACGAGTTCAAGCTGACGACGCCGGGCTGGTTGACCTGGTACACGGATACCGACAAGTATTCCCGCGAAAAGCTGGAAGGCGACCTTGAGCGCCTGCGTTCGTTCTACCTGGACCAGGGTTACCTGGAGTTCACGGTCGAGCCCCCGCAGGTCACCATTTCGCCTGACCGCAAAGACATCCGCATTACGATTACCGTTCACGAAGGCGAGCCCTACAAGGTGCGCAGCGTGAAGCTGGCCGGCAATCTGCTGGGCCTGGACAAGGAAATCAACGCCCTGGTGCAGACCAAGCCCAACGAGACGTTCTCGGCCGCCAAGGCCAACGACTCGGCCAAGGCCATTACCGACTACCTGGGCGAATTGGGCTACGCGTTCGCCAACGTCAACCCGAACCCGCAACTGGACCGCGCCAAGCACGAAGCCGACCTGACGTTCTACGTCGACCCGAGCCGCCGTGTGTACGTGCGCCGCATCCAGATCGGTGGCAACACCCGCACGCGCGACGAAGTCGTGCGCCGCGAAATGCGCCAGCAGGAAGCTGCCTGGTACGACGCCAAGGACATCAAGACGTCCCGCGACCGCGTCGACCGCCTGGGTTACTTCAGCGACGTCAACGTCAAGACCGATCCCGTCCCCGGTTCGCCCGACCAGGTCGATGTGAACGTGGACGTGAAAGAAAAGCCCACCGGCATGATCAACCTGGGCGTGGGCTACGGCTCGTCCGAAAAGGCGATTCTGTCGGCCGGTATCAGCGAAGACAACGTTTTCGGCAGCGGCACCAACCTGACGCTGCAATTGAACACCAGCAAGACGAACCGCGCGGTCGTGCTGTCGCACACCGACCCGTACTGGACCAAGGAAGGCATCAGCCGCACGACGTCCGCGTACTACCGCGTGACCGAGCCCTGGAACAACAACGACGGCGACTACCGCGTCAAGGCGCTCGGCCTGGGCATGAACTTCGGCATTCCGATTTCGGAATACGACCGGATCTTCCTGGGTGCCAACTACGAACATAACCAGATCGACCTGTTCACGAACTCGCCGCAGGCCTACCGCGACTTCGTAAGTCAGTACGGCGATTCGACGAACGCGGTCATCTTCAGCACCGGCTGGTCCAAGGACACGCGTGACAGCGCGCTGGCGCCGACCAAGGGCTCGTACACGCGCCTGAAGGCCGACGTATCCACCGTCGACCTGCAATACACGATGTTGACCGGCCAGCAGCAGTACTTCGTGCCGCTGGGTGGCTCGTACACGCTGGCCTTGAACGGCATGGTCGATTGGGGCAACAGCTACGGCAGCAAGAATTATCCCGTCATCAAGAATGTGTATGCCGGCGGTATCGGCACCGTTCGTGGGTATGAAGGGTCGTCGCTGGGTCCGCGCGATACGCTGACCGGCGATTACCTGGGCGGTACGCGTCGTGTCGTGGCCAACGCGCAGTTGTATCTGCCGTTCCCGGGCGCCACCAAGGACCGCACGCTGCGTTGGTTCATCTTCAGCGATGCAGGCCAGGTCGCTGCCGGCAGTGGTCTGAGCTGCACCCGCGGCCGCAACAACACCGAGGTCGAGGATCCTTGCGGCTGGCGTTTCTCGGCGGGTGTCGGCCTGTCGTGGCAGTCGCCGATGGGACCGTTGCAGCTGTCTTACGCGCGTCCGCTGAACTCCAAGCAGGGTGACGACAAGCAAAGCTTCCAGTTCCAGATCGGTACCGGTTTCTAAGCGCGCCGTTACGCTTGAAAACAAGGGAGGGGCCCCATGGCCCGGCTCCCTTGCTGTTTAGTGGCACAATACACACTTTGGCTTTGCCTTACTGGAAGGTGAGATTTTCATGATGTCTGATTTCGCACTTAAATCATCGAATACGCCGCGCGCCAAGCGCCGTGGCAAGCTGGGCGGCTCCATTGCCCTGGTGGGTGCTCTCATTCTCGGTTCGGCTGCTGCGATTCCCGCGCAGGCTCAAAACACCAAGATCGGCTTCGTCAACACCGAGCGGATCCTGCGTGAATCGGGCCCGGCCAAGACGGCGCAAAGCAAGATCGAAGCCGAATTCAAGAAGCGCGACGACGAGCTCCAGCGCCTGAACAACAGCCTGCGTTCGCAAGCCGAGAAGTTCGACAAGGACGCTCCGGTTCTGTCGGAATCCGACCGCGTCAAGCGCCAGCGCGAACTGTCCAACCTGGATACCGACCTGCAACGCAAGCGTCGTGAATTCCAGGAAGACTTCAACCGCCGCCGCAATGAAGAGTTCTCGGGCATCGTCACGAAGGCCAACGAGGCCATCAAGCGCATCGCCGAGCAAGAAAGCTACGACCTGATCATCCAGGACGCCGTGACGGTCAACCCGCGCATCGACATCACCGACAAGGTGATTCAGAGCCTGGGCAAGTAAGCAGCACCCGTCACACCATGCCGGTTTTACTGGATCTTGCTCGCGCGCCGACTCTTGAAGCACTGTTGAGCGCCGCCAATACCCAGGGTATGGACTGGCGCATCAGCGCGCCCCAGGGCGCAGAACCTTTCAAGGTCTGCGGTATCGGGACGCTGTCTTCGGCGGGTAGCCAGGAAATCACGTTCCTGGCCAACCCCCGCTACCAGAGCCAACTGACCACCACGCAAGCCGGGGCGGTCATCGTCTCGGCCGACGTGGCCGAGGCGCTGGAAGGCCAGGGCGCCGATCGGCCGCCCTTTGCGCTGGTCGTCTGCAAACATCCCTATCTGCTGTATGCCCGTGTGGCCCAATGGTTCGACGCGGCGCGTCGTCCTGCGTTGCCGGGTTCCACGCATCCGTCCGCTGTTGTTGCGCCCGACGCCGTCCTTGAAGAGGGCGTGCGTATCGGCCCCAATTGCGTGGTCGAGGCGGGCGCCCGCATCGGTCGCGACACGGTCCTGGGACCGAGCTGCGTGGTCGGAGCGGGCTCGTCCATTGGTGCGGGCAGCCGCCTGCACGCACATGTCACCCTTTACGAAGGCGTGAAAGTGGGCGAGCGGGCCATCATTCACAGCGGCGCCGTGCTGGGCGCCGACGGTTTCGGCTTTGCGCCGGACCCGACGCTGGGGCAGGGCGCCTGGGGCAAGATTCCCCAGCTGGGCGGCGTGTCCGTGGGCAACGATGTCGAAATCGGGGCCAACACCACCGTCGACCGCGGCGCCTTGGACGACACCGTGGTGTCGGACGGCGTCAAGCTGGACAACCAGATCATGGTGGCGCACAACGTGCGCATCGGCGCGCATACCGCCGTGGCGGCGTGCGTCGGCATCGCCGGCTCCACCACCATTGGCGAACGCTGCACCATCGGCGGCGCCGCGATGCTATCGGGCCATTTGACCCTGGGCGACGACGTGCACATCTCGGGTGGCACGGCGGTCACCTCCAGCATCACCAAGCCAGGCCGCTATACCGGGGTGTTCCCGTATGCCGAGCATGGCGACTGGCAGCGCAACGCCGCCGTGATACAACAGTTGGCGCAACTGCGCCGCCGCGTGCGCACGCTGGAAAAAGACTAGAGCGCGCAATTGCCGCCTGGGCGTGCACGCGCCAAAATTATTTCATCTCGCAGGAAAGCATAGAAAAATGGAACTCGACATCAAGGGGATCATGGAGAGGCTGCCGCATCGTTATCCGATGCTGCTGATTGATCGCGTCGTCGAAATGGTGCCCGGCAAGTCTATTGTCGCCATCAAGAATGTCTCGATCAATGAACCGTTTTTCAACGGTCACTTCCCCCACCATCCGGTGATGCCGGGCGTGCTCATCGTGGAAGCCATGGCGCAAGCTTCGGCACTGTTCTCGTTCACGGACGAAAACGGCGGCCTCAAATGCGATAGCTCCAAGACGGCCTACTATCTGGTCGGCGTCGACGGCGCGCGCTTCCGCCGCCCCGTGGTGCCGGGTGATCAACTGCGCATCGAAGTCGAAGCCGAACGTCTGAGCCGCAGCATCTGTAAGTACGCCGCGCGCGCGACGGTCGACGGACAAGAAGTGGCGTCCGCCAAGCTGATGTGCGCGATTCGCAGCCTGGAAGAGTAAATGGCAGGAAACATCCATCCCACCGCAGTCGTTGATCCGGCGGCAAAAATTGACCCGAGCGCCGTAATCGGCCCGTTCGCAATGGTGGGGCCAGACGTCACCATCGGAGCAGGGACCGAAATCGGCCCCTACTGCATGGTTGACGGCGTCACGACCATCGGGCGCGACAACCGTTTTTACCGCTACTGCTCGATCGGCGGCATGCCGCAAGACAAGAAGTACGCCGGTGAAAAGACGCGCCTGACGATCGGCGACCGCAATACCGTGCGCGAATTTGTCACGCTGAACACGGGCACCGTCCAAGATGGCGGCGAAACGACGCTGGGCAGTGACAACTGGATCATGGCGTATGTGCACGTGGCGCATGACTGCCACGTTGGCAGCCACACCATTCTGGCCAACTCGGTGCAACTGGGCGGCCATGTGCATGTGGGCGACTGGGCCATCATCGGCGGCCTGACCGGCGTGCACCAGTTTGCACGCGTGGGCGCGCACACCATGACGGGTGGCAACAGCTCGTTGATGCAGGATACGCCGCCGTTCGTGCTGGCGGCGGGCAACCCGTGCCGGCCGGTGGGCATCAACGTCGAAGGCCTGAAGCGTCGCGGTTTTACCCCCGTGATGATTTCGGCCTTGCGGGAAGCCTACAAGATCATCTACCGCCGTGGTTTGCCGCTGGACGCCGCGCGCGCTGAATTGCACAAGCGCCAACAAGAAATTCCCGAAGCGGCCGAGCATCTGCAAACGCTGCTGGATTTCCTGGACGTCGCCTCGCGCGGCATCATTCGCCCATGAACACTCGGATCGGCATGGTGGCCGGCGAGCCCTCGGGCGACTTGCTGGCCGGTCGGATCATTGCCGGTCTGCAAGCCCGCGATGCCAGCGTGCGGTGCGAAGGCATCGGCGGCCCGCAAATGCAGGCCCGCGAATTTGACGCCTGGCATCCCATGCACGCGCTGACCGTGTTCGGCTACGTCGATGCGCTCAAGCGCCTGCCCAGCTTGCTGAGCACCTATCGCGACGTCAAGCGCCGCTGGCTGGCCGAGCCGCCCAAGGTCTTCGTGGGCATCGATGCCCCCGACTTCAACCTGCGGCTGGAACACCAGCTACGCCTGGCCGGTACCCCCACGGTACATTTCGTCGGCCCGTCCATCTGGGCGTGGCGCTACGAACGCATTCATAAGATCCGTGAATCCGTGTCGCACATGCTGGTGCTTTTCCCGTTCGAGGAAGAGATCTACCGCAAGGAAAACATTCCGGTCACCTACGTGGGCCACCCGCTTGCCGGCGCCATCCCGATGCAGCCGGACCGCGCCGCCGCGCGCGCAAGCCTGGGCATCGACCCGAACGCGCGCGTGCTGGCGATTTTGCCCGGTAGCCGTTCGTCCGAAATCCGCCTGCTGGCGCCGCGCTTTTTGCAGGCTGCCCAGCTGTTGATGAAGAAAGATCCCGCCCTGCAGTGCGTCGTGCCGATGGTTAACGACCAGCGCCGCGCCGAATTCCAGGCGATTCTGGCTCAGCACCCGGTGCCCGGCCTGCGCTGCATCACCGCCGACGACCTGCATGGCGCCGGCGGCGATCGCAAGGCGCCCGTGGCCTGGTCCGTGATGGAAGCGGCCAACGCGGTGTTGGTGGCCAGCGGCACGGCCACGTTGGAAACGGCGCTGTACAAGCGCCCCATGGTGATTTCGTACGTGTTGTCGCCCTGGATGCGCCGCATCATGACGTGGAAGTCGGGGCAGCAGCGGCCTTACTTGCCGTGGGTGGGCCTGCCCAATGTGCTGTTGCGCGATTTCGCGGTGCCTGAATTGCTGCAAGACGACGCAACGCCCGAAAAGCTGGCCGAGGCGACCTGGGCGTCCTTGACCGACGATGCGCTGATCGCCCGCGTCGAGGCCCGCTTTACCGCCATGCACCAGGAATTGCTGCGCGACACGCCGGCCCTGGCAGCCCAGGCGATTCTGGAGGTGGCGGGTGGAGCAGCCTGAATTGTTCGCGGCCCCCGTGCAACCCGCCATGGTTACGGCGGGCGTGGACGAGGCGGGCCGTGGCCCGCTTGCCGGCGCGGTCTATGCCGCGGCGGTGATCCTGAACCCTGCGCGGCCCATCGATGGGCTGGCCGATTCCAAGGTGCTTAAAGCCGCCACCCGCGAGGCGCTGGCGCTTGAGATCCAGGAATACGCCCTGGCCTGGTGCGTTGCCAGTGCCAGCGTGCAGGAAATCGATACCCTGAACATCCTGCGGGCCACGATGCTGGCCATGCAACGGGCGGTGCAGGGCTTGTCCTTACCCGCGCAACTGGCTTTGGTGGACGGCAACCAGGCGCCCAAGCTCGGTTGCACCGTGCAGACGGTCATCAAGGGCGATGCGCTGGTGCCGGCAATTTCCGCTGCCTCCATCCTGGCCAAGACCGCGCGCGATGCCGATCTGGTGCGCCTGCACAGCCTGTATCCGCAATACGCCTTTGACCAGCACAAGGGCTACGGCACCGCGCTGCACCTGCAAATGTTGCGCGAACACGGCCCTTGCGCGGAACACCGCCGCAGCTTCGCTCCGATCAAGGCGTTTGGCCTGGCGTCATGAAGCACATCAGTTCCCGCGACAATCCGGCGGTCAAGGCCTTGGCCAAATTGGCCGGCACGGCCGGCAAACGCGGCGCGCCCGTATTGCTGGACGGCGTGCACCTGTGCCAGGCATGGTTGCAGCACCACGGTGCGCCGGACCAGGCCATCTTCGATGTGGACCGCCTGGCACAACCCGATATCGCCGCGCTGGCAGCCGCGGTTCCCGACGCCCGCTGCCTGGCGCTGGATGCACGCCTGATGCAGTCGCTGGCCAGCGTGGAAAGCGGGCAGGGCGTGGCCTTTCTGGTCACTCCCACGCCGTTGGAAATGCCGGCCGACATCGACGAAAACTGCGTGCTGTTCGACCGTATCCAAGACCCCGGCAACGTCGGCACGCTGCTGCGCACCTGCGCGGCGGCGGGCGTGAAACGTGTGTTCCTGGCAACGGGTACCGCCGCCGCGTGGTCGCCCAAGGTCTTGCGCAGCGGCCAAGGCGCGCACTTCGCGCTGGCCATCCACGAACACGTTGACCTGCCCGCCTTGTTGCCCAGCCTGCGCGTGCCGCTGGTAGCGACCGCCCTGGACGGCGCACAGAACCTGTACGAAGGCGCGTTGCCGGCCCGGTGCGCCTGGGTCTTCGGGCACGAGGGCCAGGGCGTGGATCCCGCTTTGCTTGCCGCCGCCCGGCTCAAGGTCTGCATCCCCCACGACATGGCCGCCGTCGAGTCCCTGAACGTCGGCGCGGCTGCCGCGATCTGCCTGTTCGAGCAGCGGCGCCAAGCGCTTCGTTATTGAAACCACAGGGTTTGCAAGATTCGGTGGCGGTCATAGACTGCGCGTTTTGACTTCTTCCGAGGTGGCTATGACGGCATCGCCGGCTCACAGGATCTGGGCGGAAAGGTTGCAAGGGCGCCCTGCGCGTATCTGGCGGGCGTTGCTGCTGGCGTCCGCATGCGGGCTTGCGCTGGGCGCCTGCACGTCTGGCATGCAGATAATCGGCATGACGCCCGTGGCTGCCGCGGATCCGGTCCACACTATCCGGTTGTCTCGCGCCGTCATCGCCGCTGGGCCTGAGGGCAACAGCGTGACTTTGCCAGCCGGGTCGCAGTGGCGCCGAGTGGGCGCCCTGCCTGAGGGAGACGTCTACCGTTCGGCGAGTGGCCCGTTTACTCTTCAGCCGAGGCGGCAAGGCGAGGCCTATCTGGTGGCCTCGTCAGGCAGACTTCTGGGTTTTTACCTGCCGTCGGAAAGCGCGTATTTGGCGCTGTCTCGTTCTGTCATATTGCCCGTGGGGATGCGGCAATGAAACCGTGGAGCGCGCCAAGTTCTGGCCCACGCCCATTTTTATTGAATAGGCCAAGCTTGGGCGCACCATGGGTGCGCCCAAGTTTTTTTCAGCCCCGATCCAGGCCCACTTCCTGCAACACCGTCGTCGCGATTTCTTCAATCGATTTGGTGGTGCTGGACAGCCACGAAATGCCTTCACGGCGCATCATCCGTTCGGCTTCCGCCACTTCGTAGCGGCATTGTTCCAGCTGGGAATAGCGGCTGTTGGGGCGGCGTTCGTTGCGAACTTCCGCCAGGCGCTCGGGCTGGATCGACAGGCCGAACAGCTTGGCGCGGTGCGGGGCGATGGTCGAGGGCAGGGTGCCGCGTTCGAAATCGTCCGGCGTCAGCGGGAAGTTGGCGGCCTTGATGGCGTACTGCATCGCCAGGTACAGGCTGGTGGGGGTCTTGCCGCAGCGCGACACGCCCACCAGGATGACATCCGCCTGGTCCAGCTGGTTGACGAACTGGCCGTCGTCGTGGGCCAGGCTGAAGTTGATGGCGTCGATACGGTTGCGGTACTTTTCGGAATTGGCCTGCATGTGCGACCGGCCGATCGAATGGCTGGACTTCAGGCCCAGCGCTTGCTCGATATGGCTGACGAAGGTGCCGAACAGGTCCATGAAGATGCCGTTCGCCTGGCGAACACGCGCCAGGATCTCGGGGTTGACCAAGGTGCTGAACACAATCGGGGGCACACCGGCTTCCAGGGCGCTGCGGTCGATGCGCATGGCGACCTCGGCGGCCTTTTCCAGGGTGTCGACGAACGGCAGCCGAATCGGCTTGAATTCCACCTCTTCGAACTGGGACAGCACCGACTGGCTGAAGGTCTCGGCGGTGATGCCGGTACTGTCGGAAACGATGTATACCGTGCGTGCGATCGGGGTAGATGTCATGTGTAAAAAATTCCAACCAGTCAGATAGCCCAGGGTACTCCACCGAGTACAATCAGGCCCCTATAAGTCACCCCAAGGGCGGTCCAAGGCCAGTTTGGTCAGCGTCTGAAAAAAGCAGTTTTTGTGCTTGTTTCGTGCTTTGACCTAACTCGCTTTCATTCCATTGTAAAAGGTGACTTCAATGTCGTATGTTGTTTTGTTCGAGCAGCTCCGCATGACGGACGTGGACTCGGTAGGAGGCAAGAACGCATCACTAGGCGAAATGATCAGCCAGCTGTCTGGCGCGGGCGTCCGCGTGCCGGGCGGCTTTGCCACGACCGCCGACGCCTTCCGTGATTTTCTGAAGGCCTCGGGCCTGGACAAGCGCATCGCTGAACGCCTGACCACGCTGAACCCCGAAGACGTGCGCGAGCTGGCCACCGCCGGCGCGCAGATCCGCCAATGGATCGTCGAAGCGCCGTTCTCGGCCGAATTCGAAGCACAAATCCGCGAAGCCTTTGCCAAGCTCGACGCTGACGGCAAGGGCTCGTTTGCCGTGCGCTCGTCCGCCACGGCGGAAGACCTGCCCGATGCGTCCTTCGCCGGCCAGCAGGAAACCTTCCTGAACGTTGTGGGCATCGACGACGTGCTGGACAAGATCCGCCACGTGTTCGCCTCGCTGTACAACGACCGCGCCATTTCCTATCGCGTGCACAAGGGCTACGCCCACGCCGATGTGGCCTTGTCGGCCGGCATCCAGCGCATGGTGCGTTCCGACAAGGGCAGCGCCGGCGTCATGTTCACCATCGACACCGAATCGGGCTTTGAAGACGTGGTGTTCATCACGTCGTCCTACGGCCTGGGCGAAACCGTCGTGCAAGGCGCCGTCAACCCCGACGAGTTCTACGTCTTCAAGCCCACGCTGGCCCAAGGCAAGTTCCCCATCGTCGGCCGCCGCATCGGTTCCAAGCTGATCAAGATGGAATTCGACCCCGAGCGTCCGGAAGGCCGCGCGGTGCGTACCGTTGACGTGCCCGTGTCCGAGCGCAACCGCTATTCGCTGACCGACGACGAAGTCAACGAACTGGCTCGCTACGCCGTCATCATCGAGCAGCACTACAAGCGCCCGATGGACATCGAATGGGGCCGTGACGGCGTTGACGGCAAGATCTACATCCTGCAAGCGCGCCCGGAAACGGTGAAGTCGCAGCAGGGCGTGAACGACGTGCAGCAGCGTTACCGCCTGAAGGCCACCGGCCAGGTCCTGATTACCGGCCGCGCGATCGGCCAGAAGATCGGCGCCGGCCCCGTGCGCGTGGTGGGCGACATCTCCGACATGGACAAGGTCCAGCCGGGCGATGTGCTGGTCACCGACATGACCGATCCCAACTGGGAACCCGTGATGAAGCGCGCGTCGGCCATCGTCACGAACCGTGGCGGCCGTACCTGCCACGCGGCGATCATCGCGCGCGAACTGGGCATTCCGGCGGTGGTGGGTTGCGGCAACGCCACCGACCTGCTCAAGGAAGGCCAGGCCGTGACCGTGTCTTGCGCGGAAGGCGACGAAGGCCGCATCTATGACGGCCTGATCGAAACCGAAGTCGAAGAAGTGCGCCGTGGCGAAATGCCCGCCATCGATCTGAAGATCATGATGAACGTGGGCAACCCCCAGCTGGCGTTCGACTTTGCGCAAATTCCCAACGGCGGCGTCGGCCTGGCGCGTCTGGAATTCATCATCAACAACAACATCGGCATCCACCCGAAGGCAGTCCTGGACTACCCGAACGTGGACGGCGAACTGAAGAAGGCCGTTGAATCGGCTGCCCGTGGGCACGCCAGCCCGCGCGCGTTCTTCGTTGAAAAGATGGCCGAAGGCGTGGCGACGATTGCCGCTGCGTTCTACCCGAAGCCGGTCATCGTGCGCATGTCGGACTTCAAGTCCAACGAATACCGCAAGCTGGTGGGCGGTTCGCGCTACGAGCCCGAGGAAGAGAACCCCATGCTGGGCTTCCGTGGCGCTTCGCGCTACATCGCCGAGGACTTCGCCGAGTGCTTCCGCATGGAATGCGAAGCGCTCAAGAAGGTTCGCGACGACATGGGCCTGACCAACGTTGAAATCATGGTGCCGTTCGTGCGCACGCTGGGTCAGGCCGAAAAGGTCGTGAACCTGCTGGCCAAGCATGGCCTGGCTCGCGGTGAAAACGGCCTGAAGCTGATCATGATGTGCGAAGTGCCGTCCAACGCCATCCTGGCCGACGAATTCCTGCAATTCTTCGACGGCTTCTCGATCGGTTCCAACGACATGACCCAGCTCACGCTGGGCCTGGACCGCGATTCCGGCATGGAGCTCCTGGCTGCCGACTTCGACGAACGCGACGAAGCCGTGAAGTTCATGCTGCGCCGCGCGATCAAGGCTTGCCTGGCCGCCAACAAGTACGTGGGCATTTGCGGTCAAGGCCCCAGCGACCACCCCGACTTCGCGCAATGGCTCAAGGACGAAGGCATTTTGTCGATGTCGCTCAACCCGGATACGGTTGTCGACACCTGGCAGCGTCTGGCCAAGCAATAAGCGCCTGGCCCGTTCCAATAAAAAACCCCGCGTCCGATCAGGATGCGGGGTTTTTTCTTTGGCGCACGATGCGGGGGCGGGTGTGCTACGCCGCTTTCAATTCCCGCGCGATCAATTCCCGCTTGCGATCGATGCCCCAGCGGTAACCCGCCATGGACCCGTCCGTGCGCACCACGCGGTGGCACGGGATGGCCAGCGCAATGGAGTTGGTGGCGCAGGCGCGCGCCACCGCCCGCACGGCGCTGGGCGCACCGATGCGTTCGGCCACTTGCGTGTAGGTGACCGTGGTGCCCACCGGAATGTCGCGCAGTGCTTCCCATACCCGGCGCTGAAAGGCGGTGCCGCGCACGTCCAGCGGCAGGTCCAGCCCGCGCGACGGGTCTTCGACGAAGCTCACCACGGCGGCCACCCAGGTCTCAAACTCGGCATCCGCCCCGATCAGGCGGGCGGCCTTGAAGCGGTCTTGCAGGTTGCGGACCAGGTGTTCCGGGTCGGCGTCCAGCGAAATGTCGCAGATGCCCGTGCCGGTGGCCGCCACCAGCAAGGCGCCCAGCGAGCACTGCGCCACGGCGAAGCGGATGTCGAGGCCTTCGCCGTTCTTGCGAAAGGCGGTGGGCGTCATGCCCAGGATGGCGGGGGCGGCTTCGTAGAACCGGCCGCTGGAATTGAAGCCGGCGTCGTACATCGCGTCGGTGACGCTGGCGCTGCTTTCCAGTTGCTGGCGCGCGCGGGCGGCGCGCAGCGCGTTGGCGTAGGCCTTGGGCGTGATGCCGGTGGCTGCCTTGAATACGCGGTGAAAGTGAAAGCGGCTCATGCCGGCTTGTTCGGCCAGCGTGGACAGGTCGGGCGGCTGCTCGGCCTCAAGGGCGCGGCAGGCGCGTTCGACGACGGCGGCATGCTGTTTGCTTAACAGCTCTTTGCTTACAAGCTGTTTGCTTACTAGCTGTTTGCTTAAACCGGCTGCGGCTGCGGCTGCGGCTGCGGCTGCGGCGGGCGGCTGCTTGCTTGCGGCGGCGATGGGGCTCATCGAAGACTCCTGACATGCGCGTAATGGATTGCGCTTTAGGTTCATGGTCTCAGTTGCCGACTAGCTTCGCACTCCGGATGTTGCGCGCCGCCGTTCAGGCCGGCGCGTAAGCGTCCAGGAAGCGGCGCAGCAGCCCCCCGGCCACGGGCGTGGCGCGCACGTTCGCGGTCAGGTCGGGAAGGTCCAGGTTTTCCGCCGCGTAACGCCGGCCATAGCGATCCAGGTGGGCGCGAATGAAGTCGGGGCCAAATTCGGGATGGAACTGGGTCGAAAACACATTGCGGCCGATGCGGATCATCTGGTGTTCGTCCAGGTCCGAGCGCGCCAGCACGGCCGAGCCGGGCGGCGGCTGCAACACGGTCTGGGCATGCAGCATCTGGGCGGGAAACGTGCCGGGCAGGCCGGCCAGCAACTTATCGCCCGAGGCCGGCGGCAGCAGCTCGACGGTTTGCGTGCCGACTTCGCGGCCGGCCGGGTTGTAGCCCACCTTGCCGCCCAGCGCATAAGCCAGCAACTGGTGGCCGTAGCACACGCCGAACATGGGCAGCTCGGCGGCGGCGGCCTCGCGCAGCCAGGCGGCCGTGTCTTCGCTCCAGGGTTCCTTATCGGTAACCATGGCGGGCGATCCGGTGATGAGTGCGGCGCGATAGCGCGCTGGCGATTGTGGGCGCTGGCCTTCGTGCACGGCAACGATTTCAACCGCGTCGGCCGTCAGGCCGGCGGCCTGGGTCAGTTGTTCGGCATAGCCGCCGAACTGGCTTTTAAGCGTGTCGTCCGGATCGCCGGTATGCAGGATCAGGACGGGTAGGGCGGAAGGTGTTGCAGCGGTCATGGATCGATGTGCTTGAAAAAGCGGACGCCGGCCATCCGGGTGGGATCGTCGCGTCAGGCGCACATCATAATCCAGCGCCGCAGGACCGAGGCCAACGGGCTTTCCCGTTACGTCCCGGAAATACGTACAATCCGCTCACGAATCATCCTTTCAGGCGACGTTAAGACTATGTGGATCTGGCTGGGACTGGCCGCGCTGGCCCTTATCGGGGAGTTGGCGACGGGTACTTTCTATTTGCTGCTGGTGGCCTTGGGGCTGGCGGCGGCCGGCGCTGCCGCGTGGCTTGGCACTGGGCTTGAATGGCAATTGGTGGCGTGCGGCGTGGTCTTGATGCTGGGCCTGTTGGCGCTGCGCAAGACGCGCGTGCTGAAAAAGCGCGAGGTCAATTCGGCGCGCAACGCCGACGTGAACCTGGACATCGGCCAGACGGTTTCCGTGGAATCGTGGTCAGAACAGCGCACGGCGCGTGTCTGGTATCGCGGCGCGCACTGGCAGGCCGAACTGGCCCCGGGGCATGCGCCCCACGCCGGAGAACACACCATTACCGAACTGCGTGGCTCGACCCTGGTGCTCAAGCCTACGGGTGCGCCGGGTTCAACCAGGTAAGACCGGCTCGCGCCTCGCGCGGCCCGCAGCAGGCGTCCGGGGCTTGTTGTCCGACGCCATCGCATTAACTCAGAAGAGGTTTCAATCATGATCGATACATCCACTATCGTCCTGCTCGTCGTCGTCGCGCTGGCGATCCTGATCGTCATCAAGTCGATCGCCATCGTGCCGCAACAGCACGCCTGGGTGGTCGAACGCCTGGGCAAGTTCGACCGTGTCTTGTCGCCGGGTGCCGGTTTTGTCATCCCCTTCATCGAACGCGTGTCCTACAAGCATTCGCTAAAGGAAATCCCGCTGGACGTGCCCAGCCAGGTCTGCATCACGCGTGACAACACGCAGCTGCAAGTGGACGGCGTGCTGTATTTCCAGGTGACCGACCCGATGCGCGCATCGTATGGTTCGTCGAACTACATTTCGGCCATCACGCAGCTGGCGCAGACCACCTTGCGCTCGGTCATCGGCAAGATGGAACTGGACCGCACGTTCGAAGAACGCGATTCGATCAACAGCAACATCGTGTCGTCGCTGGACGAAGCCGCGCTGAACTGGGGCGTGAAGGTGCTGCGCTACGAGATCAAGGATTTGACGCCGCCCAACGAAATCCTGCGTTCGATGCAGGCGCAGATCACCGCCGAACGTGAAAAGCGCGCGCTGATCGCGGCCTCGGAAGGCCGCCGCCAGGAACAGATCAACATCGCCACCGGCGAACGTGAAGCCGCCATTGCCCGCTCCGAAGGCGAGAAGCAGGCACAGATCAACCAGGCGCAGGGCGAGGCCGCCGCGGTGCTGGCCATTGCCGAAGCCACCGCCAAGGCCATTACCCAAGTGGCCGATGCCGTGCGTCAGCCGGGCGGCATGGAAGCGGTGAACCTGAAGGTGGCCGAGCGCTACGTCGAGGCATTCGCCAACGTGGCCAAGGAAGGCAACACGCTGATCCTGCCGGCCAACATGTCCGACGTGGGCGGCATGATCGCCTCGGCCATGACCATCGTGAAGTCCACGCGCAACACCTGATACCGCGCCTAGCGGCGCGCCGCCCATGATCGCTCCCGTTAATTTGCTTCTGATAGCAGCACTGGCGGGGGTGCTATCGCTCTGCGTGCTGGGGTCGCTGGCTCGCAGCGGCATGGCCGGCATCCGCGAAACCATACGCGCCAACTTGCTTACGCTGTTGGCGTTTTTTACGTTTGCGCTTCAGAACACATCGGCGCCCTGGCTGGTGTCGGTTGTGGTGCCCAACGCGGCCGTGGGCCTGGCGCTGTTTTCCTATTACTCGGGCGTGCGGCGCTTGCTGGGGCTTAGCGTACCCAAGCACCTGATGACGCTGGCATGCCTGGTGGCGCTGGTGGTGTTGCTGGCCTATACGTATGTGGACTGGCGCATCGGCCCGCGCATCGTGGCGATGTCGCTGCTGCAAATGGGCTTTCTGATTGCGGTGGCCGTCACCGTCCAGCGCAATATGCCGATGCATCGTTCGCGCTACAGCTATCGCTTCGTGTGGGCCGTGGCGCTGATCTCGGCCGCCGTCTGTGCGTTGCGGGCCGCGATCTACGCGCTGGACCTGGCGCTGCCCGAATCCTTGATGGAACCAAACGTCTGGAACATCGCCTTCCTGACGCTGGGCGTGCTGATCATGCCGTGCCTGACGCTGGGCACCATCATGATCATCCACGACCGCATGCTGGCCGACCGCGAGCAAGAGGCCAACACCGATTTTCTGACGGGCCTGATGTCGCGCAAGGCGTGGTGGTTGCAGGCCGAACGCTATTGCGCGCAGGCGCTACGCACGCGGCGTCCGCTGACCCTGCTGCTATTGGACATCGACCATTTCAAGCGCATCAACGACACGCATGGCCATGTGGCGGGCGATGCCGTGCTGCGCCATTTTGGCCTGCTGGCCACCGCCACCTTGCGCACGGGCGACCATGTCGGGCGCGTGGGCGGTGAGGAGTTCGGGGTGTTGTTTCCGGATATGCGCGGCGACGCCGTGCTGGATGTGGCGGCGCGCTTGCTCGATTCCGTGCGGCGCACGCCTTGCGCGCATGGCGGCAGCACCATTTCGTACACGTTCAGCGCGGGCGTGGCCGAATGGGTGCCCGGCGAAAACCTGCAAGTGTTTTTCGAACGCGCCGACCGCAAGCTCTATGCCGCCAAGGCGGCGGGGCGCAACCGCATCGTGGGGCCGGCCGAGCAGGCAGAGCGCCTGGTCATGCCGGCCGCGGCCTGAATCAATCGTCTTTGTCTTTGCGGGGCGCGCGCGTGTCGTGCTTCATGATGCGTTCTTTCTCGCGCTGCCAGTCTTTTTCGCGGGCGGTGTCGCGCTTGTCGAACAGCTTCTTGCCCCGGCCCAGCGCGAAGTCCAGCTTGATGCGGCCATTCTTGTAGTGCAGGTTCAGCGGCACCAGCGTGTAGCCGCGCTGCTCGACCTTGCCGATCAGCTTGCTGATTTCTTCGGCCTTGAGCAGCAGCTTGCGCGTGCGCATGGCATCGGGGTGGATGTGGGTGGACGCCGTGGGCAGCGGGCTGACGTGCATGCCCAGCAGGTACAGTTCACCATCGCGTACGATGACGTAGCTTTCCTTGAGCTGCACGCGGCCGTCGCGAATCGCTTTGACTTCCCAGCCTTGCAGGACAAGGCCGGCTTCATAGCGGTCTTCGATGAAATAGTCGTGCGTGGCCTTGCGGTTGTCGATAATGCTCATAACGCCTTTTTGCGCATAACGCCTTTTTTGCTCATAACGGCAATTTGCGGGCTGCAAAGCGCCACATTAGGCTCATGTTGCGCGGTGCCGGTAAAATCTTGCCATTCTAGCCATTTGCGATAGTCGATGCACAAAGTACAACGATCCGTCCTGGTGCCTTACAGCGCCGCCCAGATGTTCGACCTGGTTGCCGACGTGGAGAAGTACCCCGAGTTCATGCCGTGGTGCGGCGGGGCCGAGGTGCAAAGCCGCGACGAACATGGCATGCAGGCCTCTATCCTGATCAGTTTCGCGGGCATGAAGCAGCGCTTCACCACGCGCAATACCCACGTCTATCCCGACCGGATCGACCTGGAACTGGTGGATGGCCCGTTCTCCAGCCTGGTCGGGCACTGGGAATTCCAGGCGCTGGCCGAAGATGCCTGCAAAGTCCTGTTCACCATGGAATACGCGTTTTCGAACCGCGCGCTGGAAATGGTGGTGGGGCCGGTGTTCAACCGCATTGCCACCAGCTTTATTGATTCCTTCACCAAGCGGGCGCAGGCCAAATATGGCGAATGAGCCCTCTGACGCGGCGTTGCTGAACGTCAGCGTTTGCTATGCCTTGCCCGGCCACGTGTGGCTGCGCGAACTGCGTCTGCCTGACGGTGCCACGGTAGCGGACGCGCTGGCGGCCAGCGGGTTTGCGCAGGCGTTTCCGGTGGTGCAGCCCTGGGAACGCGGGGTGGGCGTGTTTGGCCGCGCCGCCGAACCGCAATCCCGGCTGGCCGAGGGCGACCGCGTCGAAATCTACCGCGGCCTGAGCTTCGACCCCAAGGAATCGCGCCGCCGCCGCGCCGAACACCGTCGGACCAAGACGGCCAAGAACGGCCGGGTTCGGCCCGCGGGCTTGCTGTAGGCCGCTTTCTGTAGGCTGCTTTGTGCAGGCCGCCTTGTGCAGGCCACCTTGTGCAGGCCACATTGTGCAGACCACCTTCCGCAGGCTGCTCTCCGGGCCGGGCCGGCGCCGCCGGACATTGTCACCAACAAGACAAATACCGCCCCGGCATCCGGCGTAACATAAACGCGGTTTCATATTTACGTTTACGTTAACGTCATGCCAGAATCCATCTTGCCACGGCGATGGGCGGGCGTTCACGAGACGACCCGCAACGCCAACAGACAATACCGACACCAACAGGAGACAGGTTGTGGACTTGGAACTGACCGACGAGCAGCGCGCGTTTGCGCAAGCCGCCCGCGACTACGCCGAGGGCGAACTGGCCCCTCACGCCGCGCGCTGGGACGCTGAAGGCATTTTTCCGCGCGAGGCCTTCGCCCGGGCGGGCGAAATGGGCTTTTGCGCCATCTACGCCAGCGAAGAAATCGGCGGCCTGGGCCTGCCGCGCCTGGACGCCACCCTGGTGTTCGAGGAAATGGCCGCCGTGGACCCGTCCACGACTGCGTTCCTGACGATACACAACATGGCCACCTGGATGGTCGGAAAATGGGGCCAGCCCGCGCTGCGGGAGGCTTGGGGCCCGCTCTTGGCCAGCGGCCAGAAACTGGCTTCTTACTGCCTGACCGAACCGGGCGCCGGATCGGACGCCGCGTCCCTGTCCACGCGCGCGCAGCGCCAGGGTGACGACTACGTGCTGAACGGCGCCAAGGCGTTCATTTCGGGCGGGGGCGACACGGACCTGCTGGTCGTCATGGCACGCACGGGCGGCGAGGGGGCGGGCGGTATCAGCGCGTTTGCCGTGCCCGCCGACAGCCCCGGCATCAGCTACGGCCGCAAAGAAGAAAAAATGGGCTGGAACAGCCAGTCCACCCGCCCCATCACTTTTGAAAACGTCCGCGTGCCGGCCGCCAACCTGCTGGGCCAGGAAGGCGAAGGCTTCAAGATCGCCATGAAGGGCCTGGACGGCGGGCGCATCAATATTGGCACTTGCTCGGTGGGCGCGGCCCAGGGCGCGCTGGACGCGGCCCGCCGCTACATGGACGAACGCCGGCAGTTCAACCGCCGCCTGGCGGAATTCCAGGCGCTGCAATTCAAGCTGGCGGACATGGCCACCCACCTGGTGGCGGCACGCCAGATGGTGCGGCTGGCTGCCTGCAAGCTGGACGGCGGCGCGCCGGACGCGGCCACCTATTGCGCCATGGCCAAGCGCTTCGCTACCGACATGGGCTTTCAGATCTGCCTGGACGCGCAACAGATTCATGGCGGTTACGGATACTTGAAGGACTATCCCTTGGAGCGTCTGGTGCGCGATACTCGCGTTCATCAGATTCTGGAGGGCACCAACGAGATCATGCGCGTGATCATTGCCCGCCAATTGTTGGAAAAAGGAGCCGACATAAGATGAATGCACCGGTGTTGTTCGAAGAAAGAAGCGCGGCGAACGGCATGCGGTTCGGGATTGCGACGCTGAACGCGCCGCAGACCCTGAACGGCCTGTCGCTGGAAATGGTGGACTTGCTGGCAGAGCGCCTGGACCAATGGGCGCGCGATCCGGGCGTGGCCCTGGTGGTCTTGCAAGGCGCGGGCGAAAAGGCCTTCTGCGCGGGCGGCGACCTGCACGGCCTGTACCGCAGCATGACCGAAAACGCGGGTAAAAGCGGCTGGAGCAACGCCTACGCGCGCCGCTTCTTCGAGCACGAATACCGGCTGGACTACCGCATTCACACGTATCCGAAACCCGTGCTGTGCTGGGGCCACGGCATCGTCATGGGCGGCGGCATCGGCCTGATGATGGGCGCCAGCCATCGCGTTGTCAGCGAAAGTTCGCGCCTGGCGATGCCGGAAGTCTCGATCGGCCTGTTCCCGGACGTGGGCGGCAGCTGGCTGCTGAACCGCATGCCGGGCCGCATCGGCCTGTTCCTGGCGCTGACCGGCGCGCAGATGAACACGGCGGACGCGTTCTTTGCGGGCCTGGCGGACTTCCGCCTGAACCACGCCGACTGGCCGCGCCTGCTGGCGTCGCTGGAAGAGCAGCCGTGGGCGGGCAAGCCGGCCGGCGCCTCGGACGAGGCCATGGCGCCGCGCTCCATCAACGACGGCCTGCTGCGCCGCGCGCTTACCGCGCTGGAACCGCAAACGCCGCTGGAACCCGGCCACCTGCGCCAGCATTCGTTCCTGATCAACAATCTGTGCACGGGCAACCGGCTGGACGAGATCTACGAAGAGCTGGCGCTGCTGAAAGACCATGAAGACCCCTGGCTGGCGCGCGCCGCGACGACCATGTTGGCCGGTTCCCCCGGTTCGGTACGCCTGGCCTTCGCCTTGCAGCAGCGCATGCGCCTGCGGTCGCTGGACGACGTGTTCCGCGCCGAATACATCGCGGCGCTGGCGTGCACAGCCCATGGTGATTTTGCCGAGGGCATCCGCGCCTTGCTGATCGACAAGGACAAGAAGCCGCGCTGGAACCCCGCAGTGATCGACGTCGCAACCGACGCCTGGGTGCAAAAGTTTTTCGAGGAACCCTGGCGCGAGGGCGAGCCGCATCCCTTGGCCGACCTGGGACAGGAAGGGCGCTGATTGTCTCGGCCGGCCCGTACGCGCGGGTCGGCGTGCCGCGCATACCCCGCCGAGGAACCTCCGCGTAGCCTCGCTTACCCGCGTATCCCGATAGACGAGCCGCGCCCGTCATGCAGGTCACGATGAATCCATACCTAAAGCAAGAACAACAGCAACAGCAACAGCAATAGCAATAGCAATAGCAATAGCAAGCCATAGCCATAGCCATAGCCATAGCACCAGGAGACAAAACATCATGAGCAGTATCGCGTTTATCGGTTTGGGCAACATGGGCGCGCCCATGGCATTGAATCTGATCAAGGCCGGACATAGCCTGACGGTCTTTGACCTGGTGCCGGCAGCGGTGAAGCTGCTGACCGATGCCGGCGCCAGCGCCGCGGCATCGGCGGCGGAAGCGGTCAAGGGCGCGGACGTTGTCGTGACCATGCTGCCCGCCAGCAAGCACGTCGAAGGGCTGTACCTGGACCACGACCTGCTGGGCAAGATTTCGGCCAGCGCGCTGGTCATCGATTGCAGCACCATCGCGCCGGACACGGCCCGCAAGGTGGCGCAGGCCGCCGAGGCGCGTGGCATTGCCATGATCGACGCGCCGGTCTCCGGCGGCACGGCGGGCGCGGCGGCAGGCACGTTGACGTTCATTGTGGGCGGCCCCGCGGCCGCGCTGGAGCGCGCCCGGCCCGTGCTGGAAAAAATGGGCAAGAACATCTTTCATGCCGGCCCCGGCGGCGCGGGCCAGGTGGCCAAGATCTGCAACAACATGCTGCTCGGCATCCTGATGGCCGGTACGTCCGAGGCCCTGGCGCTGGGCGTGGCCAACGGGCTGGACCCCAAGGTGCTGTCGGACATCATCGCCAAGAGCTCGGGCCGCAACTGGGCGACCGAGCTCTACAACCCGTGGCCGGGCGTGATGGACCATGCGCCCGCGTCCAAGGGCTACGCCGGCGGTTTCGGCGTGGACCTGATGCTGAAGGACCTGGGCCTGGCCGCCGAGGCCGCGCTGTCCACGCGCGCCTCAATCCCGCTGGGCGAGCTGGCCCGCAACCTGTATTCGCTGCATAGCGCGGGCGGCTCGGGCAAGCTGGATTTCTCCAGTATCGTCAACCTGGTCAAGCGCGAGCAAGACTGACATGGCCGCGCCGCAAGCGTCGGCTGATCCCGCCGCGCGGGTCAAGGCCAGCTTCGACCAGCAGACCGTCATGCGGCTGCTGGGCGCGCGGCTGGATGTGGTGGAGCCGGGCAGGGTGGACATCGGGCTGCCTTACCGGGCCGATCTTTGCCAGCAAAACGGCTTTCTGCACGCCGGCATCTCCACCACGATTGCGGACAGCGCGGGCGGTTACGCCGCCTACACGCTGTTTGGCCCGGGTGAAGACGTACTGACCTCGGAGTTCAAGATGAACTTCCTGGCGCCCGCCAAGGGCGACCGCTACGTGGCCAGCGGCCGCGTGGTCAAGCCGGGCAAACGTCTGTCGATCTGCCAGGTGGAAGTACATGCCTACGAAGGTGAGCAAGCCACGCTTTGCGTGATAGGCTTGCTCACCGCGGTGCGCGTGACACCGCGATGACTCCGGCGCGTCACGCGCCTGGCCCTTTCATGGGGCAGGTGCGTGTCGCGCTTGTCACGCGTTGCATGGGTACCGGGTAATGCCAGCCAAAGAACATCACCGAATTTTCCGCAGTAACTGGCTGCGTGCCGCCGTGCTGGGCGCCAATGACGGCATCGTGTCCACCGCCAGCCTGATCACCGGGGTGGCCGCCGCGCAGGCCTCGCATGGCGCAATCCTGACGTCGGGCCTGGCGGGGCTGGTGGCCGGCGCCTTATCGATGGCGGCCGGCGAATACGTGTCCGTCCGGTCACAGGCCGACACCGAAGCGGCCGACCTGCGGATGGAACAGCGCTCGCTGAAGGGCAACTCGGAAGAAGAGCTTGCCGAACTGATCGATATCTATGTAGACCGGGGCTTGACCCGGCAGCTGGCGACGCAGGTGGCGCGGCAACTGACCCGCCATGACGCGCTGGACGCGCATGCGCGCGATGAACTAGGCATTTCCGTTCATAACCGCGCGCGGCCCGTGCAGGCGGCCGTGGCGTCCGCCGCGTCGTTCGCGGGCGGCGCGGCGCTGCCTTTGGTCGTGGCCGTGGTGGCGCCGGTGCCGCAACTGATCGGCTGGGTAATCGGCGCGTCGGTGCTCTGTCTGGCCGGCTTGGGCACGCTGGCCGCGCAGGCGGGCGGGGCGCCCAAGGGGCCCGCCGCGCTACGCGTGACGCTGTTGGGCGCTTTTGCAATGGCGGCAACGGCAGGCGTCGGCGCGCTGTTTGGGGTGGCGGTCTGACGTTATGTGGGACGGCGGTCTGACGTTATGTGGGACACGCGGCGGCGCAGAGCACGCCGCGTCCGCGTGCCACGGCGCAAAGCACGCCGCGTCCGGTTCCCGCGGCGCAAAGCGCGCCCGCGTCCGGTTGCCACCGCGTATTGCCGCAACGCGCCGCCGGCCCTGGCGCGCGTCCGCGTCCGCCTTAACTCAAGGCGTAATGGAATACGGCAGCGGCCCAACGTTGATGCGCGGGCCGTCCTCGGCGCCCAGGCGCAGGTCCCCCTGGGGCAGCGCGGCAAGCGTGGTTTCGAACAGCACTGAAGCCACGCCGGCTTCGCTGGCGGCATCCACGACGCGGCCGATGGGCTCGCCCGGCTGGGTGGCGTCGAACACGTCCACGCCGGCCAGCGCCGCGCTTTGCCCGCCCGCTTGCTCGCCGGCCTGATCAATGGTGCCGTACGCCATGCGCCGCTTCACGGTGCCACGGTAATGGCTGCGCGCCACCACTTCCTGGCCCGGGTAACAGCCCTTGGTGAAGCTCACGCCCTGAACCAGCTCCAGGTTGACGGTCTGCGGGATGAATACGTCCTGCGTCGCCGAGGCAATCCACGGAATGCCCGCGGCAAGATCAGCCACCTGCCAATGCGTAGCGGGCGCCAGGCTTAGCGCGCCGGCCAATGCCGAAGACTGGGCCAGTTGTTCGTCCGAAGCAATCCACCACCAGCGCAGGCGGGTATCGGCCGACGGGGCGGCGATCCAGGTGCCCGACGGCAGGTCTACGCGCTGCCACGGTGCGCGCGGCAGGGCGCCAGTCACGGCTTCCAGGGCGGCGGCTTGTTCGGTGGTGGCCTGCACACCCGCCACGTTCAAGGCGGTTGCGGCCAGCTTGACCTTGGCGCGCAGCACGAACATGGACAGGCGCTTGAGCAACGCTTCGGAAAGGTCGCGGCGGACCAGCCCATACAGTTGCGGGGCGTCGTCGGCGCCGGGGGCGGCGCGCCACATGACCAGGGTGGCCAGAAGGCGGCCCTTGGCCGTGCAGTAGCCCGCCAGGCGGGCGGTGTCCAGCGGCAGGCCGGTAACGTCTTGCGTCAGTTGGCCGTGTAGGAAAGGAAGTGCGTCGGCGCCGGACGCGCTGAAGACCAGAAAATCATCCAGCGGCGCGCACGGAGCGGACGGGGCACCCGTCGCGCAACCTTCGGCGCTGGCAGGAATCGAAGAATAGAAAGCGTGCATGGCGGCGGTGTGATCACGTCATCAAAGTGCAGATGATAGCCGCCTTCACCGCGTCATTGGCCCCTTGCCCACGCCGCGCAAAGGGCCGCCCCATAACGTCTGGCCCCGGTTTTGCCACGACAGGTCCGCGCGATCCATTAAACTTCTGGGACTTATGAAGAAGCGACTCCGTTTTTACGTCTTGTGGTCATTCCTGCTGATCGTGATCGCCGCCGCCGCAGCGGTTGGCGCCGCCTGGAGCTGGATGCATCGACCCATGCATCTACCCGCCGACAGAATCGACTTTGTGGTGGACCCGGGCAGTAGCCCGCGCACGGTCGCGCGCGCGCTGAACGCCGTGGGCGTGCCCATCTGGGAGCCCGGCTTTGTCTGGATGGCGCGCCTGTCCGAGCAGGACAAACTGCTGAAGGCGGGCGGCTATCAGGCCATCAATGGCGACTCGCCCTGGCAACTGCTGGAACGCATGGCGCGGGGCGACATGACCCAGCGCCAGATCACCTTTCTTGAGGGCTGGACGTTCCGCCAGATCCGCCAGGCGCTGCGCGAGCACCCCGACGTCAAGCAGACGCTGGGCGAAGTCAGCGACGAAGAGCTGATGACGCGCCTGGGTTCCGACATCAAGCACCCCGAAGGGCTGTTTTTTCCCGACACCTACATCTTTACCCCGGGCAGCACCGACTACGACCTGCTGCGCCGTTCCTATCAGGAAGGCCAGCGCATTTTGCAGGACACCTGGGCCAAGCGGCAGGCGGACCTGCCGGTCGCCACGCCTTACGAGGCCTTGGTGCTGGCGTCCATCATCGAAAAGGAAACGGGGCACGGGCCGGACCGCCGCCGTGTGTCCGGCGTGTTCACCAACCGCCTGAAGATCGGCATGCTGTTGCAAACCGACCCCACTGTGATCTACGGCATGGGCGACGCCTACCAGGGCCGTATCCGCAAGCGTGATTTGCAGACCGATACGCCGTGGAATACCTACACGCGACCCGGCCTGCCGCCCACGCCCATCGCGGCGGCAGGCAGGGCGGCGCTGCTGGCGGCGGTGCAGCCCGAGCAACACAAGTACCTGTTCTTCGTGTCGCGCGGCAATGGCACCAGCGAATTTGCCGAGAACCTGTCCGGCCACAATCGCAACGTGTCGCGCTACATCCTGGGCCAGGGCGCCCGCCCGACCCCGAACCCGACGCCGACGCCTACGCCGAGCCCCGCGTTGACGCCCGCGACCCCCCCGGCCACCGCGCCCGTCACCGTGCCGGACGGCCCCGGCGCGGCGACGGACTCCGAAACCGACACACCTGAAGGACAAGACCAATGACCTCTCGCGGACGCTTCATTACGCTGGAGGGCGTGGACGGCGCCGGCAAAAGCACGCATACCGACTGGATCGCGGACTTCCTGCGCAGCCAGGGGCTGGACGTGGTCTCCACGCGCGAGCCGGGCGGCACGCCCCTGGGCGAAAAGCTGCGCGCGCTGGTACTGACCGATCAGATGGGCCTGGATACCGAAACCCTGCTGATGTTCGCGGCGCGCTGCGAACACGTGCGGCAAGTCATCGAACCGGCCCTGGCGCGTGGCGCCTGGGTGGTGTGCGACCGCTATACCGACGCCACTTACGCCTACCAGGGCGGCGGCCGCGAGTTGGGCGCCGAGCGGGTCGCCGTGCTGGAACAATGGATGCACGCGGGCCAACCCGATCGCACCTGGCTGTTCGACGTTCCCCTGGAAGTGGCGCGCGCCCGGCTGGCCGATGCGCGCGAGCCCGATCGCTTCGAACGCGAAGGCGCCGCCTTCTTCGAGCGCACCCGGCAGGCGTATCACGCCCGCGCCCAGGCTAACCCCGACCGCATCCACATCATCGACTCCACCCGGTCCATCGCCCAGATCCGCACGGAACTGGAAGCCGGGCTGCGGGCGTTGCTGGCTGTGACGACATGAGCGCGCCCCAGTTCCTGCCGTGGCAGATGGAGACGGCGCGTGCCTGGCTGGGCAACCGCGACCGCTTTGCGCACGCTTGGCTGGTGCACGGCCTGGCCGGCATCGGCAAGCTGGATTTCGCGATTGCCGCCGCTGCCAGCCTGCTGTGCGAAACCCCCGATAACGGCCTGGCCTGCGGCCACTGCGCCGCCTGTGCCTGGTTTGCCAGCGGCAACCACCCCGATCTGCGCCGCATCCGCCCCGAAGCCGTGGCCGTGGAAGAGGGCGCGGACGCCGCCGAGCCTGCCGAGGACGCCGAACCGACTTCGGGCGCGGCCAAGCGAGCCCCGTCCAAGGAAATTCGCATCGACCAGATCCGGTCGCTGGAGTCCTGGTTCAACACCGCCACGCACCGGGGCGGATGGCGCGTGGCGCTGCTGTACCCGGCGCACGCGCTGAACGTGGTGTCGTCCAACGCCTTGCTCAAGGTGCTGGAAGAACCCCCTCCCCATACCGTTTTCCTGCTGGTTGCCGACGCGCCTGACCGCCTGCTGCCCACGCTGGTATCGCGCTGTCGGCGCTTGCCCTTGCCGGCGCCCGACCCCGATACCGCGCTGCAATGGCTGCGTGCGCAGAACGTAGAGCCGGCGCGGGAATGGCTGGCGGCCGCGGGCGGCGCGCCGCTGGCTGCGTTGCGGCTGGCGCAGGCGGGCGATACGCCTTGCCCGCCGTGGCTGTCGCAACTGATCAACCCCTTGGCGCAGGGGCAGGCGCCCGATGTCGGCACGATGGCCGAAACGCTGGAAAAGGTGCCGGCCACGGAATGGATCGACGCCTTGCAGCGCCT
The DNA here is from genome assembly GCF_059760425.1 of Achromobacter sp. RT286_PF. NCBI lineage: Bacteria > Pseudomonadati > Pseudomonadota > Betaproteobacteria > Burkholderiales > Alcaligenaceae > Achromobacter > Achromobacter sp. RT286_PF. The sequence goes on from NZ_JCBAMR010000032.1 coordinate 56,258, forward strand.
GTATACGGATCTGATGCTGGCCAGCGCCGGCGCGCCCGTGCGGTACTTTCCGGCGTTGGGCGCGGGCGTGGCCAAGGTGGCCGCGCGCATGAACACGGCCCGCGTGGCCGAGGCGGCGCGCTGGCTGACGCGGCAGCGCGCGCTGGCCACCCACCCGTTGAACGCCAAGCTTTTCGCGCACGCCACCCTGCAACGCGTGGTGCTATCCTGCCAGGCGTAAGTCCCTGATTCAGCGGCGCTTTGTCTGTTGCGATTCCCTTTCGCACCGGCCGCGCCGCGATCACTTTATGTAGTCACATCATGTACGTCGATTCGCACTGTCATTTGAATTTTCCTGAACTGGCCGCCGATCTGCCAGCCATTCTTGAGCGCATGGCCGCCAACCAGGTCAGCCACGCGCTGGTCGTCAGCGTCAACATGCCCGAATGGCCCGGCCTGATGTCGCTGGTGGAGCCCCAGCCCAACCTGTGGGCCTCGGTGGGCGTGCACCCCGATTACGAAGACACGCCCGATCCGTCGCCCGAAGAGCTGGCGCGCTTGTCGCAACACCCCAAGGTGGTGGCCATTGGCGAAACCGGGCTGGATTACTACCGTTTGTCCGAACCGCTGGATTGGCAGCGCGAACGCTTTCGCCGGCATATCCGCGCCGCGCGCGACACCGGCTTGCCGCTGATCGTGCACACGCGTTCATCCGCCGAAGACACGGTGCGCATGCTCAAGGAAGAAAAGGCAGCCGAGGTGGGCGGCGTGATGCACTGTTTCACCGAAACCTGGGAAGTGGCCCAGGCCGCGCTGGACCAGAATTTCTACATTTCGTTGTCGGGCATCGTCACGTTCAAAAACGCGCAGATCGTGCACGAAGTGGCCAGCAAGGTGCCGCTGGACCGCCTGCTGATCGAAACCGATTCCCCGTACCTGGCGCCGGTGCCGTATCGCGGCAAGCTGAATGACCCGTCCAAGGTGATCCACGTGGCCGAAAAGATTGCGGACTTGCGAGGCATCCCGGTGGCCGACGTGGCGCGGGCGTCCACGGAGAACTTCTTCAAGCTGTTCGGCAAGATCAAGAAGTAAGAAGTAAGCAGTAAGCAGTAAGCAGTAAGCAGTAAGCAGTAAGCAGTAAGCGGTGCGCAAAGGCATACCGTTCAAAGACATACCGTTCAAAGACATACGGTTTGAATGCACACCATCGGCCAGGCCAGAAACCCGGCCTTCAGGCCGCCGCCCACCTAACCCTCGTTCCTTTCCATCCAGGATAGCCATGACCGCCCGCACACCGACTTTCCGCCCAGTCCTGTCGCAATGCCGAGGCGCGCTGTTGGCGCTGGCCATCGCCTTCGGTGCCTGCGCGGCCCCCGTGGCCCACGCCGCCAACCCGGGCGATTGGTGGGTGTACGTGGCCAACGATTACCCGGACGACGTCAAGGACCTGCTGGCACAGGGGGCCGACCCCAATGTGCGCTACCAAAACGGGCAACCCGCCCTGATGCGCGCGGTAGTCGACGGCGCCTGGAAGGTGTTTGACGTGATTGCGGCCGACAAGCGCACGGACGTCAACGCCGAGAATCCGGCCGGCGAAACGCCGCTGATGTACCTGGCCATTGCCGGCCAGACCGAACGCGCCAAAAAGCTGATCGCCCGGGGCGCCCAGGTCAATCGGCTGGGCTGGACGCCGCTGCACTACGCCGCGTCCAAGGGGCAGATGGAAATGGCGCGCATGCTGCTGGGCAAGAAAGCCATGGTGAACGCGCCAGCGCCGGGCGGTGAAACGCCCCTGATGATGGCGGCGTTGGGCGGCAATCGAGAAATGGTCGATCTGCTGATCAAGGCGGGGGCGGACGTCACCACGCGCGACCTGAAGAGCCAAAGCGCTGCTGACTGGGCGCGCAACGGCAAGTCGGCGGCGGTGGCGACGTACCTGACCACGAAGGTGGCCCAGGCGGACGAGGCCAAGCGCGCGCGCCGCGCGGCCAGCCCCGCGCCGGTAGAGGCCGATGCCGCGACGGGTGCGGATGCCGCCGCGCAGGGCAGCGCGCAAGGTGCCGCGCAGCCGGCTGTGGAAACGTCTGGCGCGTCGATGGGCGTAGCGCCGGGCGCCGCGCCGGCGGCCGGGGCTCCGGCACCCGCTGGCAGTGCCTCGGCCCCGGCCGCCGCACCTAGCGTGGGCGGGGTATCCGGCGTCAAGCTGAACAACTACGACACCCCTGCCGCACCGTAAACAGGCAGGACGCAGGGCGCCCAGCCATCGCAATGCGCTGTTGCCCCTTCCCCCCTGATAGGGACACATCAAAAGACCGCATTGCGGTCTTTTTTTCGTACTTATCTGGGGTTTTCCCTGCTTATTCTCATCCTTCGGGAAAAAATCAAAGAAGAACCACCATGAATTGATAATCTCGGCTCCTTATTGGCGGGAGCAGAGTGGATGTCGGAACCATCGGTAGGGGCGGGCGCGGATCGTGTCCTGTACGTGTTGGCCACGCTGGCCCGGCACGATGGCCCGTTGACGATCGCCGCGCTGGCGGAAAAAACCGGGCTGGCCCAAAGCACGCTGTATCGCCAGGTTGCCTTGCTCAAGCGCTGGGGCTTTGTGGCCGAGCACGAGGGCGAATACGGCCCGGGGCCGCTCTGCGTTCAACTGGCGTGGGGCTTTGACCAGTCGTCCTTTTTGATACACGAAGCGCAGCCCGACATGGCGACGCTGGCTGCCGCATCCGGCGAGACCATCGGTTTGCTGGTCGCCGTGAAGGATCAGGCCGTGTGCCTGGACATGATCGAAAGCCAGCACCCGCTGCGCTGTTCGTTCACCAAGGGACGCGGCCTGCCATTGGCGCGCGGCGCATCCGCCAAGTCATTGTTGGCCTTCATGCCGCTGGGCCGTCTGCAAGCCGCCTTGGCCTATCTGGCCGACGAAGCCGGGGTGGACCCGTCCCGCCTGGAAGACGAGCTGGAACGGATACGCGGGCAGGGCTATGCCGTCACCGATAGCGAAGTGGATGCCGGCGTGTGGGGCGTAAGCGTCCCGATATTCCAGCGGCCCAATCAGGCCGTGGCCTCCATCACCTTGATGGCGCCGTCCACGCGCGCGGCGCAACGGCCCGACGCGCTGATCGCCATGACCGTGGCTGCGGCGCGCCGCATTTCCGACCGCCTGAAGGTCCACTGAAGAGCCTCTGACCGGGCGCTGCCGCCCGATCCCAATCGAATATGTCGTTGCACTGTCGCCCCAGCCGTTTCGTTTAGCCGTCCCCTTGGCCGCCTGCTCCGCCGCATCCGCGGGCCGGCCCTTTTAGCCGCCTGTTCCGCCGCATCCCTCTAGCCGTACTCACCGCCGTACCCATTCGCATAGGACTCACCATGACCACTCGCCGCACATTGTTGACCGCCGCCCTGACGCTGGGCCTTGCCTGGAGCGCCGGCGCGGCGCATGCCCAGGAAACCATCCGCGCCGTTACCGACGCCACGTTCCCGCCGATGGAGTTCGTCAAGGACGGCAAGCGCACCGGCTTTGACATCGAGCTGGTGGAAGCGCTGGCCGGCGCCATGGGCAAGAAGGTCGAATGGATCGACATCGATTTCAAGGGCCTGATCCCCGCCTTGCAAGCCGGCCGTGCCGACATCGCCGTGTCCGCCATCTACATCACGCCCGAGCGCAGCAAGGTGGTGGACTTCACCGACCCGTACTACGCCGGCGGCCTGGTCGTGCTGACCAAGACCGATAGCCCCATCAAGACGCTCAAGGACCTGGACGGCCGCAAGGTGTCGGTGCAGGTGGGCACGAAGTCGGTCAACTACCTGAAAGAACACCTGCCGGCCGTGCAGCGCGTGGAAGTCGAGAAGAACCAGGAAATGTTCAACCTGGTGCAGATCGGCCGCGCCGACGCCGCCGTGACGGGCAAGCCCGCCGCCAAGCTGTTCGCACAAAGCACCACCGGCCTGACCGTGCTGGACGACCAGGTGACGACCGAGGACTACGGCATCGCCGTGCCCAAGAGCAAGCCCGAGCTGACCCGTGATTTGAACGCCGCCCTGAAAAAGCTGAAGGCGGACGGCAGCTACCAGGCCATCGTGAACAAGTGGTTCGAGGCGCCCAAGAAATGAACCTGGAATTCGCCCCCGTCTTCGCCGACTTCGACAGCCTGATGCGGGGCGCGGTGGTTACCGTGGAGGTAACCGCCGGCGCCTTGCTGCTGGGCTGTGTCATGGGCCTGTTGGTCGGCGTCGGCCGGCTCAACCCCAAGCGCTATGTCATCTACAACCTGTGCAGCGTTTATCTGCTGTTCTTTCGCGGTACGCCGTTGCTGGTGCAGCTGTTTATCTGGTTCTTTGGCCTGCCGCAGTTTGGCGTGACCTTGCCCGCGTTCGCTTGCGGCGTGCTGGGCCTGGGCATGTATTCGGGCGCCTACGTGTCGGAAATCGTGCGCGGCGCCATTCAGTCGGTGGACCGTGGCCAGACTGAGGCCGCGCGTTCGCTGGGCATGTCGTCCGGCCAGGCCATGCGCATCATCATCTTGCCGCAGGCGGTCGTGCGCATGATTCCGCCGCTGGGCAACGAGTTCATCGCGCTGATCAAGAATTCGGCGCTGGTGTCGCTGCTGACCATTCACGACCTGATGCACGAAGGGCAGAAGATCATCAGCGTGTCGTATCGGTCGCTGGAGACCTATCTGGTGGTGGCCTTGATCTACCTGGTGCTGACCACCGCCGCCATGTTGATTTTGCGCAGGGTTGAAAAGCACCTGCGCGCCGGAGGGATGGTGCAATGAACCCGCTAGGCAATCCGCAGGAAATGATCCGCATCCGCGGCCTGGAAAAATCCTACGGCGATCATGCCGTGCTCAAGGGTATCGACTTTGACGTGCTGCCGTCGCAGGTAGTCGTGGTGATCGGCCCCAGCGGGTCGGGCAAAAGCACGCTGCTGCGTTGCTGCAACGGCCTGGAAGTGGCCGAGGCGGGCACCGTGGACATCTGCGGCCAGACCTTGCTGGACCACGGCACGCTGCTGCCCGAGGCCGCGCTGAACCAGCTGCGCATGCAGGTGGGCATGGTGTTCCAGAGCTTCAACCTGTTTCCGCACCTGTCCGTGCTGGATAACGTTACCGTGGGCCCGCGCACGCTGCGGGGCATGGGGCGCGACCAAGCCAACGCGCTGGCCGAAGACCTGCTGAAAAAGGTGGGACTGGTGCAGAAAATGGCGGCCATGCCGGCCAGCCTGTCGGGTGGGCAGAAGCAGCGCGTGGCCATTGCGCGCGCGCTGGCCATGCAGCCCAAGGTCATGTTGTTCGACGAGCCGACCTCGGCGCTGGACCCCGAACTGGTGGGCGAAGTGCTGCAGGTGATGAAGCTGCTGGCGCGTGAAGGCATGACCATGATGGTCGTCACGCACGAAATGGGTTTCGCGCGCGATGTGGCCGACGTGGTGGCGGTGATGGATGGCGGGGTGATCCTGGAATCCGGCCCGCCCGAAGTGATCTTTACTGAACCGCGCGAGGCTCGCACCCGTGAATTCTTGCAAGCGGTATTGAGCCAGGGGACGGCGGCATGAGCGCGGCACAGCTGGATCAGAATGTGTGGAAGGCGCGCGACGACAGCGCCGAACAGGGCGACACGCGCCGCTTGGCGCATATCGTTCAGGCCGAAGCCGGCCAGGCAAACAAGGGCGAACCCGTCCTGCTGGGGTTTGCTTGCGACGCGGGCGTGGCGCGTAACCAGGGGCGTGTCGGCGCGGCCGAAGGGCCGGCGGGCATCCGCAAGTTCCTGGCCGGCTTGCCGGCGCACGGGCTTGCCCGGCTGCTGGATGGCGGCGATGTGGTGTGCCAGGGCGATGCGCTGGAAGACGCGCAAGAACGCCTGGGCCTGCGCGTGGCGGAACTGCTGGGGCAGGGCGCCCGCCCGTTGGTGTTGGGCGGCGGGCATGAAATTGCCTGGGGCACTTTCCAGGGTTTGGCGCGTTGGCTGCAAGCCCGTGGCGACACCGAACCCGTGCTGGTCCTGAACCTGGATGCGCACTTCGACCTGCGTACCGGCCGCCCGGGAAGTTCCGGCACGCCCTTTGACCAGATCGCGCGCTACTGCGAAGCCGAGGGGCGGGCGCTGCAATATGCCTGCCTGGGCGTCTCGCGGCTGGCGAACACGCCGGCGTTGTACGCCCGCGCCGCCGAGGTGGGGGCCGTGTGGGTAGAAGACCGCGACATGCAGGAGCGCCATCTGGAGGCTCGGCTGGCCAACGTGGACGCGTTGCTCGCGCGCGCGCGCCACGTGTACCTGACCATCGACCTGGACGTGTTGCCGGCGGCGGTGATGCCCGGCGTGTCCGCGCCCGCGCCTTACGGGGTGCCGATGGCCGTTGTTGAGGAAATCGTGCTGCGCGTGAAGGCCAGCGGCAAGCTGCGGGTGGCCGACATGGCTGAGTACAGCCCGCGCTTTGACGTGGACGGCCATGGCGCGCGCGCGGCGGCGCGATTGGCCTGGCAGCTGATGGCGCCGTGAAGTGGTGCGCGGTGAAAGGGGGCAGTCCTGAACGGGGCTGCCCCTTTTTTCATCGCTGTTCCGGTAACGCCCGGCCGGCGCGGCTTGCGGTTGACCGAGGCTGGACGCGTGCGCGTTCGCGGCTTAGGATAGGTCAGTTTTCGAGCCGGGCTCGTGACCCGTACGGTATCCGCCACAACTATGCGTCCCTATTAAAAATATTTCGGTTTTAAATAGGGACGCTATAGTTTTCGTGGATAAAATGGCGCAACTTTGTCAGGAGATCATGCTCATGTCTCACACTCCCACCCATGCCTTGCCGTCTTATCTGAATGCCGATGACCTCGGCCCCTGGGGTAATTACCTGCAACAAGTCGACCGGGTCACCCCGTACCTCGGCACCTTGGGTCGGTGGGTCGAGACGCTGAAGCGTCCCAAGCGCGCCTTGATCGTCGATGTGCCGATCGAACTGGATAACGGCACCATCGCGCACTTTGAAGGCTATCGCGTGCAGCACAACGTGTCGCGCGGCCCGGGCAAGGGCGGTGTGCGTTTCCACCAAGACGTGACGCTCTCCGAAGTGATGGCATTGGCCGCATGGATGTCGGTCAAGAACGCCGCCGTGAACCTGCCTTATGGCGGCGCCAAGGGTGGCATCCGCGTTGACCCGCGCACGCTGTCGCAATCCGAACTGGAACGCATGACGCGCCGCTACACCAGCGAAATCGGCGTCATCATCGGGCCGTCCAAAGACATTCCCGCCCCCGACGTCGGCACCAACGCCCAGGCCATGGCCTGGATGATGGACACCTATTCCATGAACGAAGGCGCCACCGCCACGGGCGTGGTCACCGGCAAGCCGATCGCGCTGGGCGGCAGCCTGGGCCGTGTCGAAGCCACCGGCCGTGGTGTGTTCGTGGTGGCGTGCGAAGCCGCTCGCGACCTGAACATCGACGTGTCCAAGGCGCGCGTGGTCGTGCAAGGCTTTGGCAACGTGGGCGGCACCGCTGCCCGTCTGTTCCATGAAGCCGGCGCCAAGGTCATTGCCGCCCAGGACCACACCGGTACCGTGCACAACCCCGCCGGTCTGGATGTCCACAAGCTGCTGTCGCACGTGTCGCAACATGGCGGCGTGGGCGGCTTCTCGGGTGGTCAGGCGCTGGACAAGGACGAGTTCTGGACGCTGGAAACCGAATTCCTGATCCCGGCCGCATTGGAAAGCCAGATCACCGCCGACAACGCCGCCAAGGTGCGCGCCAAGGTCGTGGTGGAAGGCGCCAACGGCCCAACCACCCCGGAAGCGGACGACATCCTGTTCGAACACGGCGTGTATGTGGTGCCGGACGTGCTGGCCAACGCTGGCGGCGTGACGGTGTCGTACTTTGAATGGGTGCAGGATTTCTCCAGCTTCTTCTGGAGCGAAGAAGAGATCAACCAGCGCCTGGAACGCATCATGCGCGAAGCCTACAGCGCGGTGTCGCAGGTGGCCAAGGAACACAAGGTAACGCTGCGCACCGCCGCGTTCATCGTGGCTTGCACGCGCATCCTGCAAGCGCGTCAGGTGCGCGGCCTGTATCCGTGATGACTGAATCGGCGTGGCGTCATTGACGCGGCGCCGAGGAGGCCGAGGCAGACAAAAAGAGAAATCGCCCCGCAAGGGGCGATTTCCATTGGGGCATGGCCGGCGCAATGTGAATAGAATGTGCCGGAGCTGGAGCCCAAGCTCAAAGCCGAGCCCCAGCCCAGGCCTAGGTCCAGGCCAAGATCCAGGCCTAGGTCCACGCCATGATCCAGGCCTAGGTCCACGCCATGGCCCAGGCCTATACCCAAGCTGAGCCCCTACCCAGGCCGGTCGCAGCCGCCGGCGCCCATCGACACTTCCCCCTTTCGCCACCCGGAGACCTTCATGACTCAAGCCCTGCCGTCCACGACACTGACCGTGGACCCCGCCTGGATCGACGCGTATGGCCATTTGAACGCCGCGCACTATGTCGGCATCTTCGATCGTGTGGGCTTTGAGCTGCTGGGGCAGGTGGGCGTGGGGCTGGACTACACCGAGGCCACGCGCTGCGGCATCTACACCATGAACGTGCACGTGGCCTATCTGCGCGAAGTGCTGGCCGGTGACCCGCTGATGCTGCGCGTGCGCTTGCTGGAATCGGATAACAAGCGGGTGCTCTGCCTGATGGAACTGACCCAGACCCGCGACGGCTACCTGGCCGCCACCATGGAGCAGCTGTCCTTGCATGTGGACCTGAACACGCGTCGCGCCACGCCATTCCCGCCCGAGTTGGAACAACGCCTGGCCCGCGCCGTAAGCGAACACGCGGCCGAGCCACTGCCGCCCGGCTACCGCCGCCTGCTGCCGCTGAAGGGTCCGCGTTAAGGGACGAAGCGACGCTTGGGCCGACGCCCAAACCCAGGTCGAAACTGCGCCGAAACAACACTCCAACCAGCGCCGAACCACGCTCGGTGATGCCGTGATTGCATTGCCAGTGCGGCCTTCATAACATGCTCTGGTGACGTGCTCGTGGCCGCACCGGCATTCTTTCCGGTTGTGGAGCGCTGACCACAGTGGGGCTTTTTTTTCGCGAATCGGGGCCACTAGCCGTACCGCATCATTTTCTGACACATAGCGTCCCTAGAATTCGTTCCTGCCATGCGCCATGCGCCGCTTGCCCAGCAAGCCGGCACGCGGCCTGGGTATGTTCAATCAAAGGGAATATGTAATGAAAAAGACTCTGCTCGCAACCGCGCTCCTGGCCGCCGTCACCGGCGTGGCCCAAGCGGAAACCTCGGTAACGCTGTATGGCCTGATCGACACCGGTATCGGCTACCAGCGCATCAAGGGCGACGGTTATCACGAATCCAAGGTCGGCATGGTTAACGGCGTGTCGAGCGGCTCGCGTTGGGGCCTGCGTGGCGCCGAAGACCTGGGCGATGGCCTGTCTGCCGTGTTCACGCTGGAAAGCGGCTTCAATTCGGGCAACGGCCAATCCGGCCAAAGCGGTCGCCTGTTCGGCCGCCAAGCCACTGTCGGCCTGAAGGCCGATTCGTGGGGCCTGCTGGAATTCGGCCGCCAGACCAACATCGCATCCAAGTACCTGGCCTCGATCGACCCGTTCTCGGGCAGCTATGGCCAAGCCAACGTGGGCGTGGCCTTCAGCGCCGCCAACACCGTCCGCTACGACAACATGGTCCAGTATTCGACCCCGTCGTTCAGCGGCTTCCAGTTTGGCGTGGGCTACTCGTTCAACGCGTCCGACACGACCGCCGCGCAAACCGGCTTCAAGACTGCTGACAACACGCGCGCCATCACGACCGGCCTGCGTTACGTGAACGGCCCGCTGAACGTCGCCGCCACGTACGACCAACTGAACCCGGCCAACCAGCTGGGCACGGATGCCACGCCCAAGTCCTGGTCCATCGCCGCCGCCTACGACTTCGAAGTCGTCAAGCTGGCATTGGGCTTTGGCCAGACGCGCGACGGCTGGTTCACCGGCCAAAGCATCAACTCGTTCGGCAGCGGCAGCCCCACGGCCAGCAGCTTCGGCACCAACGTTGCCGTGTCCGGCTTCAAGGCCAATTCGTACCTGGTCGGCCTGACCGTGCCGTTGGGCGCCAGCAGCATCCTGGCGTCGTGGCAGCGTGCCGACCCGAACGGCAACCCGCTGACCGCCGGCAACGATTCGACGATGAACGTCTACAGCATCGGCTACACGTACAACCTGTCCAAGCGCACCAACCTGTACGCGCTGGGTTCGTACGCGACCGACTTCGCGTTTGTTGACGGCGTCAAGAGCACCGTCGGCATCGTGGGCGTGCGCCACCGCTTCTAAGCCATCGCGGCAGGCC
>NZ_JCBAMR010000033.1:0-66111 GCF_059760425.1 Achromobacter sp. RT286_PF
CGCCGTCGTCCGTGCCGTTGATCGTGACCGTCACATCCTTAGTGACCACGCCACCGTTGCCGTCATCGACGGTGACGGTGAACGTCTCGGTGATGGATTGGCCCGTCTTCAGACCTTGGACGTCCTTATTGGCGTTGTCCAGGTTGTACGTCCAGTTGCCCGACGAGTCGACCGAGAACGAACCGTACGTACCCTTGCCCTCGTTGTTAACGGTCCAGGTGTGGGTATCGGTCGTGTCAACGTCGGCCACATCCAGCTTGCCGGTGGCAACCAGCGAACCGTCTTCGGTGACGGCGCCATCGGCCTTGCCGGTCAGGACCGGGATGTCGTTGGTACCGACGATGGTGACGACGACTTGACCCGTCGTGCCGTCAGCGGTGGTGACGGTGAACGTTTCGGTCAGGGTCTTGCCAGCGCCCAGGCCTTGGACAGCCGGGTCGTTGTTGGTCAGGTTGTACGTCCACGCGCCGTTCGCGTCGACAGAGAACGTGCCGTGTTGGCCGGCGGTGTTGGTTTGAGCCTGGAACACCGCTTGGCCGGCGTCCGAGTCCGTGACGTCAAGCTTGCCACCCACGGAGAGCGTCTCGTCTTCGATGACTTGGCCCTTGTCACTGTCAGGCGTAGCGGGCGTAATGATCGCGCCGTCGTCCGTGCCGTTGATCGTGACCGTCACATCCTTAGTAACCACACCGCCATTGCCGTCATCGACGGTGACGGTGAACGTCTCGGTGATCGATTGGCCCGTCTTCAGACCTTGGACGTCCTTATTGGCGTTGTCCAGGTTGTACGTCCAGTTGCCGTTGCCATCAACGGAGAAGGAGCCGTAGGTGCCCTTGCCGTCATTGTTGACGGACCAGGTGTGGGTATCGGTCGTATCAACGTCGGCGACATCCAGCTTGCCGGTGGCAACCAGCGTGCCGTCTTCGGTGACGGCGCCATCGGCCTTGCCGGTCAGCACCGGGATGTCGTTGGTACCGACGATGGTGACGACGACCTGACCGGTCGTGCCGTCAGCGGTCGTAACCGTGAAGGTCTCGGTCAGCGTCTTGCCAGCGCCCAAGCCTTGGACAGCCGGGTCGCTGTTGGTCAGGTTGTACGTCCACGCGCCGTTGGCGTCGACGGAGAACGTGCCGTGTTGGCCGGCCGTGTTGGTTTGAGCCTGGAACACCGCTTGGCCGGCGTCCGGATCGGTGACGTCGAGCTTGCCGTCAACAGACAGCGTCTTGTCTTCGATCACTTCGCCCTTGTCAGCGCCCGGAGCCCCCGGGGTGATGATCGCGCCGTCGTCCGTGCCGTTGATCGTGACGGTCACATCCTTGGTGACCACACCGCCGTTGCCGTCATCGACCGTAACCGTAAACGTCTCGGTGATCGACTGACCGGTCTTCAGACCCTGGACATCCTTATTGGCGTTGTCCAGGTTGTACGTCCAGTTGCCGTTGCCATCAACGGAGAACGAACCGTACGTGCCCTTGCCATCGTTGTTAACGGTCCAGGTGTGCGTGTCGGTCGTGTCAACGTCGGCGACATCCAGCTTGCCGGTGGCAACCAGCGTGCCGTCTTCGGTAACTGCACCATCAGCCTTGCCGGTCAGCACCGGGATGTCGTTGGTACCGACGATGGTGACCACGACTTGACCCGTCGTGCCGTCAGCCGTCGTAACCGTGAAGGTCTCGGTCAGGGTCTTGCCAGCGCCCAAGCCTTGGACAGCCGGGTCGCTGTTGGTCAGGTTGTACGTCCACGCGCCGTTGGCGTCGACGGAGAACGTGCCGTGTTGGCCGGCCGTGTTGGTTTGAACTTGGAACACGGCTTGGCCGGCGTCCGGGTCCGTGACGTCAAGCTTGCCACCCACGGAGAGCGTCTTGTCTTCGACGACTTCGCCCTTGTCGCTGTCAGGGGTAGAAGGCGTGATGATCGCGCCGTCATCGGTACCATTGATCGTGACCGTAACGTCCTTGCTCACTACGCCGCCGTTGCCGTCGTCCACCGTGACGGTGAACGTCTCGGTAATGGACTGACCGGACTTCAGACCTTGGACGTCCTTGTTGGCGTTGTCCAGGTTGTACGTCCAGTTGCCGTTGCCATCAACGGAGAACGAACCGTACGTGCCCTTGCCCTCGTTGTTAACGGTCCAGGTGTGCGTGTCGGTCGTGTCAACGTCGGCGACATCCAGCTTGCCGGTGGCAACCAGCGTGCCGTCTTCGGTAACTGCACCATCAGCCTTGCCGGTCAGAACCGGGATGTCGTTGGTACCGACGATGGTGACCACGACTTGACCGGTCGTACCGTCAGCGGTGGTGACCGTGAAGGTTTCGGTCAGGGTCTTGCCAGCGCCCAGGCCTTGGACAGCCGGGTCATTGTTGGTCAGGTTGTAGGTCCAGTTGCCGTTGGCGTCGACAGAGAACGTGCCGTGTTGGCCAGGCGCGTTCGTTTGAACTTGGAACACGGCTTGGCCGGCGTCCGGATCGGTGACGTCGAGCTTGCCACCCACGGAGAGCGTCTTGTCTTCGACGACTTCGCCCTTGTCGCTGTCAGGGGTAGAAGGCGTGATGATCGCGCCGTCATCGGTACCATTGATCGTGACCGTCACATCCTTGGTAACCACACCACCGTTGCCGTCATCGACGGTGACGGTGAACGTCTCGGTGATCGATTGGCCGGACTTCAGACCTTGGACGTCCTTGTTGGCGTTGTCCAGGTTGTACGTCCAGTTGCCGTTGCCATCAACGGAGAAGGAGCCGTAGGTGCCCTTGCCGTCGTTGTTAACGGACCAGGTGTGGGTATCGGTCGTATCAACGTCGGCGACATCCAGCTTGCCGGTGGCGACCTGCGTGCCGTCTTCCGTGACGTTGCCGTCGGCCTTGCCGGTCAGCACCGGGATGTCGTTGGTACCGACGATGGTGACCACGACTTGACCGGTCGTACCGTCAGCGGTGGTGACGGTAAACGTTTCAGTCAGCGTTTTGCCAGCACCCAGGCCTTGGACGGCCGGGTCGTTGTTGGTCAGGTTGTAGGTCCACGCGCCGTTGGCGTCGACAGAGAACGTGCCGTGTTGGCCGGCGGTGTTGGTTTGAGCCTGGAACACCGCTTGGCCGGCGTCCGAGTCCGTGACGTCAAGCTTGCCACCGACGGAGAGCGTCTCGTCTTCGATGACTTGGCCCTTGTCACTGTCAGGCGTAGAGGGCGTAATGATCGCGCCGTCGTCCGTGCCGTTGATCGTGACCGTCACATCCTTAGTGACCACGCCACCGTTGCCGTCATCGACGGTGACGGTGAACGTCTCGGTGATGGATTGGCCCGTCTTCAGACCTTGGACGTCCTTGTTGGCGTTGTCCAGGTTGTAGGTCCAGTTGCCGTTGCCGTCGACGGAGAAGGAGCCGTAGGTGCCCTTGCCATCGTTGTTAACGGTCCAGGTGTGGGTATCGGTCGTGTCAACGTCGGCCACATCCAGCTTGCCGGTGGCAACCAGCGAACCGTCTTCGGTGACGGCGCCATCGGCCTTGCCGGTCAGCACCGGGATGTCGTTGGTACCGACGATGGTGACGACGACCTGACCGGTCGTACCGTCAGCGGTGGTGACGGTAAACGTTTCAGTCAGCGTCTTGCCAGCACCCAAGCCTTGGACGGCCGGGTCGCTGTTGGTCAGGTTGTACGTCCACGCGCCGTTGGCGTCGACGGAGAACGTGCCGTGTTGGCCGGGCGCGTTCGTCTGAACTTGGAACACGGCTTGGCCGGCGTCCGGGTCCGTGACGTCAAGCTTGCCACCCACGGAGAGCGTCTCGTCTTCGATGACTTGGCCCTTGTCACTGTCAGGCGTAGCGGGCGTAATGATCGCGCCGTCGTCCGTGCCGTTGATCGTGACGGTCACATCCTTGGTGACCACGCCGCCGTTGCCGTCATCGACGGTGACGGTGAACGTTTCGGTGATGGATTGGCCCGTCTTCAGACCTTGGACGTCCTTGTTGGCGTTGTCCAGGTTGTACGTCCAGTTGCCGTTGCCATCAACGGAGAAGGAGCCGTAGGTGCCCTTGCCGTCATTGTTGACGGACCAGGTGTGGGTATCGGTCGTGTCGACGTCGGCCACATCGAGCTTGCCGGTGGCAACCAGCGTGCCATCTTCGGTAACTGCACCATCAGCCTTGCCGGTCAGGACCGGGATGTCGTTGGTGCCGACGATGGTGACCACGACTTGACCCGTCGTGCCGTCAGCGGTCGTAACCGTGAAGGTCTCGGTCAGGGTCTTGCCAGCGCCCAGGCCTTGGACAGCCGGGTCGTTGTTGGTCAGGTTGTAGGTCCATGCGCCGTTGGCGTCGACGGAGAACGTGCCGTGTTGGCCGGGCGCGTTCGTCTGAACTTGGAACACGGCTTGGCCGGCGTCCGGGTCCGTGACGTCAAGCTTGCCACCCACGGAGAGCGTCTTGTCTTCGACGACTTCGCCCTTGTCACTGTCAGGCGTAGAGGGCGTGATGATCGCGCCGTCATCGGTACCATTGATCGTGACCGTAACGTCCTTGCTCACTACGCCGCCGTTGCCGTCGTCCACCGTGACGGTGAACGTCTCGGTAATGGACTGACCGGACTTCAGACCTTGGACGTCCTTGTTGGCGTTGTCCAGGTTGTACGTCCAGTTGCCCGACGAGTCGACCGAGAACGAACCGTACGTGCCCTTGCCATCGTTGTTAACGGTCCAGGTGTGCGTGTCGGTCGTGTCAACGTCGGCGACATCCAGCTTGCCGGTGGCAACCAGCGTGCCGTCTTCGGTAACTGCACCATCAGCCTTACCGGTCAGGACCGGGATGTCGTTGGTGCCTACGATGGTGACCACGACTTGACCGGTCGTGCCGTCAGCGGTGGTGACGGTGAACGTTTCGGTCAGCGTCTTACCAGTGCCCAGGCCTTGGACAGCCGGGTCGTTGTTGGTCAGGTTGTAGGTCCACGCGCCGTTGGCGTCGACGGAGAACGTGCCGTGTTGGCCGGGCGCATTCGTCTGAACTTGGAACACGGCTTGGCCGGCGTCCGGATCGGTGACGTCAAGCTTGCCACCCACGGAGAGCGTCTTGTCTTCGACGACTTCGCCCTTGTCGCTGTCAGGGGTAGCGGGCGTGATGATCGCGCCGTCGTCCGTGCCGTTGATCGTGACCGTCACATCCTTGGTGACTACACCGCCATTGCCGTCATCGACCGTAACGGTGAAGGTCTCGGTGATCGATTGGCCCGTCTTCAGACCTTGAACATCCTTGTTGGCGTTGTCCAGGTTGTAGGTCCAGTTGCCCGACGAGTCGACCGAGAACGAACCGTACGTACCCTTGCCATCGTTGTTGACGGTCCAGGTGTGGGTATCGGTCGTGTCAACGTCGGCCACATCCAGCTTGCCGGTGGCGACCAGGCTGCCATCTTCGGTAACTGCACCATCAGCCTTGCCGGTCAGCACCGGGATGTCGTTGGTACCGACGATGGTGACCACGACTTGACCCGTCGTGCCGTCAGCCGTCGTAACCGTGAAGGTCTCGGTCAGGGTCTTGCCGGCGCCCAAACCTTGGACGGCCGGGTCGTTGTTGGTCAGGTTGTACGTCCATGCGCCGTTCGCGTCGACGGAGAACGTGCCGTGTTGGCCGGGCGCGTTCGTCTGAACTTGGAACACGGCTTGGCCGGCGTCCGGATCGGTGACGTTGAGCTTGCCGTCAACAGAGAGCGTCTCGTCTTCAATGACTTGGCCCTTGTCGCTGTCAGGCGTAGCGGGCGTAATGATCGCGCCGTCATCGGTACCGTTGATCGTGACCGTCACATCCTTAGTGACCACGCCGCCGTTGCCGTCATCGACCGTAACCGTAAACGTCTCGGTGATCGACTGACCGGTCTTCAGACCTTGGACATCCTTGTTGGCGTTGTCCAGGTTGTAGGTCCAGTTGCCCGACGAGTCGACCGAGAACGAACCGTACGTACCCTTGCCGTCATTGTTAACGGTCCAGGTGTGGGTATCGGTCGTGTCAACGTCGGCCACATCCAGCTTGCCGGTGGCCACCAGCGTGCCATCTTCGGTAACTGCACCATCAGCCTTGCCGGTCAGAACCGGGATGTCGTTGGTGCCGACGATGGTGACCACGACTTGACCGGTCGTGCCGTCAGCGGTCGTAACCGTGAAGGTCTCGGTCAGTGTCTTGCCAGCACCCAAGCCTTGGACGGCCGGGTCGTTGTTGGTCAGGTTGTACGTCCAGTTGCCGTTGGCGTCGACAGAGAACGTGCCGTGTTGGCCAGGCGCGTTCGTTTGAACTTGGAACACGGCTTGGCCGGCGTCCGGGTCCGTGACGTTGAGCTTGCCGTCAACAGAGAGCGTCTCGTCTTCAATGACTTGGCCCTTGTCGCTGTCAGGGGTAGAAGGCGTAATGATCGCGCCGTCGTCCGTGCCGTTGATCGTGACCGTTACATCCTTGGTGACTACACCGCCATTGCCGTCATCGACCGTAACGGTGAAGGTCTCGGTGATCGATTGGCCCGTCTTCAGACCCTGGACATCCTTGTTGGCGTTGTCCAGGTTGTACGTCCAGTTGCCGTTGCCGTCGACGGAGAAGGAGCCGTAGGTGCCCTTGCCCTCGTTGTTAACGGTCCAGGTGTGGGTATCGGTCGTATCAACGTCCGCGACATCCAGCTTGCCGGTGGCAACCAGCGTGCCATCTTCGGTAACTGCACCATCAGCCTTGCCGGTCAGGACCGGGATGTCGTTGGTGCCGACGATGGTGACGACGACTTGACCCGTCGTGCCGTCAGCGGTGGTGACCGTGAAGGTTTCGGTCAGGGTCTTGCCAGCGCCCAAACCTTGGACGGCCGGGTCGCTGTTGGTCAGGTTGTAGGTCCACGCGCCGTTGGCGTCGACGGAGAACGTGCCGTGTTGGCCAGCGGTGTTGGTTTGAGCCTGGAACACCGCTTGACCAGCGTCCGGGTCCGTGACGTCAAGCTTGCCACCGACGGAGAGCGTCTTGTCTTCGATGACTTCGCCCTTGTCGCTGTCAGGGGTGGAAGGCGTAATGATCGCGCCGTCATCGGTACCATTGATCGTGACCGTCACATCCTTGGTAACCACACCACCGTTGCCGTCATCGACCGTAACCGTAAACGTTTCGGTGATCGACTGACCGGTCTTCAGACCTTGGACGTCCTTGTTGGCGTTGTCCAGGTTGTATGTCCAGTTGCCGTTGCCATCAACGGAGAAGGAACCGTACGTACCCTTGCCGTCATTGTTAACGGTCCAGGTGTGGGTGTCGGTCGTGTCAACGTCAGCCACATCGAGCTTGCCGGAGACGACAAGGCTGCCGTCTTCCGTGACTGCACCGTCGGCCTTGCCCGTCAGGACCGGGATGTCGTTGGTCCCGACGATCGTGACCACCACTTGGCCCGTCGTGCCGTCCGCCGTCGTGACCGTAATGGTTTCCGACAGCGTCTTGCCAGCGCCCAAGCCTTGGACGGCCGGATCGCTGTTATTCAGGTTGTACGTCCAGTTGCCGTTGGCATCGATCGAGAACGTGCCGTGCGTGGTGGTGGCGTTCGTCTGAACCTGGAACACCGCTTGACCCGCGTCCGGGTCGGTGACTTCCAACTTGCCGCCGACCGACAGCTTCTCGTCTTCGACGACCTGGCCCGCGTCAGCACCCGGTGCCCCCGGGGTAATGATCGCGCCGTCATCCGTGCCGTTGATCGTGACGGTGACCACTTGCGTCGTCACGCCGCCGTTGCCGTCGTTGACCGTGACGGTGAACGTCTCGGTCAAGGTCTGGCCGGCGATCAGTGCCTGGACGGTGGGGTTGGCGTTAGCCAGGTTGTAGGTCCACGTGCCGTCGGCCGCAATCGTCAGCGCGCCGTATTGGCCGGCGCCATTGTCGTTGACGGACCACGTGTGCGTGTCGGACGTGTCGACGTCAGCCACGTTCAGCTTGCCGGTGGCGACCAGCGCCGTGTCTTCGGTGACCGCGCCGGCGGCTTGGCCGCTGATCGTGGGGACGTCGTTGGTGCCCTGGATGGTGACGGTGACCGTGCCGGTCGTGCCGTCAGCCGTGGTGACCGTGAAGGTCTCGGTCAGGGTCTCGCCAACGGCCAGCGCTTGCACGCGGGTGTCGTTGTTGTTCAGGTTGTAGACCCACGCGCCGCTGGCGTCGATCGAGAACGTGCCGTGCTGGCCGGCCTGGCCGGATTGCACGACAAAGCGCGCTTCGCCGTCGTCCACGTCGGTGACGTTCAGCTTGCCGTTCGCGGTGAAGGTGGTGTCTTCCTTGACCGTGCCGGCGTCGTCGCCTGCGTTGGCCGGGGTGATCTGGGCCGGGTCGTTCACGCCGACAATCGTCACTTCGACGGTGGCGGTGGACGTTGCGCCGCTAGGATCGGTGACCGTGTACGAAATCGTGCTGGTGGCGGTCTGGCCGGCGGGCAGGTTCTGGAAGCCCGTGCCGGGCGTGAAGACGTAGCTGCCGTCGGGCAGAACGGTAAAGGTGCCGCCGTTGGAGCCGTTGACGGTGACGCCGCCCGCGGTCATGGGCCGGCCGCTGACCGACACGATGGCCAGGGGATCGCCGTCGGGATCGCTGTCGTTGCTGAGCAGGTTGCCGCGCTGGACCGCGTTCTGGTCGCCCGTGCTGGCATCGTTCAGTGCGGACGGGGCGCTGTTGGTCGCTGCCGGGACAGCGGCATCGCCGTTGTTGTCGCCCGTGGCGCCGGCGGCGCCGGCGCGGGGCAGGGTGTCGTCACCGCGGCCGGGGTTGGCGTAGGCCAGGTCCAGCGGCGTGGTGGTTTCCAGGATGCGGGCCAGGCGCACGAAGCTGCTGCCGCCGGCATCGCCGCCGCCGGCCACGATGGCGGCGGTGGGGTCCAGTTCGTCAAACGGGTCGCGGCCGGCCTGCAACGCGGCCAGCAGGCGATCGGAATCCGTGCCGGTGGGCGGCGTCAGCGCGGCTTCGCTGGGGTCGGCCAAGGGGCCCGTGATGTCGCCGTTGACGGCGACTTCACGGCTTTCGCCGATCACGATCGGCATGCCGTTTTCAACCTGAAGGGAAACCGTGGCGCCCGAAGCCGTAACGATGTCGCTGCCGGCGGGGACTTTGCTGCCTTGATGCAGTTCGGTCAGCGAGCCGTCGCTGTTGCGTATCCACGCGCGACCGGAGATTTCATTGACGACTGCGGGAGTAGTGTTGGCCATGTGGGTTCCGTTTCAGGGAGTTATCCAAGATGGCCAGATACTAAAGAGCGCCGGGCGGGCGCGATATTGTCCTTAAGGACAGTTTCAGGAAGTAATTTTGCTGCGTGTGTCGGCCGGCGCTGAAATGCCGTGCACCAGCAGGGCAAGTTGAAGGCGATCGGACACGCCCAGCTTTTCAAAGACGGCGGAAAGATGCGCCTTGACCGTGCGTTCGGTGATGCCCAGGGCCTCGGCGATCTGCGCGTTGGCCTGACCGCTGGCGGCGTAGCGCGCCACGGTGATCTCGCGCTCGGTCAGCAGGCCGTTGTCCCAGGAATGCGAATCCTGGGCGCGCTCGGTGACCAGCTTTAGCAAACGCGCCACCAAAGAGCGGCCCATCCATATCCCACCGGACAAGACCACTTCCAGCGCTTGCGACAGCGCGGCGGCGGGCGCGTAGCTGTGGCAATAGCCATGGGCGCCCGCGCCCAGCGCTTGCGTGCCTTGCTCGTCATTGGGGCTGGGGCTGGCGACCACCAGATGCAGGCCGGCCAGGGCAGGGCCCCAGCTGGGATCCTGCCACGACGGCAAGCGCGGCACGTCGGTATCCAGCACGGCCAGCGTGCGGCCTTGCTCTCGCCAGCGTTGCAGGTCGGCCAGGCCGCGCCCGCGGGCAGCCAGCCAGCGCGTGGAATCCAACGCGCGCCAGTGTTGCCAGAGCAGGTCGTCGTGCGTAATCAACAAGACGGGAACGGGTTTCATAAAGCCTTGCAGCTCTCCTTTAACGTTCGGTGAAGGCATTTGCCTTGGCACGCAGAATCGGTTTGAGCAGGTACTGCAACACGGTGCGTTTACCCGTCAGGATATGAACCTCGGCCACCATCCCGGGGATGATGGGCAATAGTTTGTCGCCCACGGTGCTGCGGTCCGTGCGGACCCGCACCACGTAATAGGAATTGCCTTTTTCGTCGGTGACCGTGTCGGCGCCGATCTGTTCGACCTTGCCTTCCAGGCCGCCGTAGATGGCGAAGTCGTAGGCGGTGAACTTCACTTCCGCCTTCTGGTCGGCATGCAGGA
Source organism: Achromobacter sp. RT286_PF (assembly GCF_059760425.1). Lineage (NCBI taxonomy): Bacteria > Pseudomonadati > Pseudomonadota > Betaproteobacteria > Burkholderiales > Alcaligenaceae > Achromobacter > Achromobacter sp. RT286_PF. The sequence goes on from NZ_JCBAMR010000033.1 coordinate 10,238, forward strand.
AACCGATGTCGCGCGGCTGGATGCGCACTTCCAGCAGCAGCGTGTCGTCCTTGGGCACGATCTCGATAATGTCCTTGCCCGGCTGCACCACGCCGCCGACGGTGTTGTTGAACAGCGTCTTGATGGTGCCGGCCAGCGGCGCACGCACTTCGGCCAGCTTCACGCGGTCGGCCAGGGCCAGCTTGCCCTGGCGCAGGGTCGACAGCTTGGTGTTGGTCTCGGACAGTTCGCTGCGGGCCTGGTTGCGAATATTGAGCTCGGACTCTTCCAGCTTGCTTTGCGCTTCCTTGATCGACGCCTGGAACCGGTCAATCTGCGCCTCGGCGCCTTTTTGCTCGCCGCAATACCGCGCCACGTCGCGTTGCAGGCGCAGCAGGTCCACTTCGGACACGGCGCCGCTCTTGAGCAACGGCCGGGTCACCTGCAATTCACGCGATGTCAGTGCGCAACTGGCCGAGGCTTGATCGCGCTTGGCGATGGTTTCGCGCAGGTCTTCCTGGCGTTGCTTGAGCTGTTCGCGCGCCACGTTGATGGTGGCGTTCAGCTCGGTGTTGCGCGCTTGCCAGGCGTTGCGTTCCATTTCAGCCAGGCCGGGCGCCTGCTTCAGCACTTCTTCCGGCGCCACGAAAGGTTCGCCGGTGGCCAAGGCCTGCAAGCGGGCGGACTTGGCCAGCAGCGACAGGTATTCCGCGTTGTTCTCGCCCAGGGAAGAGGCAAAGCGCGTGGAATCAATTTTCAGCAGGGTCTGGCCGGCCTGGACTTCCTGGCCCGGGCGGACCAGGATTTCCTCGACGATGCCGCCGTCCAGGCTTTGGATGATCTGCACTTGGCGCGACGGCACAACCTTGCCTTCGCCGCGAACCACTTCGTCGATGCTGCCGGTGGCGGCCCAGACGATCAGCAGGAAGGTCGCCAGCAGCGCTACCCACAGCAGCACGCGCGAGCTGCGGGCCTGCGACTCCTGGATCACCCATTCGGCATTGCCGACATAGTCCGAGCGCTTTTCCCGCTTGCCTTTTTCGGTGCCGTCCAGCAACCGGTCAAAGAAGAATACGAAGACGTTGCGCAATTTGCGCCACAGGGTGCCCAGCAGGCCGTGCCGGGTCTCTCCAGGATTTTTCAGCATGGCGCCCTTAACTCCCGCGTCCAACGCGTCCTTGACGCAGTGCTTCGACAACTTGCTCCTTGGGGCCGTCCGCAACGATGTGACCGTTATCGATCACGATCAGGCGGTCCACCAGGTCCAGCAGCGCGGTGCGGTGCGTGACCAGCAGGATTGTCTTGGTGGCGCTGGCCTCGCCCAGCCGCTTGCGTAACTGCGCTTCGCTCTGGTGGTCCATGTTGCTGCTGGGTTCATCCAGCAGCAGGATCGGCGGGTCGTTGATCAGCGCGCGGGCGACGGCGACGGACTGGCGTTGGCCGCCCGACAGCGATTCGCCGCGTTCGCCGATGACCATGTCGAAGCCGTTGGGATGCAGGTTGGCAAAGTCCGTCACGCCGGCCAGGTTGGCGGCGGCCAGGATGCTGGCGTCGTCGGCGTAGGGCGCGCCCATGGCCAGGTTGTGTTTCAGGCTGCCGTAGAACAGCGTGGGGTCTTGCGGCACATGGCCGATGGCGCGGCGCACGTCGGCCGGGTCGATCTGGCGCACGTCCACACCGTCCAGCAGCACAGCGCCTTCGGTGGGCTGATACAGCGCCAGCGCCAGCTTCTCCAGCGTGGTCTTGCCCGAGCCGATGCGGCCGATGATGCCGACCTTTTCACCGGGCTTGAGCTTGAACGACACCTTCTTCAGTACCGGCTGCGTGCTGCCGGGGTAGGCGAAGGTGACGTCGCGAAATTCCAGGCCGCCATGGAACACGGGGCGGTGCAGGAATTCGGCTTCGGCCGGGCGTTCAATCGGCAGCTTCATATAGTTGTCGATGGAACCCAGCGAGGTGCGGGCGTTCTGGTATTGCATCAACAGCCCGGCAACCTGGCCCAGCGGCGCCAGGCAGCGGCTGGCGATCATGGATGCGGCGATGATGCCGCCCATGGACATGGCCGATTCCTGCGCCTGGTACACGCCGATGATCACCACGGCGATCGACACCAGTTGCTGGATCGCTTGCACAAAGCCGACGGTGGACGACGAAATCAGCTTGAGCTTGCCGCCTGTCTGCGCGATGAATTCCGTGGCGCGTTCCCAGTTGCGTTGCACCGAGCCTTGGGCGTTCAGCGTCTTGACCGCCTCCAGGCCGGTCAGCGCTTCGACCAGTGTCGCGTTGCGCTGTGAGCTGGCCTGGAAGCTGGCCATCGTCAGCGCTTCCATGCGTGCCTGTGCGGCTAGCGACACCAGCAAAATCAGCACGATGGCAACCAGCGGCGGCAGGATCATCCACGGCGATATCCAGGCCAGCGCGGCCAGGAACAGCAGGATGAAGGGCAGGTCGACCAGCGTGGTGATGGTGGCCGACGCGATGAAGTCACGGATGGATTCGAACGACCGCAGGTTGGCCGCGAACGATCCGACGGACACGGGGCGGCCTTCCAGCCGCAGGTCCAGCACGCGTTCCATGATCTGCGCGGACAGGCGCACGTCGACGCGCTTGCTTGCACTGTCAACCACATGAGAACGGGCGGTCGACAGCACCATGTTGAAAATCACCACCAGCGTGATCCCGATAGCCAGCACCCACAGCGTTTCAACGGCGTTGTTGGGCACCACGCGGTCATACACGTTCATGGTGAACAAGGGCATGGCCATGGCGAAGATATTGATCAGCAGCGCGGCGACCAGCGCATCGCGGTACAGGCGCCGGTTTTCCATGATGGCCGCCCAGAACCAATGGCGTTCGCGCACTTTGGCCACTTCGGGCGCGCGGGCGTCGAACCGGAATTGCGGACGCACGAAGCAGACCAGGCCGGTGTATTGCGCGGCCAGGGCTTCGGGCGTCATCTCGACGGAACTGCCGCCAAGCTCGGGATGGCTGACCACATATTTGCCGTCTTCTTTTTTCAGCAGCAGGCAGGCGCGTTCGCCTTGCAACAGCAAGATGGCGGGCAGAAGGTCGGGGGAAATGCTGTCCAGCGTGCGCTTGACCACGCGCGCGGAAAGTTGGGCCCGCGCCGCGGCGCGCGGCAGCAGGGCAGGGGTCAGGCGGTGTTCTTCCAGGGGCAGGCCGGCGGACAGCGCCTGCGCCGTGGCGGTCACGCCATGCAGGCGCGTAATTTCAACCAGGCAGTCCAGCAACGGGTCGTCATGCGCCGCTCGGGCGTCGGCGCGCCATTCACGCGCCGCCTTTTCAGATAACTTGTCCATCTTCGTCATCCAAGAGGTCTAGGTGTTCCGAGAGGCGCGCGCGTTGCTGCTTGCGCTGGGAAAGCTTTTGCTGTGCCTGGATAGGCAGGTCTGTCATGCGCAAGGTGCCATTGGCGATCAAGGCGTCGATCAGGTCTTCAAGAACGCGGACAAAGTCCGCGTCCAACTGCGAAAATTCGTTGCCCTGGGGCGTCATATGGCCTCCTTGCGCCCGCCGCCTTCAAGGCTTGGCGGTGGGTGCGTTCAGCGGCACGAGCGTGGGCGGCAGCGTGCCTTCGTTGTATTGAACGCGCACGGGAGCCAGGCGGGCAGAGTCGGGGACCGTCGAATTGCAAAGCTTGATCACTTCGTCGGTTACCTCCAGTTTGCCGTTTTCCTCGGGCATCTCGTTGCGCGCGGGTTGCAGCGACAGCGCGGGCAACAGCGCATGCGACAGCGCCAGCCAGCGGTACTGCGCAAGCTTGAGGTCATACAAGCCGTTGGTCAATGCGCGGCGCGACTCGAACAGTTCGTTTTCAGTGTCAAGCAAGTCCAGCAGCGAGCGCTGGCCAATCTGGAACTGTTGTCGATATGCGTCACGTACCTTGGTCGTGGCCACTTCGTGGTCGCGCAGGAACGGCAGCTTCTGGCTCAGGCTGGTGATGTTGTTCCAGGCCACGGCCAGGTCCTGCTGCACGTTGCGGCAGGTGTAGTCGCGGATGTCGCGCGCGGCGTACGACTGCGCGGCGGTTTGACGCACGCGGGCCGAATCCGCGCCGCCGCGGTACAGGTTGTAGCTCATCACAACTTGCACGCTGGAGCTTTGGATGTCGCGCGTTTCCGGCGTGGGGTCGTTCTGGTCACGGCCCGAGGACGCCACGAATTCAAACTTGGGCGAGAAAGCGCCCTTGGACGAGGCCACGCCGGCTTGCGCGGCTTGCAACCCGGCTTGCTTGGACAGGAAGCTGGGGTTGCGGCGCAGCGACTCGTTGAAGTCGCCCGGCTTGACGGGCAGCTTGGCGGCGATGTCGGGCGGCGGCTGCATGGCTTCGGGCGGGAAAGCGCCGGTCACGCGCTGAAAGCGCTGCTGCACGTCCAGCAGGTTGGCGGTTTCGGTCATCAGGTTGGTCTGGGCCAGCGACAGGCGGCCGCCTGCCTGTTCCAGGTCAACGCGGCGGCCCACGCCGGATTCGGTGCGTTCGCCGATCTGCTTCAGCGTTTCTTCGTGCAGCGAATAGTTCTGGCGGGCCAACAGTTCCATGTCGCGGTAGCGTTGCAGGTCGATATACGCCTGCACGGCGGCGAACGCGGTGCTGTCGCTGGTAGCCAATACGTCATAGAAGCGCGCCAGCTTGTCAAAGCCCGCCTGTTTGACGTCGTTGCTGGTGCGGAAGCCGTCAAAAATCAACTGGCGCAGCTCAACGTTGTAGCCCGGGCGGCTCCAGCGTTGCGATCCCACGTCCGGCACGTTGCTGCGATATTCGCGGCCTACATAGCCCTGCGCATTGATTTGCGGGAAGAAGGCGGCGCGTGCAACCGACTGACCTTCCAGCGACGCCTGGAAGTCGTGATACTTGGCCTGGATTTCCGGGTTGCTCAACAGCGTCTGCTCAACAACCTGATTCAGCGTCACCGTGGATACGGTGGCGGCCGGCGCGCCTTGAGCGGCGGGCGGGGTGGGCTGGGCAAAAGCGGCGGGAACAAAAGCCAAGGCGAGAAGCGAAGTCGTGCGTTTGATCAAAAACGAAGCCATAGTGATTATTCGCGTGTCGGAGTGGGATTGAATGGCGGCCATATTGTATGTAAATGTCATATTTCCCTAGTCAAGATTTGTTAAGTCTTGCAGAAGGCAAAATGACTCGCCACAACGTTTCTTCGCGCAACATCACCTAATTTGACTGAATTTGCACGAACTTCACAGGCCGTGAAAAGGTGCCAACTTTATTAATACGGTTTATTTCGTATTATTTCGAAAGTGACGTGTCTGTAGTGAAACAGGATTATATCGGTTTGATAATTCTGTATCTGATTTCTCTTATCGAATTTGTAATTTGTGATTAATTTTCCACAGTGCTCCGAGTGCTATTTACCGAGATTGCGGGGACAGATTCCGTAACCAACATGGTAGTGGTGGTACTAGTATGTATGGTGTGGTTGTACTAGGTTCAGAGCCTGGGCATAATTCCCGCATGCCGCAGTGGCCGGCACGGAAGCGATTTGCTGATCAACCGTGCGAGGCTCAAGCCGGACTGTCTATTTGCAGAGCGCATCCATGGCCCAAACCCTTTACGACAAACTCTGGGACGCCCACATCGTCCACCAGGAATCAGACGGCACCTGTCTGCTCTATATCGATCGCCATCTGGTGCACGAAGTCACCAGCCCGCAGGCCTTCGAAGGTCTGGCGATTGCCGGCCGCAAGCCCTGGCGCACCGGCGCCAACCTGGCGGTGGCCGACCACAACGTGCCGACGCTGAACCGCGCACAGGGCATTGACGACCCGATCTCGCGGCTGCAAGTGGACACGCTGGACGCCAACTGCGAGAAATACGGCATTACCGAATTCCGCATGAACGACTTGCGCCAAGGCATCGTGCACGTGATTGGCCCCGAGCAGGGCGCCACGTTGCCGGGCATGACCGTGGTCTGTGGCGATTCGCACACCAGCACCCACGGCGCGCTGGGCGCACTGGCATTCGGTATCGGCACGTCCGAGGTCGAGCACGTGCTGGCCACGCAGACGCTGCTGATGAAGAAAGCCAAGAGCATGCTCATCAAGGTCGACGGCGACTTGCCTTTTGGCTGTACGGCCAAAGACGTGGTGCTGCACATCATCGGCATCATCGGCACGGCCGGTGGCACGGGTCACGCCATTGAATTCGCGGGCAGCACCATCCGCGCCCTGTCCGTGGAAGGCCGCATGACCGTGTGCAACATGGCGATTGAAGCCGGCGCGCGCTCGGGCATGGTGGCGGTCGACGACAAGACCGTTGAATATTTCCGTGGCCGCCCCTTCGCGCCCACGGGCGTGGTGTGGGACCAGGCCGTCAAGTACTGGCGCACGCTGCACACCGACGAAGGCGCCAAGTTCGACACGGTGGTGGAAGTGAACGCGCGCGACATCAAGCCGCAGGTCACCTGGGGCACGTCGCCCGAAATGGTGTTGCCGGTGGATTCCCGCGTGCCGGACCCCGACCGCGAAAAAGACGATGTGCGCCGCAGCGGCATGGAACGCGCGTTGCAATACATGGGCTTGAAGCCCAACACGCCCCTGACCGACATCCGCGTGGACCGCGTGTTCATTGGCTCGTGCACGAACTCACGCATCGAAGACCTGCGCGCGGCTGCCGCCGTGGCGCGCGGCAAGCGCGTGGCTTCCAATGTGCGTCAAGCCATGGTTGTGCCGGGCTCTGGCCTAGTCAAGCAACAAGCCGAACGCGAAGGGCTGGACAAGATTTTCATCGAAGCCGGTTTCGAATGGCGCGAACCGGGCTGTTCGATGTGCCTGGCCATGAACGCCGATCGCCTTGAACCGGGTGAACGTTGCGCGTCGACGTCGAACCGTAATTTCGAAGGCCGGCAAGGTCAGGGTGGCCGCACGCATCTGGTCAGCCCCGCGATGGCCGCCGCCGCCGCCGTGGCCGGCCACTTCGTCGACGTCCGCACGTTCCGTTAAGCGATCACGCACCGAGTACCGACATCATGCAAGCATTTACCACTCACGAAGGCCTGGTGGCTCCGCTCGACCGTGAAAACGTCGACACGGACCTCATCATTCCCAAGCAGTTCCTCAAGTCGATCCAGCGCACCGGTTTCGGCCCCAACCTGTTCGACGAGCTTCGCTATCTGGATCACGGCGAACCTGGCATGGACAACAGCAAGCGTCCTCTGAACCCGGATTTCGTGCTGAACCAGCCCCGCTACCAAGGCGCCTCGATTCTGTTGGCGCGCAAGAACTTCGGCTGCGGCTCCAGTCGCGAGCACGCGCCCTGGGCGCTGACGCAGTACGGCTTTCGCGCGATCATCGCGCCGTCGTATGCCGACATCTTTTTCAACAACAGCTTCAAGAACGGCCTGCTGCCGATCGTGCTGTCTGAATTGGAAGTGGCCCGCCTGTTCGACGAAGTCAAGGCGTTCCCGAATTACAAGCTGCAAATCGACCTGGACCGCCAGGTCGTGATCGCCGCGGACGGCCGCGCGATGGGCTTCGATATCGAACCGTTCCGCAAATACTGCCTGCTGAACGGCTTTGACGATATCGGCCTGACGCTGCGCCATTCCGACAAGATCCGCGCCTTTGAGGCCGAACGCCTGGCCCGCCACCCCTGGCTGGAAAGCCGTCCCATCGCCTGAACCCATTCTGATCACAGGATCGCTTTCAAATGACCCACAACATTGCAGTCTTGCCGGGTGACGGCATCGGACCGGAAATCGTCGAACAGGCCGTACGCGTGCTTCAAGCGCTGGACGTGCCGTTCGACATCAAGCAGGCGCCCGTTGGTGGCGCCGCGTTCGACCAGTTCGAACACCCGCTGCCCCCGGCCACGCTCAAGCTGGCCAAGGAATCCGACGCCGTGCTGTTCGGCGCCGTTGGCGACTGGAAGTACGACAGCCTGCCGCGCGAGTTCCGTCCGGAACAAGCCATTCTGGGCCTGCGCAAGGCGCTGGGCCTGTTCGCCAACCTGCGTCCGGCCATCCTGTACCCCGAGCTGGCCAGCGCATCGTCGCTCAAGCCCGAGATCGTGTCCGGCCTGGACATCCTGATCATTCGTGAACTGACGGGCGACATCTATTTCGGCACGCCGCGCGGCGTCCGTTCGTCACCCGACGGCTCGTTTGCGGGCGAGCGCGAAGGCTACGACACCATGCGCTACGCCGAATCCGAAGTGCGCCGCATCGCGCGCATCGGCTTCGAGTCGGCGCAAAAGCGCAACAAGAAGCTGTGCAGCGTGGACAAGGCCAACGTGCTTGAAACCTCGCAGTTCTGGCGCGATATCGTCATTGAAGTGGCGCGCGAATATCCGGACGTAGAGTTGTCGCACATGTACGTCGACAACGCCGCGATGCAGTTGGTGCGCAACCCGCGCCAGTTCGACGTGATCGTTACGGGCAACCTGTTCGGCGACATCCTGTCGGACGAAGCGGCGATGCTGACGGGTTCGATCGGCATGTTGCCGTCCGCCTCTTTGAACGCCGGCGGCCAGGGCCTGTACGAACCCAGCCACGGTTCGGCCCCGGACATCGCGGGCAAGGGCATCGCCAACCCGTTGGCAACCATCTTGTCCGCCGCCATGTTGCTGCGCTATTCGCTGAACCTTGCACCGCAAGCCGACCGCATCGAAGCCGCCGTGCGCCGCGTGCTGGCCGACGGCCTGCGTACCGCCGACATCTTTGAAGCGGGCACCACGAAGGTCACCACGGCCGCCATGGGCGACGCCGTGCTCAAAGCCTTGGCCTGATCGCCGGGCAAGGGGCGCGCCCTTGCGGCGCCGCCCCATCTTGGAAGGGGCCGCTGCAGGTAGCGGCCCTTTTTTCGCCCGTGTTGTGACGGCGCCGCGAAAGCCATTGGGCGGTCTTCCGGCCCCAATTTTTTCTAGCTGCGCCGCAACATACGCGCGTGCATTCTGATAAATTGTTGAATTGCACGACTTTTTCTACCCGGACCTTGTCTCCACCTTTATAGAGCGATTGAAATGAATCAAGCAGTAGGCCTTGTCGGCTGGCGCGGAATGGTCGGCTCGGTGCTCATGCAACGCATGCGCGACGAGAACGACTTCGCACTGATCGAACCGGTGTTCTTTTCCACCAGCAATGCTGGCGGCGCCGCGCCCACGTGGGCCGAAGGCGCGGGCCCGTTGCAAAATGCCTACGACATTGATGCTCTGAAAAAACTGCCGATTATTCTGACGGCTCAAGGCGGCGACTACACGTCCGAGGTTTATCCCAAGCTGCGCGGCGCGGGCTGGAACGGCATCTGGATTGATGCGGCCAGCACCTTGCGCATGGCAGAAGACGCCATCATCGTCCTGGACCCGGTCAACCGCCCGGTCATCGACGCGGCGCTCAAGCGCGGCGTGCGCAACTTCATCGGCGGCAACTGCACGGTCAGCTGCATGCTGATGGGCCTGGCCGGCCTGTTCAACAACGACCTGGTGGAATGGATGACGTCCATGACCTACCAGGCGGCGTCCGGCGGCGGCGCGCAGCACATGCGCGAACTGCTGACCCAATTCGGCGAGATCAACCAGGCCGTCAAGCCCTTGCTGGACGATCCGGCGTCGGCCATTCTGGCTATCGATCGTGGCGTGCTGGCCAAGCAGAAAGATGCGTCGCTGCCGCACGAACACTTTGGCGTTCCGCTGGGCGGCAACCTGATTCCCTGGATCGACAAGGATCTGGGCGACGGCATGTCCAAGGAAGAATGGAAGGCCGAAGTCGAGACCAACAAGATCCTGGGCCGCGGCGCCGCCTTCGGCACGCCCGCCACCCCGATCGACGGTCTGTGCGTGCGCATCGGCGCCATGCGCTGCCATAGCCAGGCCCTGACCATCAAGCTCAAGCGCGATGTGCCGCTGGACGAGATCGAAGCACTGATCGCGCAAGGCACGCAATGGGCCAAGGTGGTTCCCAACACCAAGGAAGCGACGGTTTCGGCGCTGACCCCGGTTGCCGTGACCGGCACGCTGGACATCCCGGTTGGCCGCCTGCGCAAGCTGTCGATGGGCTCGCAATACCTGGGCGCCTTCACGGTGGGCGACCAACTGCTGTGGGGCGCTGCCGAACCGCTGCGCCGCATGCTGCGCATCGCGCTGGCCGAAGCCTGACGCGCAGGTGTGGACGGTCGATAAAAGTGGTTTGATCGGCCGTGTAGACAAGCAAGGGCACCTTCGGGTGCCCTTGACGTTTGGACAATCGTAAAAGGGAAGCGGCGGATGTGCCCGAGAGCCAACGCCGAAGCGCCTTTCAGGTTTGTGAAACCGGCATCATCCATTACACTTTTCCCGTGAATTGAGGCCTGTTTCGCTAATATGTGGCGCGACCCGGCCAGCCCGTAATTCGACTACAAGAACGGAATTCCAGCTTATGACCCAGCGTTCGCGCCATGTGAAGCATGCCCGCCGTTTGAAAACCCTTCAATGGGCGATCGCGTTGGCGATTGGGTCGAGCATGTGCAGTTCGGCGCTGGCCATGCGGGTCGGGCATTCCCGCGTGGTGTCGGCACCGGGCGCGCCGTTGCAGGCGGTGGTTGGTTTGCAGGAATTGACGCCGGATGAGGTGTCGTCGTTGAAGGTGTCGGTGGCGGATGAAGCCGCCTGGCAGCGCGCCGGCCTGAAGCCGCCGGTGCCGTTGGCCAGCATGGTGGTCCGCATTGAAGACGGCATCGACGCCACGCGCAAGAACCTACGCGTGCGCGGCACGCAGCCGCCGGCCAGCGGCGCGGTCGACCTGCTCTTGGACATCACTTCAAGTTCCGGCCAGCGCCAGGTGCAGGTCAGCGTATTGGTGCCTCTGCGCGGCACCGGCGCGGACGTGACGCCGGCCTCGGTGGGCGGCACGGCGCGCGCGGGGGGCAGTACCGCGACGGTCAATGTGAAGCAGGGCGACAATCTCTTTGCCATTGCGCAGCGCAACGCGGTGCCCAACGCCTCGGTGTATCAGATGCTGGTGGCGTTGTGGCGCGCGAATCCAGACGCCTTTATTCAGAACAACATGAACCTGGTGCGCGCCGGGCAAAAGCTGAAGATTCCGGATGCGGCCACGGTTCGTGCGATTGATCCGGCCGAAGCGCGCCGCATCTTTAACGAACATGCCGAAGCGTTTGCCAAGTACCGCGCCAGGGTCGGCGCGGCGGCAGGCGCCAATCCGTCGGTGGTGAAGGGGCAGGACGCGGCATCCGGCTCCGTGGCGCAACCTGGTGATACGGGCGTGGCAACGCCCGCTCCAACCCAGGACCGTGTGCGCTTGTCGACCGGGCTGGCGGCAGGAGGCGCGGTCGCGCAGGCGGATGCGCAAGCCGACGCGAAGACATCGAACGAGCGCGCACTGAAAGACGTTGAAGGCCGCGTGAATCAGCTGCAAAGCAATGTGGACGAGTTGAACAAGGCCGTGGCGCAGCAGGGCGGTTCGGGAACCTCGGGCGCGGGCGGCACCGGCGCGGCGGGCGGTGCGGGAGCCTCCGCAAGCGCAGGGGGCACGGGCGTGACGGGCGCTTCCGGTGCGACGGGCGGTTCCGGTGCGACGGGCGGTTCCGGTGCGGCAGGCGGTTCCGGTGCGACGGGCGGTTCCGGTGCGGCAGGCGGTTCGGGTGCAGCCGGTACTCCGGGCGCAACTGGTGCTCCGGGCACGGCGGGCGCTCCCGGCGCGACGGGCAGTTCCGGCGCGGCCGGTACCCCAGGTGTAACGGGCGCTTCTGGCGCGGCTGGTACCCCAGGTGCAGCGGGCGCTTCCGGCGCGGCCGGTTCCCCGGGTGCAACGGGCGCTTCCGGCGCGGCTGGTACCCCAGGTGCAGCGGGCGCTTCCGGCGCGGCCAGTACCCCGGGTGCAACGGGCGCTTCTGGCGCGGCGGGTACCCCAGGTGCAGCGGGCGCTTCTGGCGCAGCTGGTACCCCAGGTACGGCGGGCAGTTCCGGCGCAGCCGGTACTCCGGGTGCAGCGGGCACTCCCGGCGCCCCAGGTACTCCCGGCGCAGCGGGCACCCCAGGCGGTGCGGGTTCGACGAATAATACCGGCGCGGCCGGTGCGGCTGGCGTGACCGGTACGTCCGGTAGCCCGGCCGCGTCTGGCGTTGCGGGCGCCACGGCGCCCGCGGGCGCGGCGGGTCCGGCCGGCACACCGGGCGGGGCCGGTAGCGCCGCAACCCCAGGGGTAGCGGGCGCAACCGGCGCCGCAGGCTCTCCAGGCGCCGCCGGCTCTCCAGGCGCCACCGGCTCACCCGGCGCGCCGGGTGTCGCCGGCGCTCCCGGTGCATCCTCCTCGGACAGCGCCCGTGCGGGCACGCCGCCCGACAATGCCAAGGACCTCTCCAGCAGCATGCCCAGCTGGCTGGCGGACAATCTGCTCGTCATCGTTACCGCCTTGTTGGCGTTGATCGCCTTCGCGATCGCCTGGCTGCTGCGTCGCGCCGGCGCGCGTCGCGACGACGATGACGAGGATACCTACGCCTTTAACGAGCCGGTGCTGGACACGGCAGCGCTGAACCGCAAGCTCGATACGATCAATCTCGACCTGGACGAACCGCCCACGGACGAACCGCGCCGAGTCAGCGGTCCACGGGTTTGAACGATGTCTAGAGTTGCATTGGGGCTGGCGTATGACGGCTCCGCTTGGCAGGGTTGGCAGACGCAGCCGCACCGGCAAACGGTGCAGGACACACTGGAGTCTGCCTTGGCAAAATTCTCCGGCGTGCAGGGCGTAGTGCCCACGATATGCGCGGGCCGCACCGATACCGGGGTGCACGGCGCGATGCAGGTGGTACACCTGGACACCGAGTTGGACCGGCGCATGGAGTCCTGGGTACGCGGTGTGAATGCGTTTCTGCCGTCCAGCGTGTCGGTGCAATGGGCGCAACAAGTGTCCGACGAATTTCATGCGCGTTTTTCCGCGCGCGCCCGCACCTATGTGTACCTGCTGTGGCGCGGCCGGGTGCGGCCGGCTCTGTGGGCCGGGCGGGCCGGTTGGTGCTTTCAACCGCTGGATGTGCAAGCCATGCGTGCCGCCGCGCAGGCCCTGGTTGGCGAACACGATTTTTCAAGCTTCCGTTCTTCGCAATGTCAGGCCAAGCATCCGGTGCGCCACATGCACCGGCTGGAAATCGCGGAACGCGGGCCGTTCCTGGTTTTCACCTTGAAGGCGAACGCGTTTTTGCATCACATGGTTCGCAACATCATGGGCGCGCTGCTGCAAGTGGGGCAGGGCAGGGAATCGGTGGACTGGATGGCGCAACTGCTGTCCTGGCGTGACCGTACGCGCGGAGCGCCCACCTTCGCGCCCGACGGCCTGTACTTGGCGGCCATTGATTACCCCGCCGAGTTCGGCTTGGAAGAGCTGGATGGCGGCTCGACGTTGTTGTCGCCGTTTACGCAGTCTTATTAGGAATTACCAGGAAGCCGCCGTCGCCATCGCGCCTTCCATGCGCTTAAAGGAACCATTGCCATGCAACGCCGCGCGTTTTTGAAACAAGCCGCCCTCGGCGCGGCAGGCAGCGCCGCGTTGGCCGCGCCGGCCATCGCACAACAGGCGACGGCCATCGAACAACAGGAGCCAGTCCTCGCACAGCAGACGCCGGCCGTCGCACAACAGACACCACCCGTCGCACAACAGACGCCGCCCAGCACAGAGCAGGCGCCCACGGTCGCATGGCGGCTTGCGTCCAGCTTTCCAAGCGAATCGCCCACCTTGTTCGCTGGCGCGGAAGATGTGGCGCGGTATGTGTCCGAAGTGACCGACGGCCGTTTCACGATACAGATTTTCCCGGCAGGCGATCTGGTCCAGCCTGGCCAAGTGCTTGAAGCCGTGCAGCATCGTGTCGTGGACTGCGGGCACACCGCATCGACGCGCTACTTCGATACAGACCCTGCGCTGAGTTTCGACGCCGGCGTTCCGTTCGGGCTGAACACCCGGCAGATGAACGCCTGGATGCTTCAGGGCGAAGGCTTGGCGCTGACGCGTGTGCTGTTCGACAAGTACAACATCGTGAACTTCCCTTGTGGCTACACCGGTGCGCAGATGGGCGGGTGGTTCCGGGGCGAGGTCAAGACCGTGGACGACTTGCGCGGCTTGAAGATCAAGGCCAGCGGATTTGCCCGGCACGTGCTGGCGCGGTTGGGCGCCACGCCTGTCGATGTGCCGGTGGCCGACACGTACGCCGCATTGGAGCAGGGCGTCGTGGACGCAGTGGCCTGGGTTGGTCCTTACGACGATGAAAGCCTTGCGCTGTATAAGGTGGCGCGCAATTATTACTTCCCGGGTTGGTGGGCCGGCACCTTGCAGTTGTCGCTGTACGTGAACCAGGACGCCTACGACGAACTGCCCAAGCCGTATCAGTCGGCCCTGGCGTTGGCGTGCCGCATGGCAACCGCCAACATGATTGCGAAGTACGACGCGGGCAATCCGGACGCGTTGCGTCGTCTGGTCTCGCGCGGCGCGCAGCTCAAGGCGTTTCCCAAACCGGTGCTGCAAGCCTGCTATGACGCCTCGTTGGCGGCTTATAAAGAGCTGGGCGCCAAGGATCCGATGTTCAAAAAGCTGTACGACAGCATGGTCGCTTTCCGAGATAAGGAAGTGCCCTGGTTCCGCGTCGCCGAGGGCGGCTTTGACTCGATGATCGCCACACTGGGCCAGCCGGCCGGCTGATCGCCGCCCAGACCTTGCGCGATATACTGATACACCGATTTTTCATCGGGCCACTGATCGTTAATGCCATGCGTACACGCATCAAAATCTGCGGATTGACCCGCGAACAGGACATTGAAGCCGCCGTTTCGGCCGGCGTCGATGCCATCGGCTTTGTCTTCTACCCCAAAAGCAAGCGTTGCCTGACACCGACGCGCGCGGCGCAATTGCGCCGTGCGGTGCCCGCATTTGTGGACGTCGTTGCGCTGTTCGTGAACCCGGCGCCTTCCGACGTACAGGCCGTGCTGGACGAAGTGCATCCTGAGCTGCTGCAATTTCACGGTGACGAATCCCCGCAGGATTGCGCCCGCTACGGCCAACGCTTCCTGCGCGCATTCCGCGCGGGGGCACCGGGTTTGGAAACCGCTGAAAACCTGGCGTCGTACTGTCGCGCATTCGGCGAAGCGGCGGGGTGGTTGTTCGACAGCTACAGCTCGGGATACGGTGGCAGCGGTCACGGCTTTGACTACGCGTTGCTGGACCACGTGCGCGCTGATCCCGTGTCGCGTCCCCTGATTTTGTCGGGTGGTTTGAACGGCGACAACATCGGCCAGGCGATCGAGCAAGTCAGGCCCTGGGCCGTCGATGTGAGCAGCGGCGTCGAGCTTGAGCAAGGAATAAAAAGTTCTGATAGAATCTCGTTCTTCGTTGATGCGGCACACGCCGCAGACGCGAAAATGAAGGGAAAAAAGTAGTGCTGTAGTTGCGTTGGTGTGCAGTTGCTTGCCAGTAAAAATTGGCGGTAGCTGCCGGTAGCCGAAGCGGTTTGGAAGCGGTCATAAAGCGGTTTTGATGCATGACATGCTTAATAAATCGAACTGAACGAATCGGGTACTGAAAGCCATTCGAATTGGTATTCAGTTGGGCAAGCGGAAGCAAATTGCCAAGGCAATAGCCCCAACCAAACCACGCAATGAATACTGCAAAAAATCATTAAAGACGATTTGCACGGTTCAAAAAAGCACTATATAATTCTTCTTCTTTGCAGGCGGTTAGCTCAGTTGGTTAGAGCGCCACGTTGACATCGTGGAGGTCGTTGGTTCGAACCCAATACCGCCTACCAGAATACTTGCAAGAGGTGCCACGCACCGACATGAAAGCCGCATAAGTCTATGACTTTGCGGCTTTTTTGCATTCTGCCCGCCAACTGTCGCCAAGGGGTGCCAGCAGATTTAAGGGTATGAATGAGGGTAGGGCTTAATCGGATAAGGGTAGGCCCCCAATTCCTCATTTCCCGGCGTCGGCCGCGCAGCTATCAAGATAGTCCGACCACCACTGCATCAGTTGCCGGCGCTCATCCAAATACTCCGCGTGGTTATAAGCGCGGCGGACCATATTGCGTTCCTTGTGCGCGAGCTGGCGTTCGATCACTTCCGCGCGCGCACCGCTTCGCTCGTTCATGATGGTCGACGCCAGGCCGCGAAAGCCATGGCCCGTCTGCTCGCCCTCAAAGCCCAGGATCTTGAGCGCCTTGTTTATGGTCTCGGCGCTCATGGGCGTGTTGGCCGGATCCCGAAGCCCTGGAAACAGCAGCCGATAACGCCCCGTGTATTGGCCCAACTCTGTCAGCAGCGCCAGCACCTGACGCGAAAGCGGAATGACGTGGTCAGCGCCTGTTTCTTTGGCAATCAACGTCCCTTTCATTCGGCCGGCCGGAATCCGCCACAGCGCGTCCTCGGTGTGAAACTCGGTCCAAGCGGCCCAGCGCAGTTCGTTGGTGCGCGGGAAGGTGTGCATCATGATCTGCATGGCGATGCGCGTCTCGGGCCGGCCGTGATAATTCCTGACTCGGGTGATCAGCTTGCCCAGGCTCGCCTCATTGACATGCGGGAAGTGCTTTACTGGCGCGCGCGGATCGAGGAAGCGCTTTAGCCCTTGGGTCGGATCAGCCGGCGCGCGGCCGGTGCCCACCGCGTACTGGAAGACCATGCTCGTGGCGCTGATGAATCGGTCCGCCATATCGGGCGCTCCACGGGCCTCAATGCGCTTGGCAGCATCCAAGACCATCTTGCCGGGGATCTCGTCCACCGAGTGTGTGCCGAAATAGGGATAGGCGTCGTTCTTGAGAGTGTTCGAGATCCGCGCGTGATATCCGTCACTCCATGCCGGGCGCCGAAGCTTGAGTAATTCCGCCGCTACCGCCTGGAACTGGCGGTCGGCCGCCGCCTTCTGCGCCTGCGATTCTTCCTGCCGCTGGGCGACCGGGTCTTCACCTTGAGCGAGCAACTGATCGACGCGCGCGCGCTCGGCCCGGGCGCGAGCCAGCGGCACCGCAGGGTAATCGCCGAACGTGAGCATGCTCTCCTTGCCCGTCGCCGGGTTGCGGTAGCGCATACGCCACTTCTTGGCGCCAGAACGGAGTAGTTCCAGGAACAGGCCGCCGCCGTCGAACAGCTTGTTGCCGCCGGCGGGATTGAATTTGGCCAGCCTGCACTTGGGGTCGGTCAGCGGTACAACTTGACGTGCCATTTCGTCCTCAACTCGATTTCTTGGGAACGGCTTTATAGCCGTCGGGGTCGGCCAGCCATGCCAGGATGTCGGCGCCACGGTATGCGGTGCAGTTCAGCGATTGGGATGCGGGCTGCGGTGCGCGTCCCTGCAAAATCCGCTGGCGCCAGGTCTCGCGGGAAAAGGGAATGAGAAACTCAAAGTGCTGCCAGCGATACAGCCCATCCGGATGAATCGGCTTTACCTGCACCGGCTCGCGGGTAACGTGTGCTTGAGCTTGGCGTGCCATTTATAAGTCCTTGTTTTCGAGTCGAATATTTCGTTCGATGGCTTGGATGCAATCCATCAGGCCATCCGTAAGCTGATGCATGGAGCCGACCGATAACGGCGCGCCGGCTTGGCCTCCATTGAGCGGGTGCCCCACGTCGATCGACAGGTGTGCTTTGTCGCCAAAGTCGTCGCTGTGCCGCAAATGAAGCTCGCCCGCAGTCCCCAAGGACGCGGTAAACGGCACAACGATTTCGATCAGATTGCGCACCTGTGGCGAACGTCGCGTCGGCGTGGCCAGGGTGGGCCGGGAATTTGGGCCGGCGCCCGGCGTCGCTGGCGCCCGACCCATCGCGGCGTGGCTCAACAGGCCGGTCTGGCGGGCATCGGCTTCCAGCCGATCGATGACGTAAAGGGCAATGCGGAGATCCTCACGCGACACGCGGCAGCTATCTGGAGCTTCGCCGGGCACATGCGAATGCGTGGCCTCGCGCAGGCGCGCGATGGTTGTGTAAAAGCTCATGCTGCCAATTCCCTCCAGGTGACAACGTTGCTTGTGGCTGTGGTCAGGTGCGGCTGCGCAGCGGCGGCGCGGGTGAGGGCCTCGCGCATGGCGAGGTCGTACTGCATCGGGCGCCGAACGACGGGCCGATAGGGCGGCGGGGTGACGCCGGCGCGGCACAGGTCCAGGAACCGCTCGAGGAAAGCGAGGAGGTCGGCTGGTGCCGACGCGGGCGCTGGCCAGCCGGTGCGTTCGGCAATCATCGCGGCCATTTGCAACACCGTGGTGGACGCCTTCACCGGCGCGCCGACCTTGCGCAGATGCTCGGCTGTCTGCCGGCGAGCGATCTGCATTTCGAGGGATTGGTGGCGCGGCGGGGTCATGCTGCCTCCTTGAGCTTGGCCTGGCCGGCGTGGCCCTGTTCGATCCAATGAACCGTGAATGCATCGGACGGCGCTGCCGGCGCGGCCTTGAGCGTGCCGAGCACCAGGACGGTGTCCATGCGACCATCAGCCACCAAGGCGTCCACCAATCCGAGAGCGTCGCTGCGGCCGGGCAGATCCAGGCAGTCGAACCGGTCCAAGATGAGGCACCGCAGCCCGGAGATTTCGGCCAGCGCGGCGCCGACGAGAGCGTCTGCACGCCAGCGTTCAGATTCCGACAAAAGGCGGTAGGCGCGGCCACCGAACGTGATGACCATGTCGGCACCGATTTCGGGCACTCGCCAGCCGGCCAGGTCAGCCAGGTCGGCCAGCTTGTCGTTTACCGGCTGCAGCGCCTCGGCCAGGATCTCGCCCGGGATACCGTCGGGCGACAGAGCGTCGCCGATGGCGGACCAGGCCAATACTTCCTGGTGGTACTGCGCGGCGTTCGCGGTGCGCTCGGTGGCGCTGGTTGCCGCCCGCTTGGTGTTAAGCAACGTCTGGACGCGCTCGTCGATTGCCTTGCGTTCGGCGCGCAGCGCGGTGACCTTGGCGCGGACGGCCTCCACGTCGGCCGGCTGGATCGCGTCCGCTTCAGGCGTTCCTTGCAACTGTTCGGCCGCCGCCTCGGCCGCAGCGATGTCGCGCCGGTCGTTTTCGACGCTGCGCGCCATCAGATCACGGGCTTCGATGGCCTTGGGCAGGGCGGCCGATGCGTCGGGGTCACCCTTGCCATCGATCGGACCGTACTGCTTCACATACTTGTCCAGCGATACTTCAGCTGCGTCGAGGCCTTCGAAGCCGCCGCCCTGGGTGTTGATGAACTCCAGGGAGCAGAACAGCCAATCGGCCAATTCATGGACAAGTCCTTCGCGCGGACCCGATCCGGCCTTGGCCTGCAGATCTTCCACTCGCTCGGCCAGCTTGGCATGCTCAGCCTGGTCAAACTCCAGTTTCTGGCGCAGCGCCGGCAGTTGGGCGGCCTTGGCTTGGCGTGCCGCCAACTGGTCGCGGGCAACCGCGTAGGCCGTAGCCTTTTGCTCCAGGGCGCCCAGGGACTGCGCGGTCGCGTCAATACGGCTGTCCAGCGCGGCCAAGTCGGCGCGCGCCTTGTCCAACGCGACCTGGTCGAACGGCGGGATCTCCGCCTTCCAGCCTTCTGCCTTCTGGCTGCCCCATTGTTCGCCGGCGGCGGCCTTCCAGGCACCCTTGGCCTCGGTCGCTTGGTTCTTAGCAAATTCGGCGCCGCCGGCGAAGCCCGTACGCAGGATGGGCTTGATCTGGGTGACCAGCGGAGCGGCGCAGCCGCGCGCCAACAAGCGGCGCTCGATTTCGTCTGCCTTGACGTTGGTCCCGGTCAGCGCGAACAGCAGGCTGCGGCGTTCGTCGGGCTTGGCCGCGGCGAAGCGCTCAGGCGCGAGGACATACGGCAGGGCGGGCGATTGGGGCACCAGGGCTTCGCCCGACTGAGACCCTTTGGGCAGGCTGATGCCGACGGCGCCTTCGTCCAGATCCAACGTCACGGCGCCAAGCTTCGCGCCATCGCTGACCAGGGCGCCATATTCCTTCTTCAGCCCCACGCGCTCGGGCGTGCCCAACAGCGCGAGGCGCACAGCCTCGGCGATGCTGGACTTGCCGGCGCCGTTCGGACCGGCGATCAAGGCGCCCGGCGTGCGCAGCACCAGGTCCACGGCGCGCGCGCCTTGGAAGTTTTCAGTGGTGATTCGGTTGATTCGCATGGTTGCTCCTTATGCGCGCAGCTCGCGGCTGCCGGTGGGCGTCATGGCGGACACCAGACCGGCCGTTTCCATGGATTCAAGGAGACGGGCGGCGCGGTTGTAGCCAATGCGCAGATGGCGTTGAACAAGGGAGACGGATGCGCGGCGGAGCTTGCGCACGACCATGACGGCGTCCATGTAAAGCGGGTCGACGGCGTCGTCGGTGTCACCGTCGTCGCCCTCGAGCGCAAGCTGGCCAGGCGCCGCCGCTGCCGCTGATTCGTGGATCTGCTTCTCGCCTCCGAGGGCGTAGACCAATTCGGCGAGCAGCTTGACGATCTCGCCGGCCATGAGGAGAAATTCCGCATCGAAGACCTCGGCATCCGTGTCTTGAGCGGGGTGGTTCTCTTTCAGCAAGTCCAGCGGGCGGATCTTGCGGATATCCAGTTCCTCGGTCAGTTCGAACGAGATCCGATCCGACCAAGTCATGGCCAGGCGCGTGCATTGCTTGCCGGACTGAATGTGGCGCCGCACGTCGTCGGCGTCGATGGAGTGCTTCACGTAGCGGATGGCCGCGCCGCTTTCACCAGATGAGCGCAACTCGGCGTCCTGGTCGATGCTGAAACTGGTCGGCGGCTCGTCGGCTGCCAGCCAGCCGGTCATGGCGGATGCCGGCGATTGCGCCACGTACAGGTTTTCGATCGGGAACGGGTCGACGCACTTGGCCAGCAGCCCGATAACGATGTCGGCCTTCGCGGGCGTGCTGGCGTCGATGATCAGCCAGCGTTCGATCGTGTCAATCCACAGGCGGATATCGTCGTACTGCGTCAAGGCTGTGGGCAGTTTCTCGTCGATGATCGCTTCGCGGATTTCCTTCAATTGCTTCTTGCCAGGCTTGTAGCCTTGCTGCTGTTCGATTTGCAGCGCACGCGCGGTGGTCGCCTGGGCGATCGCCTTGCCCGGCAGCAACTTTGCCTCAACGCGCAGCGTCAGCAGCAACTTGCCGCTCACCGCGTGGGCCAGATCGGCGCCCTCGCGTGGCGGCACCCACCCGATAGACTGGCGCTGCAATTCGCCGGCGGGCACATACGCATGCGCCTCCAGTGCTTCGTTCAGTTCGTCAAGGTTCCAGAAAGGCGCGGCGGACGTGATGCGGTAGATTTTTGCGTTCTTGAACATGTCGGCACCCTTATTCCGGCGCGGCCACGCGGCGGCGCGGGGTGCGCTGCTGGGCGCTGGTCAGGGACAGGCGTAGCTGCTGGTACAGCCGGTTGAGGCGATCGCGCTCTTCAATGTCCGCGATGCCAGGCAGGTAGTCGGCAGCGATGTCCAGAACGTCAAGCGACTTCGCCGCGCGCAACTGTTCCTCCACCTTGGCTGGGTCCAGGGCTTCACCGCCGTCGTCTTCACCGGCACCGGCAGTTGGATCCGCATTGGTTGTCACGTCCGGCGCTGCGGTTTGCGCGGGGTCATCAGTCTCGGCCTGCGCCTTTGCCGGGGCCGTGTCCGGGGCGGCCTGGGCGGCCTTGGTGTCGCGGGATTCAACGTCAGTGACGTCGGCGGCCGCCGGCTGGCGCTGGGCCGGCGCAGCGCTGCCGCGCAGCTCATCCACGTTCACGCTGATCGTGCCGTCCGGACCGGTGCTTGCCTCGATGATGTCCTGTGCCTCTTCGACCGTCTGCAAGCCCATCAGCAATTCGGGCGCATAGAGCTTTCCGAAGAAGGATGCGGTGCGATAGCGCAGCATGACCTCGTCCATGGTCTGCCACTTGCTGCCGTTCTTCGTGTACCAGCCTTCCAGCACCGCCATCTCGATTGACACTGCCGGCGACTCAATGACCTCGCCGGTTTCTTTCTCGATGGCCCACGCAACGCAAACCTTGTCGTTGATCTTGACCTTCTCGACCTTGGTGTGCCGCTGGTTGTTCTCCCAATAGGTCGACTTGTATTCAATCTCGCGTTCGCCGCGGCTCTCGATGCGAAAGCGCAGAGGGGAGAACCTGCCGCAACCATTGATCGCGGCGATGATCCACTGCGAGGACCAGGACGGCCGGCCTTCGACGATGTACAGGTTCTGCATCACCATCAGCGGATCGGCGCCCATGCGCTGCGCCATGTTCAGCGCGACAACGGAGTTGGCCAGCGCGTTCGGGTTCTCGCGGCTTTCCTTGACGTTGCCGAAGCGGTCCAGTTTCTCGATCGTCTGGCGATAAGCCACGGGCACAAGGGTGCTACTGGACAGCAGGCGCGCCGCGCGCTGCATGAGTTCGAAGCCCTGAAGACTGCCGAAGCCGGGCGCCACGATGGGCATTTGCGTTTCCGGTGCAGCGCGCAGGTTCTGAATAGTTGCGGTCTGGGTCATGGTTTAGCCTTTGAACTTGCATGTGGGATGACGCGGGCAGTACTTGCCCGAGCAGAGGACGGATTTGGGGTTGCCGTAGAAGCTGCCGCTGTGGACGAGGCGTGCGGCGTGCTGGAGCAAGCCGGGGCTGCTTTCGTCGCCGACGAGCGCGTCGCGGGCGCCGGTGATCTCGCCGGTACCAATGCGCTGCGCGGTGGCGGTTTTACCTGTCTGCAAGCCGATGATTTGCGCGGGCGCGGTGATGGGCTTGCCGAGTGCGTGCTGGGCGAGGATCTCGTAGACGCCCATCTGAGGGCCGTGCCCGGCAGTGGCGACCGTCCCGTCCGAGCCTACGGCGCGCGCGCCGCTCTTGAGGTCGGCGATGCCCAGCTCCCCGCAGGTGGTGCGCCGGACGCGGTCAGTCGTGCCCGTAAGCGCGATGCCGAGGTCCGTGATCTCCATGCGATCGCACGTCAGCTCCACCGCGACGTAGTCCTGATGCGGCGCGATCTGCGCGCAGTAGCGCGTGTGCAGCGCCAGGCCGATGCGCTCGGCATCCTTCGGGCTTGCGTCGTCCCAATCGACCTCCTCGTCGGTGCCGTACAGGGATTTCACGAATTCGCCAGCGGCGTCGTCGGGGGTAATGGGGTTGCCGTCGAGCGTGGCCTGGTCGAAAGCGGCCGTGCCGGCGTGGATGGCCGTGCCAAGGCGTGCCGCGCCGGATGACGGCATGCGCATGCCCAGCAGGTTCTTGGCTTCCCATCGGGCGGGGCAGTCGAAAAGCTCGGCCAGGCTGGACGCCCGGATAGGGATGATGCGTTGGTGCATAGCAGGGGCTCCGAGTCAGTTGGCGGCGTTCGCCGCAGTGGTGGTGTGTGCTTGGCGCGCGGCGGCTTCATCGGCCTGCTGCACGTAGCCGTAGGCGAGGACTGCGCAGACCACGGCGATCGCGGCAACGGCATGGTCGCGATCAAGGGCGCGAAGGAAGCGGCGGATCATTGCTGCGTCTCCTGGCTGGCGCCGGCGTGGATCTGCCGGCTGGGCATGCAGGTGAAGTCGATACGGGTGCCGAACGGGAACACCGCAAGCACGTCGAGGCATTGGGCTTGGCTGGTGAAGCGCTCGATAACCATCACGGGCGGCCGGTCACCGCCGGGCGGCAGAAATGCCAGCAGGACCCAAAACGTGGCGGCGGTCATGCGCGTCCCCACGGATCGGTGCGGCGGCGATAGGCGGCGAACGCATCGATGGCGCGCGCCATGGCGTAGGCGAGGGAGCAAAGGAGGAGGGCGGCGATCATTTGCGCGGCCCCTTGCGGCGCTTGAAAAGCGCGCGCAGTTCGGTGGCGAGAACGACCAGGCCGACGATGAGGAAGCCGGCCATCAGAGAACTACCTCGCCGATGTCGTGCAGTGATCGCTCAATCAGCATGCGCGCGCGCTTCAGCAGCTCGTCCTGCAATGCCTTCACGCCAGGTGCGCCGGCGCGCTGGTCGAAGGGCCATTTGCTGAGCGCGACGAGCGCCACGCCTGATGCGGCCTTCGGGCCGAGGTCGCATTGGAAAGTTTCGGCCCACCAATCAATGTCTTCGCCGAAGGCGACCTGGGTGCGGCCGGCGAACAGGTCGCAGAGGACGCTGAGGATGTCAGCGTCGGTGAGTTCGGGCTGCCTTACCCGGAGTACGGTGTCTTTGGTTTCGCCCCGGGCCTGCTGGCTTGCTGGCGTGGGTGCCGAATTGAGGGATAGCATGGCTTCCTATCGTCATCGATGACCCATAAGTGGGTCGACGACAGGAAATTTACAACCCAAAAACGGGTTAGTCAACCCAAAAATGGGTCGCCTTTGGGAAAAATATGCCCCAGACTGGGGCGAATTTGTCCCTACTTCCGCTCAGCAGGCGTTCTAAGAATCACGCTCGGGGCAGATGGTTTGATGGTCAAGTAGTCGATTTGATCGGGCTTGGCTGGCGAGAGCACGATCTCTTCTGTGTTCCACATCCCCGGCTTGATCTCGCCCGGGATACTGATCTCTTTCCTCTGGCGCGTGCTCGGGTCGTAGTTCTTCGTGCCCGGCGCCGCATTCGCCCAAACAACATCCAGCTTCAAACCTGGAAAGGTTGCTGATGTTGGGTTGCCGATGTTGAGCTTGATTTTGACGCCGTTCGCGTAGGGCGCAACGTCCTTGACTGCGAGTGTGACGCTGCCAATGTCCATTTGAGCGACGCTATAGCCCTTTTCGGTCACAGAAAGGGTCGCAGTTTTGCCGGCGCCAATGAGAAGAGCATTTTCGAACTGCAGGTTCAGCACCTCGCTTTGCAGCTTCTCAACATCAGCCGTCAATTTGGAACGAGCGGCCTCAAATTGGTTGAGCGCTTTTCCCTGTTCCGTGGCGATGTTTCGCAGCGACTGGAGTTCCGCTACGGTCTCAGCGTCGGGCTTACAGGCCGAGAGGAGTGCAGTGACGCCTACCAAAGCAGCTGCCGCGGTGATTCGTTTCATGGTTTGTTAGCACTCCCGTTTATTGTGTCCCAAATTGGGTAAATCCTTGCCAAGTGACGCAGCGCGCACTGATGGGTTTGGAGGCCGCATCCGCGATAGCTCCAGACGCCAGAACAAAACACTGGAGGCCATCAATTTGCACATGTTTTGATCAATTTTGTTGCACTAAGGCCAAATTTTTTTCCCGTCTGACCACACCATGCGGATGCTAGGACGCATTAGCCCTCTTGGCACCGGCGCTTTTGACAGTTGGCTGCTGTACCTGCAGGTATTTTTTGGCATCTGCCAAAAGCAAGGAGCGATACGTTTCATCAAGCTGATGAAAGAGTGCCAACAGTTCAGCATCGGCGGCGCTCGGCGCGGGGGCATTGCCAGCAGGTGTAGATACTGTGAGACGCGGCTTGTTCGCTAAAGATGCGTCTGGGATGAGAAATTGCCATGCTTCCAGCCCAAATGAACGGGCGATTTCTTCAATGTTGCCGATGCCGGCGCTCGACTCGGCATTGCGCATACGGCCGATCGTGGACTTTGTGACGCGACGAGAGAGCCGCTTTTCCAAAGTGACGTTGGAAAGGCCGGCTTCGGTCATCAAACGATCGAGGTTGGCGCCGACGATTTCGGCAGCAGACTTTTTACCCATAGTTGGAACTATGCCCCGCCTTTCGGACCATTTGCGGGTTGACGCAACCCAAATATGGGTTGAAAATGCGGCGCATGAACCAGCCGACATTTCTTTCCTCCGTACTCGCTCGCCTGAGCGCCGTTCGTTTTCCAGATCTGCCCACGGTCGCTGAGGGGTCCGGAGTTCCGGAAAGCACTGTGCGCAAATTGCGCTACGGGGAAGTGAAAAATCCTCGCGTGCATACCGTTCAAGCTCTGCATGACTACTTTGAACGATCCGATGCAGCGCCGACAGTGGCGGAGAAATGTCCGGACTCCAACCCCTCTGAATCGCAGGCCGCGCGCCGGGTGCGCCATGCGTGAAATCGCCTCACCGATCAACGCGCAGCCGGGCCGCCAGGCCGCGCTGCCCAAACCGCTGTTCGAGGTCGTGGCGCCGGCCGACACCGCGCCGAACAGGTAGCCGCACCGTGGGTTGGTATTCGCTCGCCGCAGACTCAATGAAACGTCCCTGGCTGGGCCGTTTCAGGCTCCACGCAGTCGCTACGGAAGTCAGCTTCGTAGCACAGCCGATCGAACACCGCGCGCACTGTCGCTTGGTCCGCGTCGCCCACCACCGACTCGGCGAGTTCCTTCGCAATTTTGAGCAGCGTCAGCGTGGCCTGGGCTGCCCTGTCTTCTATCTTCATTCCCATCGTGCCCCCTTCATCAGCTCGCCTGGTGGGAATGTAGCTTCCCGGAGTATTTGACGCATGCGACATGAATCGCACAAAACCCTGATCGCCGTCCTGCGCGATCACACCTCGGCTTGGCGCAAGTCGCTCGACTGGTCCCGCGAGACGATGGTCGAGACAATTGTGCGGGCGCACGAAGCCCGCAACGGCCCGGCCGTGACCGGCATTCGATTCGAGCCGCCCACACAGGATGCGTTCGCGCGGATGAAGGCCAACGCCGACCGGGTGTCGCGTTGGTTGGACGATGAGAGCAAAGAAAACAACTTGCTCCCCGCGAATTTCCTGCCATCCGTGTTGGCGGCCATGCCGCATGATCGGCGTCGGCATTGCGTCGATGACCTCTTGCGCCCGCTCAACTTGGCCGTGCGCACGCTGGCTACCGAAGGCGCCGAAACCTTGTGTGTCGGGCAGTTGGCCAACGTCCTGCGTGAGCAGGCCGAGGCAAGCGCCGCGCTTGCGGCCTTGCTCGACGGCCAGGCGACCAAGGAAGAACTGATTCAGGCCCATCGCGAAACTTCGGAATCCATCGTTGCGCTGCGCCAAGCTCGCGCGACGGTGGAGCGGCAGATGGTGGCCGCTGGCATGCAGGTCCCTGCGAAAGAGGCGGACCCGTCATGAGTCACGCCGAGATCAACCACTTCCATTTGTTCGCTGGCGCCGGCAGTGGCGCAGTTTGCATGCGGGATGCCAGCCCTGAGGTCCCTCGATTTCTGGAGGATATGACCGACCCGGGCACAATATCTGAAATCCATACGCGCACCTTCGGCGCAAAGAGGGTCGATAAACGCCCAGGACGAACTCTAGCGATACAGCGCCAGGTGCTCCTCCTGCAAGCTGTCAAGTTCTGCCAGGTGCAGCTCAATCACATTGCAGAGTTCCGGCTCGTCGCCCAAGCTGGCGGACTTGAAAGTCTGCGCCCTGTCAGCGGCAGCGGTGGCCAATGTATAGGTATCCACGGCAAGGCCGCGTATCCGAACAGCGCAGAATATCCGCTCGGGCGTTCCCAAATCGTGAAGTGGCAGCTGGGTCGCGGCTTCAATGGCGGTATGCAACCAGCTGCTGATTGCCCTCCATTGATCCGGAAAAACCTTCGGGGTCGAATCGCGCGTGAGATGGAGGGTGTTATAGGACAGCTTCAGAAGATGTGTGTAGATGCCTGCGAGGCCCTTGACGCGCATGTTTTCCCGGGTTTGCTCAAGCTCGAGAGCGGTCTTACGGGAAACTTGCGATTGCCAATTTCCCAGGACGAAAGCTCCACCGATTGCTGCCATCGAACCCACCGCCTGAAGCCATGCGGCAAGGTCGGAGCTGGAGGTGGGTGCATACGCTCCGGTGTTGTCAGCAGAAAAAACCGTGAGTATGCCAATCGTGCAAAAGGCTCCGCCCACGCTGAGCAGCAGGGCAATAACGAGGCGTGTAGCCACGATTCGGACAGTCATATTTATTCCCTCTTTTTATCGCGCCATATTAGCGCGCTAGAGAGGGTCACATGACTTGGTCCGAGATCACCATTGCCCGGGCGCTGGCGCGGCAGACGTTCAACCGAAAGTACCTGGTGGTCGTGCCCAACTGCAACTGGACCGGCCACGAATGCGATCTGCTGGTGGTGACGGAGGACCTGCGCATCATAGACATCGAAATTAAAATCAGTCGCGCGGACCTGAAAGCTGACGCCAAGAAGGAAAAGTGGTGGCGGCGAGAATATCTTGGGCAATGGCCTTCTGTTTCTGAGCTTCACCACAGCAAGCTGTCAGGCGACCTCGTCGAGGTACGCAGGCACCGCAAGTGCCGGTACAAGAGCACGCCCAAAGACTGGCCGACCAAGGTCTGGAAGCACTACTACGCACTGCCAAAAGAGATATGGCATCCGGATCTGTTTGAGGCACTGCCTAGCGCCCGGAGCGGCGTCCTAATGCTGGACCGCGACAGCTACCCGCGGCCCGTCGGCGATGCCTTGCGCGTGGAATGTGTGCGCCGCGCGACGCCGAATCGTGACGCCGCGCAGATCAGCCCAACTGGTGCCGTAGATATTGCGCGCCTGGCCAGCCTGCGCATGTGGGACGCCTATTCGCGCCTTGAGCAAGGGGAGGCTGCATGACAATGCCTGCGCCTTATCCGTTCGACACCAGGGCGAAGGGCTGGCGGTTTGAGCTGGACCATGAGCGCATTCGCCAATCCGATACTTGGGCCTTAGCGGCGCCAGAGATCCGGCCGTGGCTGCTGATGTTGTGGATGACTGCATGGGAGCAGACACCGTGCGGCAGTCTGCCCCAGGACGACGAGTTGATCGCCGCGCGCATCGGCATGCCCCTCGACCAGTTCCGGGCGGCGAAGCCACGTTTGCTACGAGGCTGGTGGCTTGCGGACGACGGCCGCCTTTATCACGACACCCTCGCCGAGCGCGTCCTGGAGATGATCGAGCGGCGTGACGGCGAACGGAGCCGCAAGGCCGAATACCGCGAACGCAAGAAGGCAGAACTCGCTGAAGCCGAGCGGAAGCAACGGGGAAATCGTCCCGGTCCGTCCCTTGGTAGTCCTGATTTGTCCCCCGGGACAGACAAGGGACTCACAAGGGATTCCGGTGGGAGTGACGCTACCGGAACCGGAACCGGAACCGGTTTAAATAAAAAAGATATAGCGGCGGCGGCGTCTATCGCGGGTGCGCCTGCGCAAGGCCACGACCCTGCGCCGCCGCCGCTCGATGGCGACAAGACCCCAGAAGAAAAGGCCATGGCCGTTGCGGTCTGGCTGCGCCGCAGGGAGCAGGCCCGAGGGAAGCAGCCACGTGGCACGAACGCCAGCGATCCACGCATCAGGGCATGGATCGACGCTGACGCCGGCGGCCTACAGCTTCTGGACGCCTACAACCAGGCCGTGCTGGACCGCGAGGCGACAGGTGACCCGGGACCCGTCACGCCCGGATTCCTGGACATCTTCGTCGCCAAGGTGCTCAACCCGCCCCAGGCGGGAAGCGCCCTCAAGGGCGCACGCTCAGCCGAGTCGAAGTCCGATCCTCTTGTCTGGCTGACCACCGCGTCGGGGCTCGAATCGAAGGGCGCCGAGCTGGGCATCGTGCACGGGCAGGGCGAACCGTTCCCCTCGTTCAAGGCGAGGGTGATCGCCGCTGCGGGCCTGACCGAAGACGACAAAGCCCGCGCTCGCGCAGACCTCGGGGTCCACATATGACCGCCACCGTCCAGTGCGTCGGCTGCGTCCTGTTCACGCTGCGCGAGGCGCCGAAATACGCCCAGGTCGGGCTGGGCCGCTGCGCCGCCATGAAAGACCGCCCGGGCACGTTCGTCAGCCCGCAATACCCGCATCAATGCCGGGACCACCAACCAGCGCCTGCGGCCAAGACGGCCGCGCGTATCGAATGGCTGCGCGACGTGCGTGGCGAGGGAGCATGATGTCGAACCAAATCACGTTTACGGTGCCTGGCGTACCGCAAGGAAAAGGCCGCGCGAAATCCAGCTCGCGTATAGGTCGCGATGCCAAGTCGGGCGCCACCCGCGTTTTCACGCGGCACTACACGCCAGAGGCGACAGTGGCCTATGAAAGCCTGGTCAAGCTGGTCGCGGCCCAGGCCATGGCAGGGCGCGAAGCCTATACCGGGCCTATACGCATGGAGCTGGACATCATCCTGCCGATCCCACAATCCTGGTCCGGCGTGCGGCAGCGCCGCGCGGCCGCCGGCGAGATCGCACCCACCGTGAAACCTGACGCCGACAACGTCGAGAAGGCCATCAAGGACGGCTGCAACGGCGTTGCGTACCGCGATGACGCCCAGGTGGTCCAGGCCAGCAAGCGCAAGATCTACGGAGTGGTGCCGGGCGTGGCCGTGGTGCTGACCGTGTTGGACATGGAACCCGCGCAGGGAGTGAAGAAAAATGCGTCGTGAAGCCGGTACGTTTTCGTGTCCTGAGCATGCGATCGCCGTGGCCTACCTGATGCTGGCCTACCCGATCGAGCCGAAGAACCCGACGCAGTTGATCTGCGAAGCCCTGCAGGAGCGTTTCGACGTGGAGTACGAGCGCAAGGCGTTGTCTGGGCTGACGCCGCATGAGTGGCACGCGCAGGCAGTGTTCATCGTCAAGCTGGTGGGACGGACCTTGGGTGACGGCATTGGGTTTCATACCCTGCGGGCGCAATACGGCACGGGGGAGGAGGGCGCCGCCAGCGCGCGCCGGGTCTCAGAATGGTTGAATCCGGAAGCTGCTGACGACAGCCGCGAGCGCGAGGTCACGGACCTGCTGACGGCGCACATCCTGCGAGGCAGGCCGCGGTTGCGTGATCTGTGCGACAGATTCGACCTACCGTATTCCGCGCTGCAACGACCGGCAAGTGCGTACCGCGTGCTGGTGGAAGGTGCGCGCCGCGCAGCTCTGCACCGCCTGGATATCCAGATGCGAGAGGTGCACGTCGTCTGCACAGAGTTTCCGCCTGGATAGGGACAGAGGCTAGTTCGAGCGTTTGCTTGATCGTTTAGTGGCCCAGAAGGATTTCTACAATTTGCTCCCAAATTATTAGTTGGAGCGGCCGGTGAACCGTAAGCAAAGGAGAAGAAAGGCAGCGCAGAAAATGCGCCCTACGGCGCCACAGGCGCCTATCGGCAATCTGCAAGCCTCGGCGCCGTTTAATCCAGGAAAGGTTAAATCGGGTAGCTCAGACAAGCTTGATTCACGAGAAATCCCGGTGATCCTGCTGCTGGCCTTTCTTGGCGTCGTACCCATCGGTGTAGTCTTGCTCACTAACACTCAGCCCTTAGATGTGTACGTACTGAACCCCGAAAAGCGTTCAGGCATTTTCAGCTATGCCTCGTTCTGGCTATCAGCCGCCGCAGCGCTTGCGGCGGGTCGGGGGGTGCTACGAAGCAAGGCGACCGACGCGTCAGTATTCAAAGATTCGGACTATTACTGGGAAGGGGCGATTTTCATCTTCGCGGCGGCTGTTTGCGCGGCGCTCGCAGTCTCCGATCACCCGAATACGCCAATGCTACTGTTTGGGCTTCTGACATGTCTGTGTGTCGCACAAGTCGCTATCAGTAGCATGGCGGTGTTTCGGCTGTGGCGGAACGGGGGAAAATGGAGGCGGGCGTTAATTCTTCGAGTGATTTCTATCGTGGTCTTGTTGCTGGCGATAGGAGGGTATGGTTATCTCGTTTTTGACTCGATTCCTTGACTTCGTGAATCAAGTTGTGCAGAATTCTCCCAGACTCGTAGCAAGTACGTCTTGACATATTGAGTGCGCTTACGGAGCCGAGCTCCGTAGTCGAACCCATGGTTGAGCCATGCATCGCAGCACAGGTCGAAGTACAGGGTCCCCGCCGTGATAGCGACCATCTACCCGCCAGTCAAGTGAAGGCGGAATTCAACATCACTAGGGAGACGAGTATGGGAAAAGCTAACAAGGGAGCAAAGCGCTCTTTCTGGAAGTATCTGGGTGCGAAGTTTGTGTTGTCCGCTGCGATGACGCTCAATCCGGCTGCGTAAGCGCACTCCTCAATAAAAATGCCCCGGCCAGAAAACCGGGGCATTTTTGATTTGGCGTTTACGGCAACTCGGCGGCGCGCAGAGCCTGAATATGGAGCGTGGCGCCCGGATGGCCAACAATTTCGCCTACGAGACGCATCTGCGGTGTGCTCACCGCGCCTTTGATGACAAGGTCGAATTCGTCAATTCCAAAGATGTTCACAAGGTGTTGGGCGTGACGTTTGACATGTACGTTAGCGGTCAGCGTTTCGTCTTTCACGGAATATCCGCCAATGAATGAAAAGCTGCTGTCGCCACCAAAGACGCGGCCAGTTTCCAGCACCATGACGCCGGCGCCTTCGTCAAGGCCGATCCGGCCAAACTTCAAAGTCCAGAGAGCTTCAATCATGCCTTGATTCTCCATCATGGGTTGGTGATTGATTCTGCAGCATTTAAAGAAGACGGCGACGGCCACGCGGCGGCAACCGCATGACCGACAGCCGACCCACGGAACGAACCCGTGAGCGACCCGAGGCCGTCCTACCTGTACAGGCGGAGGCAACGGTAACACATCCTCACGAACCAATGGCATCCCCAATCATTCCCTGGCTGGGCGGCAAGCGTCGCCTGGCCGATCGCATTTTTCCGTTTTTCCCCGCGCATGACTGCTACGTTGAACCCTTCGCGGGCGGCGCGGCGCTTTTCTTCCTGCGGCCGACGCCGGCCAAGGTCGAGGTGCTGAATGACGTCAACGGCGAGCTGGTGAATCTCTATCGCGTGGTGCAGCACCACCTGGAAGAGTTCGTCCGTCAGTTCAAATGGGCTCTGACCAGCCGCGACGTATTCAAGTGGCTGCAGATCACCAGGCCGGAGACGCTGACCGATATCCAGCGCGCCGCGCGCTTCTTCTACCTGCAGCAGAACGCCTTCGGCGGCAAGGTGGACGGGCAGACCTTCGGGACCGCGACCACCGCGCCGCCGGGCTTGAACCTGCTACGGCTTGAGGAAAATCTATCGATGGCGCATCTGCGCCTGGCCGGCGCCTACATCGAAAACGTGCCCTGGCAAAAGTGCCTGGAGATGTACGACCGGCCGCATACGCTCTTCTATATGGACCCGCCGTATTGGGCGACCGAGGGCTATGGCGTGCAGTTCGGATTCGAGCAGTACGAAGACATGGCGGCGCGCATGCGCAAGCTGCAGGGCCGCGCGATCGTAAGCCTGAACGATCACCCCGACATTCGCAGGGCGTTTGAAGGCTTCCACATCGAGGCCACGGACATTCGCTACACCGTGGGCGGCGGCCGAGGCGTGGAACGCGGCGAAATCCTTATCTTCAGTTGGGATGTGGCCGCCGCGCCGGCCGGACTGTTCTAGGTCAGGGCCTATCGTCAGCGCCCGGATCCATCGCTTGTGCGATCCCTTCTTGCACATCGAGCAGGAAGGCGCTGGATTCGGGCGTCTGGATCATCGATGGAACGGCCAGTTCGACGAGACAAGTAAGCAACTCGGTGAACCACCATTTGGCATCGACTCCAACGGGAGCGACATGGGTATAGGTCAGGTAGCTGATCGCGCGTGTCGTTATGTTGGGATCTCGACCAGATTCGATCACGTCAGCGACCTGGGCAGCGGCGATCCGCATGAATTCGCCTGCAAGCTTGGCCACGGCGATCTCGGGTGTTCCCTGGTCCGACCATAGGGCACCACGCGCCAAGTTGCGGCAGGCGATCTGCAATGCAGCAAGGTCAACCTCTTTCACATGCTTCCTTGCTGGTTTGTGTGCCAGGACCGAGATTGGCCCGAATTTGGCGGCTGACATTACTTGTATTCCGGCCGGCTGATTCCGGCAAGTTATTGTTCCGGGCGCCACCGTTCAGAGCGCGATGGGTGGTACAGATGGCATCCGCCAAAAAGCAACGTCCACGGCCACCATTGCACCCCGATGGGCGTGGTGGCTTTTATCCGGCGCCCGAACTGTCGGTGTGGGTTGAGCAATCGATCCTCGCAAGTGGTGGCGCTCTGCACAACCCCGACCATGCCCACTTGGTCGACGCCGATCTGGCATTCCTGTGGGCGCCGAGCGCGTTTGAGAAGGCAGGCCGCATGGTGCTGGGCCAGGCCGAACAGGTCATGTTCCGGGCGGGCGGCTGGCAGAAGGCGCGCCAGGAGCAGCAGATGGTGGAGTGGTTCGGCCGCGTGCCGGCCTTCCTCATCACCCTGGCGGCAGACTACTGCGCCACGTGCACTGATGCGGAATTTTGCGCCCTGGTGGAGCATGAGCTTTACCACGTTGGGCAAAGCAAGGACCCATACGGCGCGCCGGCGTTCGACAAGCTGGGTCGGCCGAAGCTGCGAATCGTTGGGCACGACGTCGAGGAGTTCATCGGCGTGGTGGCGCGGTACGGGCCGACGTCGGACGTGCAGCGCCTGGTGCAGGCCGCCGGTACCGGTCCGGCCGTCCCCCGACTACACATCGCCCGGGCTTGCGGGTGCTGCCAAAAGGTGGCATAGCGGCGCGGCAGGATCAACAACATGGCAATGCTCACCGACGCGCACAAGCTCTTCATCGTCCAGGCGCTTGCCTGCTGGGACACCCCCAGCCAAGTCGCAGAGGCGGTTAAGGAGGAGTTCGGCGTGGATGTGCCCCGCGTGCAGGTGGCGCAGTATGACCCGACCAAGGTGGCCGGCCAGAAGCTGGCAAAGAAGTGGGTGGATCTGTTCGAAGCCACGCGCAAGCGATTCCGAGAGGAAGTGGCCGAGATCCCGATCGCGGACCAGGCCTTCCGGCTGCGCGCTTTGGGCAAGATCTACGAACGGCACCTGAGCAGGGGCAACGTCGTCGGCGCCGCGTCAGTACTTGAACAGGCCGCCAAGGAGGCGGGCGGCGCCTTCACGAATAGACGGGAGCACACGGGCGCCGGCGGCGGCCCGATAGAACAGAAAACGGTGGTGGTCGATGGAAAAGAAGTCGCCGCCGCCGTCGCCCAGCTAAACGGCGACTATTGACCCGGCCGTCCTGCGCGCCACGGCTAAGGCCATGTGCGAGCAGGACCACCTGTTTTTCAGCCGGTACTTCTTCAAGCACCGCCAGGCGATCAAGTTCCGGGTCAACTGGCACCATGAGCTGATCGCCGAAAAGGTGCAGGCCGTCATTGACGGTCGCATCAAGAACCTGGTCATCAACGTGCCGCCCGGCTCGTCGAAGACCGAACTGGTCGCCATCAATTTGATGGCCCGCGGCCTGGCGCTGAACCCGCGCGCCCGGTTCCTGCACATCAGCTATTCCGACGACCTGGCGCTGCTGAATTCGCAGACGGCCAAGGAACTCGTCCAGTCCGACGAGTTTCAGGCATTGTGGCCGTTGAAAGTGGCGGCGGACGCCAAAAGCAAGAAGCGCTGGAACATCGAGGTCGACGGCCGAAAGGCCGGCGGTGTCTACGCGGTATCGCTCGGCGGCCAGATCACCGGCTTCCGGGCCGGCCATATGGCGGACGGGTGGCAGGGCGCCATCGTCATCGATGACCCGCTCAAAGTTGGCGATGCGTATAGCAAGCCGCGCCGTGCCAAGGCAAACCGCGACCTGATTGCCACGGTGAAAAGCCGTCGGGCAAATCCCGACACGCCGATCATCGTGATCATGCAGCGTCTGGCGCAGGAGGACGTGACCGGCTTCATCGAGGCCGGCAACCTTGGATCCGACTGGGAACAGGTCGTCATCCCGGCGTTGATCGATGACGCTTACGTCGCCGGCTTGCCGGCAGCCGTCCAGGCGAAGATCGACAGCAGCGTCAGGGACGAAAAGGGGCGCTTCAGCTATTGGCCCTACAAGGAGCCGCTGGCGGAACTGCTCGCCATGGAGGCGGGCGCGGGCGCCGACCAGGACGGCGCGCGGGTCAGCCGCTACGTGTTCTCGGCGCAGTACCAGCAGCGCCCGGCACCGCTGGGCGGCGACCTGATCAAGGGCGCGTGGTTCGGGCGTTATGTCGTGCCGCCGCGGATCGTCTCGCGCAAGGTGTTCGCGGACACCGCCCAGAAGACGGCCGAGCGCAACGACTACAGCGTCTTCGAATGCTGGGGCCTGGGCGACGACGGCAAGCTTTACCTGTTGGACCTGCTGCGCGGGAAATGGCAGGCGCCTGAGCTTAGGCGCCGCGCTCTGGACTTCTGGGCCAAGAACAAACCGTTCAATCCGAAGCTGTCGGCACCGCTGCGGCAAATGCTGATCGAGGACAAGTCCAGCGGTACCGGCCTGATCCAGGACATCGGCGCCGATGGAAAGATTCCCGTCAAGGGCGTGGAGCGCGACAAGGACAAGCTCACGCGGCTCATGGACGTCCAGAGCTACATCGAGGCGGGCCTGGTGTGCATCCCAGAGGACGCACCTTGGGTGGCCGACTTCGTCACCGAGTGCGAGGCCTTTACGGCTGACGACACACATGCGCATGACGACCAGGTCGACCCCTTGGTCGACGCTATCAACGACATGCTCGCCACAGCGGGCAGCAACCTAGGGCGCTTCATGGCGCTGGCAAGCAAATGATGAACCAAGACGGCTACTTGAGCGCAGTGCTGGGTCAAGCCCTGCTTGACGCTTCGGCGGGTGGCCTCGGCACGCTGGATGATCTGGCGATGTACGCCGAAGGCGGGCTGCCGGCGCGCGTGGTGGACATGATCCCGGACACGGCGGTATCGCGTGGCGTGGAGATCACCGGCGACGACCGGGTGCGCGGTGAGCTGGACCGCCTGAAGGCGCTGCCGGCGCTTGCCGACGCTTGGCGCTGGGCGCGACTGACAGGCGGCGGCGCGATTGTCGTCGTTGCCAAAGATGGGCGTGCTCTGCGCGATCCGCTGAACCTTGAGGGCCTTGATCAGTTGCTGGAGCTGAAGGTGTTCACGCTGGATGACGTGTCGGCGACGGAGAAGCGGTATTCAGATCCGAACCAGGCCAACTTCGGCATGCCCGAGGTCTACCGCGTACGCACGCAGACGGCAGGGGCGGTGGCGGCCGAGTTTTTTGTCCACGAATCGCGCCTGATTGAGGTTCCGGGCGATCCCTTGCCGGCGAAGCTGAACCGTAAAGGGATTCCCTGGGCGGGCCGGCCGGCGGTGGCCAGGGCTTTCCGGGCCATCCGTCGATACAGCGAGGGTCTGCATTGGGCTCTGCGCCTGCTGGAGAAAAAGCAGCAGGCCGTTCACAAGATGAAGGGCTTGGCCGAAGCGATCGCGGCGGAAATGGAGGCCGCCATTCGGAAACGGGTGGAGATGGTGGACGCCGTACGCAATGCGCTCAACGGAGTGGCGGTGGACTCCGAGGACGAATATCAGATCCTCAATTCCGACATGGGAGGCGTCAAAGACACCCTCGCGGAATTCCAGATTGCGCTGGCCGCCGAGACGGGCATTGCTGTGACGTTGCTTTTCGGGCGTTCGGCCGCTGGTTTGAATGCCACCGGCGACGGCGATCTGGAAGGTTTCTACAACGGCGTGGCGATGGGACGTGCCGCAAAGGTGAACCCTGCGTTGGAGCGACTGGTGTCGCTGATTCGTGCGCAGCGCAGCCTGGCGGGGAGCGGCGAAGGGCAGGGCGAGGACTGGTCGATCACCTGGCCGCCCCTCAAGCCCGCTACGGCTAAGGAAGAGGCCGAAATAAGGAAGGCAAACGCCGAGGCCCAGGCGCGCGAAATGGATGCGCTGGGCGCGGCGGTGGATAACGGCCTCAGCACGGAAGAGGCATACCGGTACATGAAGCAGGAAGGACTCTATGGCCTCATCCCCGACGCCGGCGGCGAGTCGGCCACGTCGTACGCCGCGGCCACCTAAGCCGTGGCGCTACCCGCAAGGGCACGAGCGAGATTATCTGCGCGCGCTGCGCACCCAAGCGGAAGCCGCCATCCTGGCGGTGGAACGGCACGTCATCCCGGTGCTGGACCTGGTGCTGCGCCAGGACGATCTGCGCAACACACCGGAAGGTGATGATGGCTGGTTCGAGTCACTGCGACGTGCCTTCATGGAGGCGCTGGGGGCCGCAACCGTCGCGGATGGCCAGGCTGAGGGCTTGGCTGCCCTGGTTGCACGGCGTGTCGAGAAGTACAACAAGGACCAGTTTCACCGGTTGCTGCGCCGGGCCTACGGCGTGGACGTCTTCAAGGCTGAACCGGGACTTGCCAGGCTCTTGCGGCCTTGGGAAGCCGAGAACATTGGGCTGATCAAGTCAATCCCCGAGCAGTATCTGGACACGCTGCACGGGCGGGTCGTGGCCGCCGTTCGCAATGGCACGTCCCTGCGCGACATGACCAAGCAGATCCGCGAGACGTACGATCTGCCGCGCAAGCGTGCCGAGTTGATCGCGCGCGACCAGATCGGCAAGCTGAATGGCGACTTGACGGAGTACCGACAGACCAATATCGGCGTCAAGAAATATCGGTGGCGTGGCGTCCTGGACGAGCGTGAGCGCGACGAACACGTTGCACGCGAGGGCCAGGAATTCGACTGGGACGAGCCACCGACCGACGGCCACCCAGGCAAGCCGATTCGGTGCCGTTGCTGGGCCGAGGCCGTTCTTCCGCTGTTCGACGACTTGGACGCCTTGATCGTCCATTGAGGAAAAACCATGGTGATGCGATTTGACCGGGTGCCGCTGAAGGCCACCCGGACGGACGAGGGCTACCTTGTTGATTCGCCGGTGCTGACACGCACTGGCGTTTTTGAATACCGCGATGCCGGAGGGAAGGTTCGGCGCGAGTACCGCCCGCCCGAGGAAGTCTTCCACACCGACTCGCTGGCCAGCTTGCGCGGCAAGCCGGTGACCGACGGGCATCCGGGAAAGGTGGACACCAAGAATTTCCGACAGCACGTCATCGGCACGATGCTCTCCGAGGGGCGACGGGACGGCGACAACATGGTCGGCGATTTGATCATCTACGACCCGACGCCAGTGGACGCCGGCAACAAGGAGCTGTCCCTGGGCTACGAGCTGGAGCTGGACGAGACGCCCGGCGTCTCCCCGGAAGGCGAGCCGTACGACGTTGTCCAGCGAAAGATCCGATACAACCACAACGCTGTGGTGAAACGTGGCCGCGCCGGGGTGGCGCGGCTCAACCTTGACGCGGCAGACGCCGTAACGAAAACCGAAGAGGAAACTGACATGACCATGGTCAAAATCCGCCTCGATTCCGGCCTGTCGTATGACGCGGCTCCGGAAGTGGCGAATGAACTGGAGCGGCTGCGCGCGGCTGTGGCGGCTGCCAATAGCAAGGCGGACGCCGAGGCGGCCCGTGCTGACAGCGAAAAGGCACGCGCCGATACCGCGGAAGCCGGCATTGCGCAGGCGCGCCAGGACGCCCACGGCGCCGCGCTCGCCCGCGTGAAACTGGAAAACGTAGCGGCGCAGCACAAGGTGGAATTCAAAGCCGACACGGCTGACCGTGTGCTGCGCGAAGGCGTCATTAAGGCAGTCCGGGGCGATTCTTTCGACCTGGCCGGCAAGTCCGACGGTTACGTGGAGGCTGCTTTCGACCTGGCCGTGACCGATGCCCAAGCCCGCCAGGACGCGGTCGCGCAACAACGCCAGCAGATTGGCGGCGCCCCGAAGCCGCCGGCGACAGCTGGCCAGCGCGCCGACGGCGCCGAACAGCCGACATCCGCGCGCGGCGCGCGCTCGGCCTACCTTTCCAACCTGAAAAATGGAGGCGAATAATGCCCCCCGTTTATGACGATCGCATGGATGTGGCCTACGCCGGCATGAAAGCCGACCTTGGCTATGACGATGTCGAGACCTACGCCGCAGCCGGCAACATTCGGCCTGGCGTGATCGTGGGCGACACCACGGGCGACCGTATCGTCGCCGGCCCCGGCACGCGTATTCGTGGCCTGGCGCTGCACACGCACACGATCCCCCGCGAAGGCGGGTACCGCGAATTCGACGCCGTCAGCGTGATGCGCGTGCGCCGCGCGTGGGCGCTTGTCACCACTGGCGGCGCCGTGACGGAGGACGGCCCCGTGAAGTGCGCGGCCGACGGCACTGTGTCGGATACCGGCGCCACCACGGTACCGAACGCTGTCTTTCGCTCGGGCGCCGTCGAGGTCTCCGGCGGCAAGATCGCGCTGATCGAACTGCATGCGCCGTTTGCAGTGGCGTCCGCAGCCGCCTGATCTGCAGCCACAATCAATTAACCCAAGGCCCCGGAAGGGGCCTTTTTCATTGGGAAAACCATGGACAAACACGAGCATTACGACGAGGCGGATCTTCCGGCCGTCAAAACTATCGTCGTGGCATTGGCGGGGATGCGGGAGGACGAAGGCCTCTACACCGCCCGCCAGTTGGACTACGTCAAAACGCGCACCTACGACAAGAAGCTGCCGCCCATGATCGGCCTGCAGCTGGTGCCGATTTCCACCGAGGTGCCTGAGTGGGCGGAAACGTTCACGTACACGATGTTCGACGAAGTCGGCATGGCCCAGATCGTCGCGAACTATGCCGCTGATCTTCCCCGCGCCGACGTGAAGGGCGAGGAAAAGACAGGCACGATCAAGAACATCGGCGGCGCGTACGGCTACAGCGTGATGGAAATCAAGGCCGCAGCGGCCAATCGCACCGATCTGCCCACTCGCAAGTCCATGGCGGCTCGCAAGTCGGTCGAGATCAAACTGAACCAGATGGCGCTCATCGGCGACACGAAGTTCGGCCTGTATGGCTTGGTGAACCACCCGAACGTGCCGCTGGTGGTGGGCTTGAATGGTGACTGGCTGAACCCGAACACTACCGCCGACCAGATGCTGGCCGACTTGGACATGATTCATGACGCGGTGCCGAATCAATCCAAGGACGTGCACAAGCCGACGCGCATCGTCATGCCGACTGAGCAGCGTAGCAAGATCTTTTCGAAGCGCGTGCCGGACTCTGGTGGCAAGACCGTGGGCCAGTTTTTCCAAGACAAGCACCCCGGCCTGCAGATCATGGGCGCCGCCGAATTCAAGGGCGCCGGCAGCAGCGGCAAGGATCTGATCCTGGCCTACGAGTACAGCGAGGAAAACCTGGCAATGGAACTGCCCATGCCGTTCAACCAGCTGGCCGCGCAAGCACGTGGCCTGGAACTGGTGGTGCCCTGCTTGGCGCGTGCCGGCGGGGTGGTCGTGTACTACCCGCTCTCGATGGCGAAGGGGGAAATCTGATGCCGTACTACACCAACGCAACCAAGGCCGTCATCAACATCGGGGGCCACACCGTGATCGCCCCGACGAAGACGGCCAAGGTGGACCCGGAGATCCGCGGCATTCAGGATCTGATCAAGCGCGGCATGCTGGTCGAAGCCGAGGCGCCGACGGGTGACCTGCCCGAGACCAAGAAGGGCGGAAAAGCCGCGGATGACGCCGACGGCACTAAGGAACCTTCCACGGTCAATGAGCTGAAGGCCTGGCTGGACGAGCAGGGCGCTCAGTACAGCGCATCGGCCAACAAAGCCGAACTGCAGGGCCTCTACGAGGCCTTGAAGGCCAGCGCGGGGCAGTAATCATGGTGGCCACTGTCGACGATCTGGACTTCCTGGCGCCGGCGGTGGCCACCATGGCGCCCGCTGACAAGGAGCGGGCTCTGGCCATGGCGGCGGATTACCGCCCGGCGTGCCTGCCCCCGAAAAAGCAGGACGAGGCACAGCTGTGGTACGCGGCTTGGCTGCTGTACGGAATTAAGCAGCAGCGCACGGCAGAGGATGACGGCGTGCTTGCCAAGCCTGGCGTCGTGAGCGAAAAGGAAGGCGACTTGCAACGGACATACGGCCACGTTGAGGGCGCCGAGGACGCGGCAGGGTTCTATGGCCGGTACCTTCGCTTGGCGCGGCTCTGTGGCGTGGGTGCCGCAACGGTCAGGAGCACGCCGCGTGGCTGCTAAATCGATAGATCGCGGCCTGAGCGCACACGTGCGCCTCGCAAAAGCGATCCACGGGCGCGGCGTGAAATTCGGGATCCAGGCAAACGCCGGGAAGGATCCGGAGACGGGTATGGATTTACTCGATATCGCCATCATCAACGAGTTCGGTACCGAGCACATACCAGCGCGCCCCGCTTTGCGTGACTTCGCCGAGAAGAACGGCCAGGTGCTTGACGTGGCCATGGACAGAGCGGCTGCGGCCGTCCAAGACGGCCGGCTGTCGGTGGAGGCTGCGCTTGACCAGCTGGGAACGTTCGCCGAGAAGCACCAGAAGGCGCACTACCAGCAATCAAAAAAATGGGCGGAGCCCAACGCCGAGTCGACCGTCGCCAAGAAGGGCAGCGACGTGCCGTTGATTGACGACGGCCTGCTGGTCGGCGCAGTTCGATACGAAAAGGTGTAGCGCATGAGTTTTCGGAAGCCCCATCTTATTCGCACGCGGCTGCCCGGCCGGCGTGAGCGCGGCCGCTGGATCGAGGGCGGGCCCGGTCCTGACAAGACGATTCGGGCCTCGGTGCAACCGGCCAAGACTGGCGACTATGACCAATTGCAGGCGAACCCCGAAGGGCGTCGCGTGCGCGCCGCCGTCCGGATTTACACATCCGAGGTGCTGGATGTCGCCGGCCAGGGTTGGACCAACGGCGACCGCCTGATTTGGGACGCTGGTCCGCTGGCGGGCGAGTACCTGGTGGTGGGCGTTGCGCCATGGCAATCCGGTGTGATTCCGCACTATCGGTATCTCGCGGTCCTTTTGGCCGCCCCTGAATTGCAGTAAGCCCAAGGATTCCCGGCCGCCTGGTCCGGGGCCGGACGGGGTTAAACGTCCGGATGACTCCCCAGGCCCGGCTGGGCATTCCAGGCTACCGGGTAGGGCTGCGTCGAGTCGGCGCCCGCGCAAGCGCGCAATGCCGATAGCCCCATCGATGCAATTTCAGATATGTGGACCACCATGACCCCAGAAGACGCGATTTTCGAGCTGGTCGAGGCCGCGGCCGCCGGCACGCCCGTGATCTTTGCTGACGGCAACGGCCCACGGCCAGACATGCCGTACATCGTGCTGGCCGTGCGGTGGGCGAAGCTCAGCAGCGCTGAGACCGGCCGGACTGAAGATGATGGCGATCAACCCGTTCACCAGCATGAGGACGCGACCGTAGAGCTGCAGAGCTTCGGTGCCGCCGCCTACGACGCGCTCGGCGATCTTGCGCTGAAGCTGCGCCATCCCTTGTACGAGGATCGCGCTGAGGCCCTGCACCTGGCCTTGTTCGAGGTGGGGCGGCTGCAGAGCATTCCGGTGCTGCGAGACGCCGTGCACTTCGAGCGTCGCGGGCTGCTGGAGCTCGGAATCCGGTACACCCGGGTTCATACCGCATTCGTCGGCATCATTGAAACCGTCACCGGCACGGCCACCACTTCCGGCGGGCTGACGCCGGGTGAATCCCCCTTTACCGCGACTGTCGTGACCGCGCCATAGCGGCCGCGACGCGCACTCGCCATCTGGCCGCCTTCTGGCGGCTTTTTTCATTGGAGCCGCACATGGCAAAAATCGACCGGATCGTCAACGTGGCGATCTCCCTGAACACTACGGCGATCAAGGAACAGAGCTTTTCTGACCTTCTCGTCCTGGGCGCCCACGCAATGGGAGTGAATCGCATCATGGTGGTGACCGAGCCCGGCGAACTGCTGGACTTGGGCATCGCGCCGAACGATCCTCTGTACATCGCGGTGCGCGACGCTTTTAAACAGATTCCCACGGTTACCCGCGTCTTTGTCGGCCGCCGGCAGGTGGACACCTCCCGGCTTACCGTCACGCTGGCATCGCTCTCCGATTATGCGATCACGATGACGTGGCGCGACGCGGCCGGTGACATCAAGACGGCGCAGGCGGCGGTGTCGGGCGAGGCCAGCAGCACCCCGCAGACCATCGCAACGGCGCTGGTGACCGCGCTGACCGCAGCGAATGCGCCTGTGACAGCAGTCGCCGTTGGCGCAGAAGTGTCCATCACCGCGAACCAAACCGGCCAGGCGGTCGCCATTTCGGCGAAGGGGAACCTCCAGCTCGCGGCGCCGGCGAGCACCGAAACGCCGTCCGCGGCGCTGAATGCATGCCTGCGTGAAAGCGCGGACTGGTACGGCGTGGCGCTGGCCAGCCGCATCGAGGCGGACGTGCTGGATGCGGCGGAATGGGTTGAGTCGAACGAGCGGTTGTTTGGCGTCTCCAGCGATCAAGCCGGCATCATCGATGCGGCCGTGTCCAGCGACATCGCTTCCAAATGCCAACAGAAACAGTACTTTCGAACGCACGTCTGGTACCACGGTCGGGCTGGCACGGAAGCCCTTGAAGCTGCGATCGCGGCCAACCGTTTCACCTACTACCCGGGCGGGGAAACGTGGGCGAACGCCCGTTTGGCAGGTGTCAGCTATGACAACTTGGCCGAGGGCCAGGCCCTTGCCGCCCACGCCAAGAACGCCAACACCTTCGAGCAGATGCGCAACTTTGCAGTGACGCAGAACGGCAAGGTGGCCGCCGGTGAATG
Organism: Achromobacter sp. RT286_PF; assembly: GCF_059760425.1. Classification (NCBI taxonomy): domain Bacteria; kingdom Pseudomonadati; phylum Pseudomonadota; class Betaproteobacteria; order Burkholderiales; family Alcaligenaceae; genus Achromobacter; species Achromobacter sp. RT286_PF. The sequence continues at coordinate 54,387 of NZ_JCBAMR010000033.1, forward strand.
GATCGACGTGATCCGCGGGCGCGACTGGCTGGCTGAACAGGTCAAGATCAACGTTGCTTCGCAGCTCATCAATGCGGACGGCAAAGTGCCGTACACCGACGCCGGCATCCTGGTCATCGTCAACGGGATTCGGCAAGCGCTGATGCTGGGCCAGTCGCGGGGCCTTATCGCGCCGGACGAGATTGACGACGCGGGCCGCAAGATCCCGGGCTTCGTCATTACGGTGCCGCGCGCGGCCAGCATTTCGCCGAACGACAAGGCGAACCGCATCCTGCGCGACTTGAAATTCACGGCGCGCCTCGCGGGCGCCATCCACGTTGCCGAGATCAAAGGCAACCTGACCTATCAACAACTGTAATCGGGGTGCCAGAGCATGTCCGTTAAAACTTACGCACCGAATCAGGTGAAGATCGTGATGGGGGCCTTGCCCCTGTCCGGCCTGGCCGAGGACACCTTTGTGACGGTGACCGAAATCGGTGAAGGCATTTCGTCCGTGGCCGGCGTCGACGGAGAGGTAGCCCGCTCCATGTCGCGAGATTCGCGCCTTCGCATCACCGTCACGCTGCTGCAAACCAGCGCCAGCAATGCGGCGCTTACCGCATTGCACCAGGCGGACAAATCGACCGACGGCAACGGCGCTGTGCCGGTGGCCATTACCGATCTGCGCGGCACTTCGCTTCACGCATCGGATTCCGCGTGGATTGTGAAAACGCCGGACGCTGGCTACGGCGCCAAGGTGGGCACGCGCGAGTGGACCATCGAGACCGGGCCGTCGATCAACGTTGTGGGGGGTAACACCTGATGAGCGCCACCAAAGAAGTCACGATCGGGACCACGATCTTTCGCATTTCCCGCTTCGACCCGTTCCGCCAGCTGAAGCTGCTGGGCGATCTGCAAAAGGAAGTGCTGCCGGCGGCCGGCTCGATGATGGCCGCCGTATTTGGCGGCGAGGGGGAAGCGCAGGCCAAGGACGAGCAGGCGATGCTGCAAGCATTCCGCGACCTGTCTGCCCGGCTCGGCGGCGATGCCCTGGCCGGCTGGGCCGATCGGCTGATTGATGCCGAGTTGGTGACGTTCGAATTGGCCGGTCGCGATCCGCAGAAGCTGACGGCCGCTCACCGGGGTATGGCGTTTTCCGATTTTTCGGAAATCCTGGAGCTGCTCTTTCACATCCTCGAGCACAACTTCGCCGGCCCTTTGGTGCGCTGGGCCGGCCGCTTTGGTCCGGCCCGCGAAAAGCTGGCGAGCCTGTCGGCCGGTTCGACCAAGGCTTCGAACGAGAACTGATCATCTGGCGGCCCATTCTGGCCCGCCACGTCAGCCTGGACGCCGTTAAGCGCGGCGACGTAGATCTCCTGGACATCCTGAAGCTGAACGCGCTTATGGACGCGCAGGAGGCCGCACAGGCGGCGCAAAGCAAAGTGGGGGAATGATGACTACGGTACGCGAGCTGGTAACGCTCCTGCGTTACGAGGTGGATGAGTCCGGGCTTAAGAAGTACCAGCAGACTTATCAAGCCGCACAAGCTGCGATGGGCGCCGCCAGTGCGAAGACAGTCCGGGCCATGCGCCAGGTCGCGGTGGAAGCCCGGGTGCACCCAAGCGCATGGGCTCCGCGTCCGATGCCCGCGCCCGTCGTATCTGAGCGTCCTTCGGCACCGCTGCCGTCAGCAATCAGCGCGCCGGCGCCCGCCTTCAACCCTCCTGCCGCCAGGCCGGCGCCGGCGGTGCCGCCTCGCTTGCCGACGCCACCCCGCGCGCCGGTGTACACAGCGCAGCGCGGGCAGCCTGTGTCGTTCCCTGTGGACGTCGCCGGCGCCCGCAGCAAGTTCTCGCAGATTCAGGGCGCCTATAACGGCCTGATCGGACGAGTGCGGGGCGGTCTGCACACGGTGCGAGAGGTCGGCATCGGTGCGTGGGAAGGGATCCGCCTGGGGATCCAGGATGCGCGTCAAGCGCAGGACCGCATGACACGGTCGCAATGGCAAGGCGTGCGCGCGACCAAGGAGCAGCAGAGCGCGTTTTCCGGACTGCGCGGCATCATCGGCGCCGTCCTTGGTGTTTCCCTGGTTAAGAGGATATTCGGCGACATTGACGCGTGGGGCCAGATGGAAGCCCGCATGCGGCAGGCGACCGCCTCGGCTCAAGAATATGCCGAGGTGGACAAAGACCTGGCGCGGATTTCCCGCGTGTCCTACAAGTCCTATGCCGACAACGCCGAGCTGTTTGTGCGCACCCGGCGCACCATGGCCGATCTGGGCAAGACCACGCAAGACACGGTGGACGTGACCGAAAGTCTGTCGCTGGGTATGGCGCTGTCCAGTACCAAGGCGCAGGACCAGGAATCGGTCATTTCGTCCCTGACCAAGGCCATCATGCAAGGCAAGATGGGCATGGACGAATACAGCACGCTCATGCGTGCCGCGCCGCGTCTGCAGGTTGCCCTGGCCGATGGGCTGAAGACCACCACGGACAAGCTGCTTGAACAGGTCAAAGCGGGCAAGGTAACCACGGATCGCTTCCTTCCCGCGCTGCAGTCCCAGCTGGCCAAGATGCGGATCGAGGCGGAAAGCATGCCGGTTACCGTCGCTGACGCGATGACGGTATGGAACGACGCCTTCCAGCGCTTCTTCGGCAAGACACTGACTGCGGGACGCTCGGTGGTTCTCGGCGTGACCACGTCGATCGAGTTTATGGCCGACAACATCGCCACGCTGGTCAAGCTCCTGGCTCTGACGGGCGCGTCTTGGGGATTGGTAAAGCTTCTGGGCTGGCTGCGTTTGGCCACGTTCCAATCTGGCGGCCTCACCCGCTCATTGATCGGCGCCACGCGCGCGGCGCTGAAACTCGATAGCGCAATGGCTTTGCGCCGGGGTCCTGCGGGGGCACTGCGCATGCTTTCGCTCTGGAACCGGACGCTAGCGCCGCTTCTTCGCATGGCCGCGATCCTTACCACGATTTATTTGATTGGAGACGACATAGCGGGTTGGCTTCGCGGTGATGTGTCGGTGACAGGCGAACTGATTGGCCGCGTGGAAGACTGGCGCGAGGAGATCGATGCGGTAAAGACCGCGCTGACCTACGTGAAGGACTTGCTCGGTGGAGCTGGCCAGGAGCTGGGGCCTTGGATCAAGAAGTGGGGCACGGTTTCGGTGCTTGCCTATGGCCTGTGGACGATTCTGTCGCCCGTTCGCGGGCTGATTATGTTCCTCGCCCGTACGGCAGTGCCGTTGCTGTGGCGCGCTTTTGCGATGACGCCCATCGGTCGGATAGTCACGGGCGTTGTCTTGCTCGCGACTGCGCTTTGGGAAATCTGGAAGAACTGGGATCAGATCAAGGCCCGCATCGCGGCGTCGTGGGAAGCATTGAAGGCCAAGGTGAAGGGGACATTCCTGGAACCCGTCTTGCAGTACTTCGAAGAGCTTTGGGCGTTCTGGACGCAGATCTTTAAAGGAGTAATCGCTGCGTTCAAGGGCGATTGGGACGGAGCAATCAAACACTGGCGCGAGGCGCTCACTGGTGTCTGGACCTATTTTGAAGACATCGGCGGCAAGATGGTCGCGAAGATCAAGGAAATCGGCGCGGCGATCCAGACCTGGATCAGCGACAAGGTGGCAGCCGCCAAGAATTGGTTCAAAGGTTTGGTTCCCGATGCGCCTGATGAGGAGACTATGGCGATCATGACCGGTCAAAAGCGGGGGCCGGGCCTTGCAAATACGCCGGCCCTTCGCGCAATTATTGGTGGCGAACCACTCCCGTTCGTGTCCGGCGGCACCGTCGCGCAAGCGGGCGTCGCTACTGGGCGCGGCGCCGTCACGGTCGAGAACAAGACGGACATCACCATTCATGCGCCGAACGCGAACCCCGACACGGTGGCGAATGCCGCGCAACGCGGCATGAACGTCGGACGCCAACGGACGGTGGACGCGATGAGCCGGTTTTTCGTCACGGGCGTTGAAGAAAGCCGGTAACTAAGGAATCGGAGCATGAGCTTTGTGGCGATGATTTTTGGCTGGAATGGGGGCACCAGCATCGGCGCGGTGCCCCTGGACGCGCTGTTGAGTGAGAAAACTTCGCTTAACAGCAGGGCGACAGACTACGCAGTCGAGGACGGTCCGCCGGTGACCGATCACGTGGTGCAAGAGTCGGAATTGCTGACGCTGGATGGCTGGGTGACGGCGGCGGAGGTGTCACTGCTTGGCGGGTTGGTGGCCGGCGCGGCCAGGGCCATTCGTTCCGGTGGGCCACTAAGGGGCATAGCTGGACGCGCGGGCCGCTCCAAATTGATCAGCGCCAAGGATGCGTTGCGCAAGATTCACGCGGACCGCCTGCCCATCACCATCACGACGGGCCTGGACATCTATGTGAACTTTGTGATGGAACGATGCGAAATCGGGCGTACGAACGAGGGCGGCGACCGATTCGAAATATCTGCCGACTTCAAGCGAATCCGCAAAGTGACATTGCGGCAGGCGGACATCCCTCCGGAAAAAACTAAGGGCAGCGCCACCGGCAAGGCCGGGCAAACCAAAACCAACGCGGGTAAGACAAACGGTACCGACGCTTCCGGCAGGCAGAAGACGGACCTGAGCAAAATGACAGGCTGGGGAAAATGATAGTCATACCTGTTTTGGACGCGAACGACAGCCTGACCGAGGTTGAACTTGATGGCGTGACCTACTTCCTGCACCTTTCGTGGAACAGCGAGGCAGAGTTGTGGACGCTGGCCATTGAGAATGCCTACAACGAGATCATCGTGGCCGGCATCGCAATAGTGCCGGACACGCCCCTGCTGGGTGGTTATCGGCACCTCGCGGTGCCATCGGGCGATTTGGTCGCCCTCTCGCCCGACCGCCGCGACACGGTCAGCCGGGCGGCATTGCCCTCGGCCGAAGTCGCGCTGATTTACGTCAACGCCGAGGAAGTCTCAGATGGCCAGATTTAACCGGGTCTACCGGCTTCTCCTCGGAAAGGGCGGCACCAAGGGCGTGGAAATAGTGCCGCCCATTCGGATGACATTCGATATTTCGAAGGACGCCGATGAGGACCCCAATGATCACACAATCCGCATCTATAACCTGACGGCCGCCACCCGCAAGGCGCTGGAAGAGCCGGATTTGCGGTGCGTCTTGTACGCGGGCTACGCGGAGGAAGGCGGACCGCTTTTGATGGCGTCGGGCAGCGTGGTCTTTGCGTATACGAAGTTCGAACAGCCGGACGTGGTTACCGAGCTGATCGTCAAGGATGGATTTACCGAGGTTCGGGACACCGCGATATCCATAGGCTTGGGGCCTGGCGCCCAGGCCAGCTTCATCATCAGGGAAATCGCCGCCCAGATGGGGCTGCCCTTGGTAATGGCCGACGATGTGCCGGACCGGCGCTGGCAGCAGGGCTTTTCGTTTTATGGAGCCGCCCGCACCGCGCTGCACAAGGTGACCCAGGGCACCGGCCTTGAATGGTCGATTCAGAACCAGCAGCTGCAGGTGGTGCAGCGCCGGGGAACAACGCGGCGCCAGGCTGTGGTGCTGGCTGCGGATACCGGGCTGCTGGGTTATCCGGAGCGCACGCGTGAAGCGGCGCGGGAAAAGGCCAAGGTCAAGGACAAAACGACTGGCGATGACGTCAACCTGGTCAGCGCGCGCCAGCAACGTGACGGCTGGCGGGTGACGTCGTTGCTGCTGCCGACAATAAACCCAGGCGACCTGGTCAAGTTGGAAAGCCGATCGGTGCAAGCGTTTCAGCGCGTCGAGGCCGTGCGGCATACCGGTGACAGCGAGGGCGGGGATTGGCAGACGGAGCTGGAACTCGTCGACCGCTCGGCTCCGCCGAAAAAGAAGGGTAAATCATGAGCGACATGGTCAAAGTCATGCGGGCGGTCATCGCTAGCGAATTGGCGGACGTGTACACCACGCTGCCTGGCGAGGTCGTTGCCTACGATGGCACGTTCGTCACTGCGCGGCCCGCGCTGGCCAAACGTCTCGCTAACGGCGACAGTTTGCCGCCGCCGCAGGTTGTCCGGGTGCCAGTGTGCTGGCCGGTGGGAGACGTGAACGGCGCCCAGGCGCTTATTTCGGTGCCGCTGAAAGCCGGCGACGCGGTGAAGCTGTCATTCTCGGCGCGGGCTTTGGAGAACTGGCTCGCCGGCGACAATGGGCCGCCCGACGATCCCCGGCAGTTCGACTTATCCGACGCTTTCGCATCACCTTTGGTTCGGCCGGGCACGATGGCGGCCGATACCGAAAACGTGAGCATTCAGTATGGACCCGCGACGATGAAGCTGTCGCCTGCGGGCGACCTGACATTTCAGGTGAAGACCTGGACAGTTCAGGCCCAGCAAACGACCTTCAACACGCCACTCACGGTCAACGGCCCGCTTCTGTACACGCAGGGAATGTCGGGTGAGGGCGGCGAGGGCGGCGCATCGATGCGGATCCGCGGCGGTGTTGCCTACGAAGGCGGGGCGATCACGCACAACGGCAAGAACATCGGCGACAGCCACCGACACCCATACGCCGGCGGTATCTCGGAGGGCCCCACCTGATGGCTTTGGATCTCGCACTGGCTGCTGACCATGACCTTGATCTGGACTTGCTCGGGCGCACCTCCTTCGTGGACGGCGCGGACCGGATTGCGCAACAGGTGAAGATCACGCTGCTCGCCTTTTTGGGCGAATGGTTTCTTGATACGACGTTCGGCGTCCCGTATCTGGAAGAGGTGCTCATCAAGGCCCCCGACCGTGCCGGTATTGAAGGGATTCTCCGCGCACGGATTGGGGCGGTGCCGGGGGTCGAACGGGTTAGAAGTTTGGATCTCCAGGTGGAACGTCAGCAGCGTGCGCTGCGCGTTGCCTTTGACGCCGACACCACCGCGGGGCGCCTACGGCGGCTCGTCGAGCTGGGCACCCCCTAAACCATTTCTATTGAGGTATCTATGGCCTACGGTGTAACGCCGGACGGGTTCGTGCGGCCGCGGCTGCCCGAAATTCGGCAGGAAATCGTGGCGGACCTGCGCGCGCGGATGCAGGCCGCTGGTTTCGGCGGGACGGTCGAAACCCGCCCCGACAGCGTCACGGGTCTTTTAATCGACACCTTCGCCGAGCGCGAGGCGGCGCTGTGGGAACAAGCCGAGGGGGTCTATTACGCGATGTACCCGGGCTCAGCCTCTGGCGTCTCTATGGACCGGTCGGTGTCTTTCACGGGCGTGTCGCGGTACCGCGACGAGGCCTCCAGGGCCTACGTGGTGCTTTACGGGACCGCGGGCACTACCGTACCGGCCGGCGCGCTGATCCGCCACCGGGTGAGCCAGAACCTGTGGGCGATTTCCGGCGCTAGCCAGATCCTGCCGGGCGCGGCCGCTGATATCACGCTTCAGCCCACCGTCGCGCCGAACACCGAATATCGAGTCACCATCGACGGCATGCCCTATGTTTACTCCACTGGTGCGACTGCCAACCTGCCGCAGGTTCTCGCCGGCCTGGTAGGTGCGTTGTCTCCTAGCGGCTTCGACGTCTCGAGCGACGGCGTGGCCGTGCGGGTACAAACGGATGGGCGCGTTGTGGCCGCATTCAGTTGGTCTGCCTCGATCGCCTTGGTCCGGCTTGGCTCGCCAGCGTTGGCGCTCACATTGCAGGCGTCCACAGAAGGCGCCGCTGTCGGCGATTTAAACGGCATCGTGTCCCAAATCGACGGGTGGGATGCAGTCGCGAACCTGCAGCCCGGCGTCGCGGGCCGCTTGGCCGAGAACGACGCCGAACTGCGGGCTCGTTATCCCACGGGTCTGTTTAGGCTGGGCGCCGCGACGCCTCCGAGCATTGCTCCGAACGTCCGCGACCGTGTGGCGGGGGTGCGCACCGTCAAAGTGTTTATGAACAACACCGACGTTGCTGACCAGTTGGGGCGGCCACCTCATAGCGTCCATGTGGTCGCAGACGGCGGCCTTGACGACGAGGTGGCCAACGCGATTTTCCGGGTGGTCGCCGCTGGGATCGATACCTATGGGCAACAGCTGGTCGTGGTCCGGGATGCCGAGGGCGCTGAGCATCCCATTCGATTCGACCGGCCCGAGCATGTGTATGTGTGGGTGCGCTGCGTGACAACCTTGCTGCCGCCGTCGGAGCAGGCCTTTCCGCCCGGCGGGTTCAAGGAGATCGCAGATAACGTGGCGGCCGCTGGAGAGGCCTTCGCAATCGGCGAGGACGTAATTCTGCAGCGCCTGTACGGCGCCATTTATCGGACTGCGGGCCTGGCCTCGGTCGACCTCCGGCTGGCCCATTCGACCAGTGCGGCATTCGTGCCACAGCCGGCGGATTACGTAGCGGCGAACATCAGCATTCAGGACTTTCAGGTCGCCGCGTTCGACCTGTCGCGGATCGAGGTGATTTGATGGACCTTCGCCAAGATCACGCGGACGTTGCCTGGGGGCACTGGCTGGGGCAGTTTCAGGCAAAGCCACGCCTGCAAGCGCTGGTGAAAGCCCTGCTCAAGCCGGCCGAAGGGTTACAAGGCGCGCTACGCGCGCTGTATGACGACCGGTGGCTGGATACGGCGGTGGGCAAGCAGTTGGACGGGATCGGCGAAATCGTCGGGCTGCCGCGCGTCATCGATGAGGCAATTTACATCCGCTTCTTCGGTTTCGAGGGACAGCCGAATATCGGCGGCTTCGGGGAGGCCCGGTTTCGCCGTACCAACGAAAGGCCCGTCGCGGGGGCCGCCACGCTGCTGGACGCCGAGTACCGCAAGCTTCTGTACTGGAAGATCGCACTGAACAACGGACACGGTACGGCGCCTGAGATCGCAAGTTCGTTGAAGCCCATCTTCGACGTGACCCGCGTGATCGTACAGAACGCCGGCAACGCGAAGATTCGGATTTGGGTGAGCCGGATCCCAGGGCCCAACGATCCACTTATGGCCAACCCCTACAAGTGGGTGCCCCAAGCCGCCGGCGTCGGCGTGCAACTTATCACCGGCTCAACGGAGAAGCCCTTTGGGTTTCGCGAGCAGGGTTTTTATGGCTTTGGCGTCGGCGTGCTGGCGCGAGGAATTTGACTATGGCTGATCCTACTTTCTTCGAACTGTTTAAGGCCACCTGGGCGCAAAATGGCTTGACCGAAGGCATTACGGACTTGCAATACAAAACCGGGTGGGCCTATATCGGCTCGGTCCCGCCTTCTGTCGAACAGTTCAACAAGGTGCAGCAGACCACGGACGAGCGCCTGGCCTGGCTGTATCAGCAGCTGGAGAGCCTTGCCGCTGTAACCGGCCGGCCCCTGGTGGCCACCAGCACGGACGCGTTGAGCTATGCGCAACAGAACCTCAACGCTACGAACCTGAAGACGGGCACTGTGCCGGTCGCGCGCCTGTCGGGCATGGCGTCGTCGCTGACGGCCGGGGCGGCGACGAAGCTTGCGACGGTGCGCACGATCGCGGCGACAGGCGATGCGACCGGCTCCACCACGTTTGACGGCTCGGCCAACGCCTCAGTGGCGCTGACGCTTGCCGCCAGCGGCGTCACGGCCGGCAGCTACGGCAACGCGAACGCGGTACCGACGTTCACGGTCGACACCAAGGGCCGCGTGTCCGCCGCTGGCGAAGTCGCGATCGGCAACGCGGCCACCGCGACAAAGCTGGCCGCGGCGCGGACGTTCTCGGTGTCCGGCGGGGCCACGGCCGCTGGCGTCAGCTTTGACGGGTCGGGCAATGTGGTGCTGAACGTGACCGCGTTGGACATGTCGAAGGCGTCGGCCGGGACTTTGCCCGTAGCCCGCGGCGGCACGGGGCTGGCCACGGTCGCGGCCGGTTCGTATTTGGTCGGTGCAGGTACCGGCGCCCTGGTGGCGCGTACGCCGGCTCAGGCGCTGGACGATATCCAGGCGCTGCCGAAGGCGGGCGGTGATGTTACCGGCCCGATCCTGCTGGGCGCCGGCGCAGCGGTGGGCAGCCAGTACGGCGCAAATACGGCATCGGGGCAGACCGCCCACATTTTGCTGCCGGACGGCGGCGGCTTTTCGACGCACACGGGCACCATCACGGGCGCCATGAAGATCACCTTGCCGCCTGCTGCTATTGGCGCAAACACGATGATTCGGCTTCGGGTGGATATCTTCGAATACCTGACCGACGTTCCGCCCGTGACGATTTTGATTCACGGCTATGCCCAAACTAGTAAGGCGTGGGGCCGTCAAGGCGCGACGATCATCGCCGGCGTAGTGGGATCGGATATGGCAGTGCGGTTCGGGTCCGATTCGACCGGCGCGCTTTGCATCTGGCTTGGCGAGCTGAACCGGACATGGTCTTACCCCTCTGTGACAGTTTCGGAGGTGATGGCAAAGTACAACACCGCCGGCGCGACTGTCGCGGGATGGGCGACCGGCTGGAAGGTTGAACCGGTCACCGCGTTCGAGACCGTCGCGCAAACGGCCGCTGTCAGCAATCTGGCTTTCGCCCGTTCGGACATCCCGCGCGTGGCGGGCTTACAGGCTGCGTTGGATAGCCGCCTGCCGGTAGTGTCCATGAGCAGTCTGCCGACGACGAACATAGGGCCAGTTCTGGTCGCCGAGGTCGCCGAGGTCTGGAATTGGGTTTCCACGAGCTTCTATACCGGCTACCGCTCGCCCCTTTGCGGTCGGCCGCTGGACGGCCACACCGTGGCGCCACTCCCCAGCGAAGTGGACGCGGTTGGCGGCGTTCTTCAGAAGTCCGCATATGCCGCGCTGTGGGGCTACGCGCAGGAGAATGGCCTGGTGCTCACCCAAGCCAATTGGGAAGCGCGGCGGGGTGGCCACTACTTCGTCAACATCGACGCGAACACCTTCCGCGTGCCCGATCTGCGCGACATGTTCCGCCGTTTCACCGGAACTGACGCTGACACTGCAAATGCGAGGCCGTTGGGAAGCCCGCAAGCCCAGCAAGTCCAAAGCCATACCCATGCCAGCCTCGCGGTTGGTATCGGAAATGGTTCATTGAACTCTGGCGCCGGCTCGTACGCGCTTTACGGCGCGGGCGCCACCGGTTCTACAGGCGGGCCGGAAACTCGTCCCAGCAACACAGCCTATTACCCTCGAATTCATGCATGACGTCCGTCTCACTGCAAATGCAAGGGCAGTCGGTTCGCGACAGGGCGATGCCAATAAAGCCCATTTCCATTTGCCATCGTCCGGCGGTAATTTCGTGGTCAATATGATTCCCTCCGTAGGTGGGTACGCAAATATTGCGGTCGATCCTCACGGCTGGGTGCAGTCGAATGGGGGGAGCACGGGCACCAGCGGCGGACCAGAAAGCCGCCCCATTAACGTTGCATACCATCCGCGCATCCATGTCTAAATTAAGCGTGAATTCGGGGGTGGTAGGCGGTGTTTACGGGCCGGGTTTCTCCGGTCTGCTCTGTGGGCAGATAGGTCTTCGCATGGTTGAAAGCCTCAGAAGATCCGAAATTCTCACCCGTGATTTTTATCCCTTGCCCCCCGCCGGGTTGCACGACGGATCCTGCGCCAGGACCGCCGCTAGCTTCTCGATGCAACCAGGCGACGTTGCTGTAAAAGCCAATCGGCACTTCGTGTATGTGCGCGGGGATCCGTCCGGCTTGCACCGTTCCCATGCCCCGTGCATTTGCAGTGTCAGCGTCAGTTCCGGTGAAACGGCGGAACATGTCGCGCAGATCGGGCACGCGGAAGGTGTTCGCGTCGATGTTGACGAAGTAGTGGCCACCCCGCCGCGCTTCCCAATTGGCTT
>NZ_JCBAMR010000034.1:0-64749 GCF_059760425.1 Achromobacter sp. RT286_PF
GCCGGTGGCCGGTGCCGTGCCGGTGCCAGTGGCAGGCGCAGCACCGGTGCCGGCGCCGGGCGCGGCGCCCTCCTGCGCCTTCGGCGCGACCTTCAGCCCCAGGTCGCGCTTGAGCTTGTCCGCCACGGGGGTGTCGGTCGCGGCCACGCCGCCCAGCGCCTTCAGCTTGACCACCACGTCCTGCCAGTTCAGGTGTTCATTGGCGTAGCGCCGCACATGCACCTGCGGCGCCCACAGGCCCACTTCGCCCACATACACCTGGCGCGCGATGGGTTCCAGTTCCAGACGCGTGACGGTCAACGCGCTCCAGGCGGCCAGCGTGTCGCCGTCGGTATCGCGCAGATCGAAGCGGCGCAGCGCCAGATCGCCCACCACACGTATCTTGGGCGGCGCGTCCTTGGGCTGTTCAAACACCACTTGCAGGTTCGAATCCAGCAGCGCGCTGTCCAGCTTGAACGGCAGCGGCATGGGCCACACGTCGGCCCACTTTTCAAGTTGCAGGCCATTGAACGCAACGCGCAAGGTGGAGGACGGCACCTTGTCGAACGGCCGCGCCACGCCCGTAAGGTCAAACGGGCTGCCGTTGATGCGCAGGTGCACGCGCGGCTGCACGTCGATATCCGTGGCATAGCCGAAGGTGGAAATGAACGGCACGCCCAGGCCCAGTTCGTCCACTACCTGTTTGCGCCCGGTGACCTTGTCGTCCAGCGTGATGGCGCCGCCCTCGATCACCATGTTGTTCAGCGAAAACCGGGGCAGACCGGTATCGGGCTTGGGCGGTTCTTCGGGCTGGGCGGCGGTTAATTGCGCGACGCGTTGCTGTATGTCAGAGAAATTGAATCGCGTGACGTCTTCGCGCACGATGGCGATGGTAGGCTGGCGCAGCGTCAGCCGATCCACGACGGGCGCGAACCAGAACAAGGAGCTCCACGCGGCGCTGACATCCATTTCAGCCAGCGCCAGAAGCGGCGTCTGCGAACCCGGTTGCGCCACGGCAAGGTCGCGTGCGCGGATGGTCAACGTGAACGGGTTGAAGGTGATCTTGCCGACGGAAACGTCGCGCCCAATCATCTTGGCCACGTCGTCCGTCAGCACGTTGTGCAGCACCTTTGGGACTTGCCAGGCGGCAATTGCGCAAAGGATCAGCACAACCGCCACTATGCCCAACAAGATTTTGCCGGCGCGCCGGGTGAACCGAAGCTTGGGGCGCCGCAAGGGCATCGCGAGTCTCCTGAGACGAGTTGATGGCGATTATCGCGCCCCGATTAGGGCTCGTCTATCATAGGCGGAACAGCGGCCTGCCCGGCCTGCCGGGACCGCCCTTTTCAAACATTAACAATTCTCGATCCCGATTCCCAATGTCATCTGCCACCCCCACCCTGAGCCACCTGGACGAAGCCGGCCAGGTCCGCATGGTCGACGTCATCGCCAAGACGGACACCGAACGCGTGGCCATTGCCGTGGCCAGCGTGCGCATGAATGCCGTGGCCTATGGCCTGTTGACGCAGCCGGGCAAGGGCAAGGGCGAAGTGCTCAACACCGCCCGCGTGGCCGCCGTGCTGGCCGCCAAGCGCTGCGCGGAACTGATCCCGCTTTGCCACAGCCTGCCGCTGGCGTTTGTGGGCGTGGACTTCTCGCTGGACGACGCCGCGCACCGCATCGACATCCAGGCCACCTGCCGCACCAGCTACAAGACCGGCGTGGAAATGGAAGCCATGATGGCGTGCAGCGTGGCCGCGCTGACCATCTACGACATGTGCAAGGCCGCCGACAAGGGCATCGTGGTTGAACAAGTTCGCCTTAAGTACAAGGCCGGAGGAAAAAGCGGTGAATGGCGCAACGATTAATCTTCTGTACTTCGCCCGCGTGGCGGAATTGGTCGGCAAGCGCGGTGAAGACTGGCCGCTGGACAGCGAGTCCACCGGCGCGCAATTGCTGGCCGCGCTGGGGGAACGCTACCCGCAGCTGGCGCCCGCCGCGCGCCTGAAACTGGCCATCAACCAAACCCATTCCAAACCCACGGCAACGATCCGGCCCGGCGACGAAGTGGCTGTGTTCGAACCCGTCACCGGAGGCTGAGAACGCCATGATCAGCGTCCAGGAAGCCGATTTCGACGCCGCCGCGCTGACGGCGGCGCTACGCGATAACGCCGGGTCCGGCGTGGGCGGCATTGTCACCTTCGTGGGCTATGTGCGCGACTACGCGCCCGACTCGCCCACCGACACGCTCTACCTGGAACACTACCCCGGCATGTGCGAGCGCGAGCTGGAAGCCATTGCCGACACCGCGCGCCAGCGCTGGAAGCTGGACGGCACCGTCATCGTGCACCGCGTGGGCGCGCTGTCGCGCAATGCGCAGATCGTGTTCGTGGCGGCGGCCAGCGCCCACCGGGGCGATGCCTTTCGCGGCTGCGAATACATCATCGACGCGCTCAAGACGCGCGCGCCGTTCTGGAAGCGCGAGACGCTGGCCGGCGGCAACAGCTTCTGGGTAGAACAACGCCAGGCCGACCAGGACCGCACCGACGCCTGGGATGAAGACACCGCCCCACCGAAGGAAAGCAAATGAGCGAAGAAATTCCTGTCTCGCTGGCCTGCGCCGTGCTGACGGTCAGCGACACCCGCAGCGCGGGCGACGACACCTCCGGCAATCTGCTTGCCCACAACCTGGCGCATGCGGGCCACCAGTGCGTGCGCCGCGACATCGTGCGCGACGACATCTACCAGATCCGCCGCGTGATCAGCGACTGGATTGCCGACCCCGAAGTGCAGGTCATCCTGACCTCCGGCGGCACGGGCTTTTCGCATCGCGATCACACGCCGGCTGCCATCCTGCCGCTGCTGGACCGCGAAATTCCCGGCTTTGGCGAATTGTTCCGGCAACTCTCGTACACCGAGATCGGCAGTTCAACGATCCAGTCGCGCGCGTTCGCGGGGTCGGCCAATCAGACGCTGATCTTCTGCTTGCCCGGTTCAAACAACGCCTGCGAAACGGCCTGGGCGCAGATACTGCGTGAACAGTTCGACAGCGCCCACCGCCCGTGCAATTTCGCCTCGCACTTCAAGCCTCAGAAAGAAGACCACTGACCCATGCTGGATTTTGATCACGCCCAGACCCTGCTGGCCAATGCGGCCGGGCCGCTGCAACGCCGCGAAGACATCGCCTTGACCGAGGCCGCCGGCCGCGTGCTGGCCACCGACCTGCAAGCCACGGTGGACATCCCCCCCGCCGACAACAGCGCCATGGACGGCTACGCCTTGCGCGTGGCCGATTGGCAAGCCGGCGCGCGCCTGCCGATCCAGCAACGCTGCTATGCCGGCGACGTGCCCGAACCGCTCAAGCCCGGCCACGCCATCCGCCTGTTCACCGGCAGCCTGATTCCCGACGGCGCCGATACCGTCGTCATGCAGGAAGACACGGTGGAAGCCGACAACCACGTGGAAATCTCGCGTGAGCCCGCGCCCGGCCAGCATATCCGCCGCCGGGGTGAAGACACGATGGCTGGCGCACCCTTGCTTGCGGCCGGCGCCATGCTGCAAGCCGCGCACGTGGCCTTGCTGGCCTCGCAGGGGCTTGCCACCGTGCCGGTGGTCGGCCAGCTGCGCGTGGGCATCCTGACCACGGGCGATGAACTCGTCCCGCCCGGCTCGCCCCGCGCCCCCGAACAGATCTACAACTCCAACGGCCCGATGCTGGCCGCGTTGGCGCGCGGCCTGGGCGCCGTGCCCGTGCACGTGCTGCACGCGCGCGACACCGAAGAAGACCTGCTGGCCGCGTTCAAGACGCTGCTGGCCGACTGCGATCTGGTATTGAGCGTGGGCGGCGTGTCGGTGGGCGAACGCGATCTGGTCAAGCCCGCGCTGGCCACCTTGGGCGGCGAGTTATCGCTATGGAAAGTGCGCATGAAACCGGGCAAGCCGGTGGCCTTGGCACAGATCAACGGCAAGCCCGTCGTCAGCCTGCCGGGCAACCCCGTGTCGGCCTACGCCGTGTTCGCCATGCTGGTGTCGCCGCTGGTGCGCCGCATGCAAGGCCGCGAAGAGATCTTCCCGCCCGTCAGCCTGCTGCCGCTGCGCACCGAGAATCCGCGCAAGGACGGACGCGAGGAATTCCTGCGGGTGCAGCGCCGTGTCGCCACCGAAGGCACCGCCGAATTGGTGCCCTACGGCCATCAAGGCTCGGGCGTGATCAGTTCGATGCCGTGGGCCACGGGCCTGGCGCGCCTGCCGGCCGACGTGCTGGTCAACGATGGCGACCGCGTGCCGTATTACGACTTGCGCCACTGGCTGGCGTAGCGCCGGGCGTTGGCCGGATCAGCGGCCCTGGCTGGCGTAGCGCTGGGCCTCGGCCAATTCTTCGGGCGTATTCACGTTCATGAAGGCATGCGGCGCGTCGTCAAAGCGCGCCGCCACGGCGCCCACGCGCGCCTGCCACAGACCGACTTTTCGATCGCCGCCGTGCAGGTAGGCGCGCAAGCCCGGCAGTAGCGATGGGCGCAGCGCCATGCAGGCCGAATGGCGCTGTTCGCCTGCCATTGCATAGGCCATGGGCGCCTGCGCGGATTGCGCGGCGTCGACCAGGCGCGCGGCCAGATCGGCGGGAAGAAACGGTGTGTCGCACGGCGCCACCACCACCCACTCCACATCCGCCACTGCGGCCACAGCGGCCAACCCCGCCGCGATGCCCAGCAGCGGACCCTGGTATTTTTCCAAGCCCGGTTCGTTATCCGCCACCACCGTGCCGTAGCGCGCATAGTGGTCAGCATGGCGGTTGGCGCTGATGATCAGCCGCGCCACTTGCGGCGCCAGCCGGCGCGCGACATGCGCCACCATGGGCTCACCGTTCAACAGCACCAGCCCCTTATCCTGATGGGCCATGCGCGAGCCCAGCCCGCCCGCCAGGATCAAGCCGGCGATGCAAGGGGCCAGCAACGACGCGTCACCCACCGATGTAGCTCATTTCGACTTTGCGGCCCGGGTCCGGCGTTGGGTCCGCCATGTTGCGGCCGCGCAGTTCGGAATAATTGTCGGCGCGCCCGCCCCAGATGCCGGCCAGCATCGCGGCCAGTTCGGCGTCGGTGGCGCCATCGCGCAGCGGCGCGCGCAGGTCAAAGCCTTCGTGTGCGAACAGGCACAGAAACAGCTTGCCTTCCGGCGACAGGCGCGCGCGCGTACAGCCGCCGCAGAATGCGTGGGTGACGCTGGAAATCACGCCGATTTCGCCACCGCCGTCCAGATAGCGCCAGCGCTCGGCCACGCGCCCCATGTCGGCGGACTGCACCGGTTCCAGCGGGTAGGCCGCGCCGATGCGGTCCAGCACTTCCTGGCTGGGCACCACTTCAGACAGGTTCCAGCCGTTGGTGTTGCCCACGTCCATGTATTCGATAAAGCGCAGGATGTGCCCGCTGTGCCGGAAGCGTTCGGCCATGGGCAGGATCTGGCCGTCGTTCAGGCCGCGCCGCACCACCATGTTGACCTTGACCGGCGCCAAGCCCGCGTCCGCGGCGGCGTCGATGCCGCGCAGCACGTCGTCGGGCGTGAAGCCGCTGTCGCTCATATCCTGGAACATCGACGCGTCCAGCGCGTCCAGGCTGACAGTGACGCGGGTCAGCCCGGCGGCTTTCAGCGCGGCCGCCTTGCGCGCCAGCACGCTGCCGTTGGTGGTCAGCGTCAGGTCCAGCGGCTGGCCCGCCGGCGTGCGCAGCGCCGCCAATTGGCCGACCAGGTTTTCGATATGTTTTCGCAGCAGCGGTTCGCCGCCCGTCAGGCGGATCTTTTCCACGCCCAGTTGCGTAAAGATGCCGGCCAGGCGGCTGATTTCTTCAAACGACAACAGCGCCGAATGCGGCATGAAGGTATAGCTGGCGTCGAACACTTCGCGCGGCATGCAGTAGGTGCAGCGGAAGTTGCAGCGGTCCGTCACGGAAATGCGCAGGTCGCGCAGCGGACGCGCGCGCCGGTCCAGCGCGGGCTGGCCGTCGGCCGGAAGTTCGCCGGGCGCGGGCCAGGCCGAACGGTCGGACCGGCGGTCGGCAAGGAAAATCACTTTGCTCATGGGGCGATCATATATCGGCAAGCGGCGTCCCGGGCGGCGGCCCTAGGCGAAGGCCTCTTCCAGGGTTTGCAGGCGGCCGGTGTCCTTGGCGTCGTAACCCACCAGCTGCCCCACGTAGCCGACATAGTCGGCGCTGCGCATGATCGACAGCAGGTCTTGCATGGCGGGCGTTTCCAGTGACGACTTGCGGATGGCAAAGAAGTAGCGTTCGCGCACCAGCGGGATGAAGTCCAGCCCGAAACGGCAGGCGGCGGTTTCCACGCCCACGCCCGTGTCCGCCATGCCGCTGGCGATATGCGCGGCAATGGCCATATGGGTGAATTCGTTGGTTTCGTAGCCTTGGACTTCGCCAATCGACACGCCTGCGCGCTGAAGCATCAAGCTGACCAGGTAACGCGTGCTGGACCCGATCTGGCGGTTGACGAAGCGCACGTCCGGGCGCGCCAGGTCGGCCATGCCGCGTATCTGCTTGGGGTTGCCCGCCGTGACGAACAAGCCGGTGTTGCGCACGGCCAGATGGATCAGCAGGTATTCATCGGCGTGCAGCCACTGCGCGTAGCGTTCCATGATGGGCGCTTCAAAGTCGCCCAGCGGCACCTGGAAACCGGCCAGATCGCATTCGTGGCGCTCTAGCGAAGCCAGCGCCTCGATGGCGGTGCGATAGCGCAGTTCCAGCCCGGGCTTTCTGCCGCCCATGTGCTGCATCAGCGATTCCACCGCGAAGCCGTGGCTGGCGTGCAGCCGCAGATGCGGGCCGCTTTCGGGCAGCAGCTTTTCCAGTTCTTCCTGCAATTCCGACGCCATGCTGTCCAGCGTGGGCATCAGCCGCGCTTCGATGCGTCGGTTGGCCCACAGCAGGCGCTGCGCGAACGGCGCCAACTGCGTGCCCTGGCGCCGGTTCGTCACCAGCAGCTGCGTGCCAAATAGCGTTTCAAAGCGCCGCAGCACGCCCCAGGCATGGCGGTAAGACAGCCCGCATGCGCGGCACGCGCCGGTGATGTTGCCCGTGGCGTCGATGGCGGCCAACAGCGCCAGCATGTCCTGCAAGGGCAAAGGAGCCGTGTCGTCGCCCCCGCCCAAGGTCCATTGCGGCCGCAGCCCGATTCGGAACTTATACGTCATTTTTATATGTCATTTATTTCTTATTGAAGGCGTTCAAGTACGTGGTTAGAGTACACAAATAACGCGGCGGACTGGTTTTTATTATGTTTTTAAAAGCCTATTAATTGCCTGGGAATACCCGAACATCCGACCGCCACAACAGACCCCGTCAAGGGGCCCAGCAACACTGGAGGAGACCACCGTGCATCAGCGCGAGGCAACATCCGACTTGGCGTCCAGCGGCGGCGCCCGGGGCGGCCAATTGGCTCTAGACGCCGCCCAGGCGTCCACCACCCCCGCCATTGCCACCACCGCCCGCATCGTTGCGCGGCTGAAAGACCTGCCCGGCCCCTTGTTGCCGGTGCTGCATCAGGTGCAGCATGAACTGGGCTGTATCCCGGCCGAAGCGGTGCAAACCATCGCCGAGGCCCTGAACCTGTCCCGCGCCGAAGTCCACGGCGTCATCACGTTCTACCCGCACTTTCGCAGCCAGCCGGCCGCGCGCCACACGCTGGAAGTGTGCCGCGCCGAGTCCTGTCAGGCGATGGGCGGCGACCAGCTAGCCGCCCATGCCCGCGCGCATCTGGGCTGCGATTTTCATGCCCACACCGCCGACGGCAATTTCACGCTGGAACCCGTTTACTGCCTGGGGCTATGCGCGCAGTCGCCCGCCGTCATGATCGATGGCCGGCCGCATGCCCGCGTCACGCCCGAGAAGCTGGACCGCTTGTTGGCGCGCACGTTGGCCCAACCGCAGGAGACCACCCCATGAGCGCCCCCGTCGTCATCTACGTGCCGCGCGACGCGGCCGCGCTGGCCATGGACGCGGACGCCGTGGCGCGCGAGGTTGAACGCATCGCCGATGCGCGCGGCCTGGCCGTGCAGGTCGTGCGCAATGGGTCGCGTGGCTTGTTGTGGCTGGAACCGCTGGTGGAAGTGGCCACGCCCAACGGCCGCGTCGCCTACGGCCCCGTGGCGGTCGAGGACGTGGCCGGCTTGTTCGATGCCGGCTGGCTGACGCACCACGACAACGCCGCAGGCGCCGCCCCCGTACACCCGCTGTGCCTGGGCCTGACCGAAGACATCCCCTACCTGAAACAGCAAGAGCGCCTGACCTTCGCCCGCGTGGGCGTGATCGACCCCCTGTCCTTGCAGGACTACGCCGCGCACGGCGGCCTGGCGGGCCTGAAGCGGGCGCTGGCAATGGACCCGGCCGCCATCATCGACGAGATGGTCACCTCCGGCCTGCGCGGACGCGGCGGCGCGGCGTTTCCCACCGGCATCAAATGGAAAACGGTGGCGGGCACGCCCGGCGACCAGAAGTACATCGTGTGCAACGCCGACGAAGGCGACTCGGGCACCTTCGCCGACCGCCTGCTGATGGAGGGCGACCCCTATGTGCTGATCGAAGGCATGACGATTGCCGGGCTGGCCGTGGGCGCCACCTACGGCTACATCTACGTGCGCTCGGAATACCCGCACGCCATCGATACCCTGCAAGCCGCTATCGCCCGCGCGCGCAGCGTCGGCTGGCTGGGCGCCGACGTGCACGGCAGCGGACGCCGCTTCGACCTGGAAGTGCGCAAGGGCGCGGGCGCCTACATCTGCGGCGAAGAAACCTCGCTGCTGGAAAGCCTGGAAGGCAAGCGCGGCGTGGTGCGCGCCAAGCCGCCGCTGCCCGCGATCTCGGGCCTGTTCGGCAAGCCCACCGTCATCAACAACGTGATATCGCTGGCCACCGTGCCCATCATCCTGGCCAAGGGCGCCGCCTACTACCGCGATTACGGCGTGGGCCGCTCGCATGGCACCTTGCCGTTCCAACTGGCCGGCAACGTCAAGCAAGGCGGCCTGGTGGAAAAGGCGTTCGGCCTTAGCCTGCGTGACCTGCTCTACACCTTCGGCGGCGGCAGCGCCAGCGGCCGGCCGTTGCGCGCCGTGCAAGTGGGCGGCCCGCTGGGCGCCTATCTGCCCGAATCGCAATGGGACGTGCCGCTGGATTACGAAGCCTACATACAGATCTCGGCCATGATCGGCCACGGCGGGCTCGTCGCGTTTGACGACACCGTGGACATGGCGCGCATGGCTCGCTACGCCATGGAGTTCTGCGCGATTGAATCCTGCGGCAAGTGCACACCGTGCCGCATCGGTTCCACACGCGGCGTTGAAACCATCGACAAGATCGCGGCAGGCGGGGTCAGCCCCGCGCAGCGCGAACAACAGGTGCACCTGCTGCGTGACTTGTGCGACACGATGATGGGCGGTTCGCTGTGCGCGCTGGGGGGCATGGCGCCCTACCCCGTGCTTTCCGCGCTGAACCATTTTCCGCAGGACTTCGGCATCGAGTCCTCGCAGTCTGCCGCGCACGCGGCCTGAACCCGAGAGACGACCATGCTAGAGACCGTCATCAAGCGCGACCGCGACCTGGGCACCCCGGCGCGCGAGTCCGCCAACACCATTACCCTGACCATCGACGGCCAGGAAATCTGCGTGCCCGAGGGTACGTCGTTGATGCGCGCGGCCGCCGAGGCCGGCATCAACATCCCCAAGCTGTGCGCGACCGACAGCCTTGAACCCTTTGGGTCGTGCCGCCTTTGCCTGGTGCAGATCGAGGGCCGGCGCGGCTATCCCGCGTCTTGCACCACGCCGGCGGAAAACGGCATGGTGGTGGTCACCGAAACCCCCAAGCTGCACGAGCTGCGGCGCGGCGTGATGGAGCTGTACATCTCGGACCACCCGCTGGACTGCCTGACCTGCCCCGCCAACGGCGACTGCGAATTGCAGGACATGGCCGGCGTGGTGGGCCTGCGCAACGTGCGCTACGGCTATGACGGCGCCAACCACCTGGACGCCAAGGTCGACGATTCCAATCCCTACTTCAGCTACGACGCGTCCAAGTGCATCGTCTGCAACCGCTGCGTGCGCGCCTGCGAAGATACGCAAGGCACGTTTGCGTTGACGATCTCGGGCAAGGGGTTTGAATCGCGCGTGTCGCCCGGGCAGGACCAGCCGTTCCTGGATAGCGAATGCGTGTCCTGCGGCGCCTGCGTGCAGGCCTGTCCGACCTCTACGTTGCAGGAAAAGACCGTCATCATGATGGGTCAGGCCGAACACTCGGTCATCACCACCTGCGCGTACTGCGGCGTGGGCTGCGGTTTCAAGGCCGAGATGAAGGGGCAGGAAGTGGTGCGCATGGTGCCCTGGAAAGACGGGCAGGCCAACCGCGGCCACTCGTGCGTGAAGGGCCGCTTTGCATGGGGCTACGCCACGCACAAGGAACGCGTGCTCAAGCCCATGATCCGCAAGCACATCACCGATTCCTGGAAGGAAGTGTCCTGGGACGAGGCCATCAACTACGCGGCGTCGGAATTTCGCCGCATCCAAAGCCAGTACGGCCGCGACGCGGTCGGCGGCATCACGTCGTCGCGCTGCACCAACGAAGAAACCTGGCTGGTGCAAAAGCTGGTGCGCGCTGCCTTCGGGACCAACAACGTGGACACCTGCGCGCGCGTCTGCCATTCGCCCACCGGCTACGGCCTGAAGCAGACCCTGGGTGAATCGGCCGGCACGCAGACCTTTGATTCGGTCATGCACACCGACGTGGTCATCGTGATGGGCGCCAACCCCAGCAGCGGGCACCCGGTGTTTGCCTCGCGCTTGAAGCGCCGCCTGCGCCAGGGCGCGCGCCTGATCGTGATTGATCCGCGCCGCATCGAACTGGTCAGCTCGCCGCACATCAAGGCCGACTATCACTTGCAGGTACGGCCGGGCACCAACACGGCGCTGTTGTCGTCGCTGGCCCACGTGATCGCCACCGAAGGGCTGATCGACGAGGCCTTTGTGGCCGAACGCTGCGAAGCCAAGGCCTTCAACGAATGGCGCGACTTTGTATCGCTGCCCGAGAACTCGCCCGAGGCCATGGCCGAAATCACCGGCGTGCCGGCGCAAGCCGTGCGCGGCGCGGCGCGGCTGTTCGCCACCGGCGGCAACGGGTCCATCTACTACGGCCTGGGCGTGACCGAACACAGCCAAGGGTCCACCACCGTGATGGCCATTGCCAACCTGGCCATGGCCACCGGCAACATCGGCCGCGAGGGCGTGGGCGTGAACCCCTTGCGCGGCCAGAACAACGTGCAAGGCTCGTGCGACATGGGCTCGTTCCCGCACGAGTTGCCCGGCTATCGCCACATTTCCGACAACACCGTGCGCGCGCAATTCGAACGCGACTGGGGCGTGACGCTGCAACCGGAACCCGGCCTGCGCATTCCCAACATGTTCGAAGCGGCATTGGGCGGCTCGTTCAAGGGCCTGTACTGCCAGGGCGAAGACATCGTGCAGTCCGACCCCAACACGCAGCACGTGGCGGCCTCGCTGGCGGCCATGGAGTGCATCGTGGTGCAGGACCTGTTCCTGAACGAGACCGCCAAGTACGCGCACGTGTTCCTGCCGGGCTCGTCGTTCCTGGAAAAAGACGGCACCTTCACCAACGCCGAACGCCGCATCTCGCGCGTGCGCAAGGTGATGGAACCCAAGAACGGCAAGTCGGATTGGGAAGTGACGGTGGCGTTGTCCAACGCGTTGGGCTACCCCATGAACTACACGCACCCGCGCGAAATCATGGAGGAAATCGCGCGGCTGACGCCCACGTTCGCAGGCGTCAGCTACGACAAGCTGGACAAGCTGGGCAGCCTGCAATGGCCGTGCAATGACGATGCGCCGGACGGCACGCCCATCATGCACATCGACACGTTCGTGCGCGGCAAGGGCAAGTTCATGATTACCAAGTACGTGCCCACCGACGAACGCAGCACGCGCCGTTTCCCGCTGCTCTTGACCACGGGCCGCATCCTGTCGCAATACAACGTGGGCGCGCAGACACGGCGTACGCCCAACGTGATGTGGCATGGCGAGGATGTGCTGGAACTGCATCCGCAAGACGCCGAGGATCGGGGCGTGGCCGAAGGCGATTGGGTCGGCATCCAGAGCCGCGCCGGCGAAACGGTGCTGCGCGCCACGCTGACCGACCGGGTGCAGCCGGGCGTGGTATACACCACGTTCCACTTTCCCGAGTCAGGCGCCAACGTCGTCACGACGGACAGCTCGGACTGGGCGACCAACTGCCCCGAATACAAGGTCACGGCCGTGCAGGTGACGCGCGTGTCCCAGCCTTCGGAATGGCAACGCCAATGGTCGCGCTTTGCCGACATCCAGCAAAAGCTGCTGCGCGAGCGATCGCGCGAGAACGAAGCGGCGCTGACCGGGAAATGACCGCCTGCCAGCCACTGCCCCGGATGCCATGACTTCCCAGACAACGCCCCCGCCGCCCCGCCCCGACTGCACGCCGACCCAGGTCACGCGCGTGCGGGGCGGGACCATCGCCCCCGCCGCCGAATCGGATTTTGTTGCCGAGGAAACGCCGGTGGCGCTGGAATTCAATGGCATCAGCCACGCCACCATGCTGGCCACGCCGGCCGACCTGGAAGACTTTGCCGTGGGCTTTTCGCTGTCGGAAGGCATCATCGACAGCGTCAGCGATGTGCGCGGCATTGACGTGCTGCCGCAATGCGATGGCATCGTGGTGCAGGTGGAAATTTCCAGCGCTTGCGAAGTGCGCTTGAAAACGCGGCGGCGCGCCATGGCCGGACGCACCGGCTGCGGCCTGTGCGGCGTGGAAACCCTGCCGGAAGTGCTGCGGCCGGTGGCGCCCGTGACGAACGGGTCGGCCGTGCGCATCCGCGCGGTGCTGGCCGCCATGCGCGACATGCGCGCGCGCCAGGCGCTGCACGACATCACGGGCGCCACGCACGCGGCCGGCTGGGCGGGCAGCGACGGCGCCGTGGCGCTGCTGCGCGAAGACGTGGGCCGCCATAACGCGCTGGACAAGCTGATCGGTGCGTTGGCACGACAGGCGATGCACGGCGGTAACGGCATCGTGCTGGTGTCCAGCCGCGCCAGTTTTGAAATGGTGCAGAAGACGGCGGCGGCCGGGGTGGCCGTGCTGGCCGCGGTGTCCGCCCCCACGGCGCTGGCCATCCGTCTGGCGCAAGACGCCAACGTCAGCCTGGTGGGCTTTTTACGCGGCGACGACGCCACGCTGTATTCGCACCCCGAACGATTCATCGCCTGAAGCGCGGGTTAAAGCGCACCTTGAATCGCACCTTGAATCGCATCCTGAATCGCACTTGAACCGGACCCTGACTCGCAATGGAAATCGGCAACCTGATCCGCATGGCCAACCGCATCGGCCAGTTCTTTGACGCCATGCCGGACCGCCACGAAGCGCTGGAAGGCGTGGCCAACCATATCCACAAGTTCTGGGAACCGCGCATGCGCAACGAGCTGCTGGGCTTCCTGGCGGCCACCCCGGACGGCGATGCCGGCGACGAACAATTGCATCCGCTGGTGCTGGACGCGGTCACGCAGAACCGCCAGCGCCTGACGCCCGCGCCCCGCGTGAACTAGCCGGGCGCCACCGCTTTACCCGCAGTCAAAACAAAACATAGCGGCGATAAAGCCGCACCCATCGAGGAGACTACATGGAAAGCACCGCCACCTTGGACCTGCCCGGCGCTAAGCCGGGCTTTTTTGACAAAGAACGCACCATCGCCGGGCCGGGTTTCTCGCGCTGGCTGGTGCCGCCGGCCGCCCTGGCCATCCACCTGTGCATCGGCATGGCCTATGGCTTTTCGGTGTTCTGGCTGCCGCTGTCCAAAGTGGTGGGCGGCGCCAAGCCGCTGGCCTGCCCGGCCGACATGAGCCTGGTGGCCGAGTTGTTCACCACCAGCTGCGACTGGAAAATTTCAACCATGGGGTGGATGTACACCCTGTTCTTCGTGCTGCTGGGGTGCTCGGCCGCGCTATGGGGCGGCTGGCTGGAACGCGCCGGCCCGCGCAAGGCGGGCGTGGTGTCGGCTGTGTGCTGGTGCGGCGGCCTGGTCATTTCCGCCATCGGCGTGTACCTGCATCAGATGTGGATGCTGTGGTTGGGCTCGGGAGTCATCGGCGGCATCGGGCTGGGGCTGGGGTATATCTCGCCCGTCAGCACGCTGATCAAATGGTTTCCCGACCGGCGCGGCATGGCCACCGGCATGGCCATCATGGGCTTTGGCGGCGGCGCGATGATCGGCGCCCCGTTGGCCGACTTGCTGATGCGCCACTTTGCCACGCCGACCTCGCCGGGCGTGTGGCAAACGTTTCTGACCATGGCCGTGGTGTATTTCGTGTTCATGATGTCGGGTGCGTTGGGTTACCGCGTGCCGCCCACGGGCTGGAAGCCGCAAGGGTGGACCGCCCCGGCCAAGCATGCCAACAACGCCATGATCACCAAGGGGCACGTGCACGTGAAGCGCGTCTGGGGCGTGCCGCAGTTCTGGCTGGTGTGGCTGGTGCTGTGCCTGAACGTCACGGCCGGCATCGGCATTCTGGGCATGGCGTCGCCGCTGTTGCAGGAGGTGTTCGGCGGCGGGCTGATCAACAAGCCGGAACTGGGCTTTGGCCAGCTGGACAAGGATCAACTGGCCGCCATCGCCGCCATTGCGGCCGGTTTCACGGGCCTGCTCAGCCTGTTCAACATCGGCGGCCGCTTCTTCTGGGCCAGCCTGTCGGACAAGCTGGGCCGCAAGATGACGTATCTGATCTTCTTCGTGCTGGGCTTCGTGTTGTACGCCGCCATTCCCTGGACGGCCCACATCGGCGCGCTGGCGCTGTTCGTGGCCGCGTTCTGCGTGATCCTGTCCATGTACGGCGGCGGCTTCGCCACCGTACCGGCGTATCTGGCGGACCTGTTCGGCACGCAGATGGTGGGCGCCATTCACGGTCGCCTGCTGACGGCGTGGTCGGCGGCCGGTATCTTCGGCCCGGTGCTGGTGAACTATATCCGCGAGTACCAGCTGTCGATCGGCGTGCCGCGCGCGCAGGTGTACGACATCACGATGTACATCCTGGCGGGCATGCTGGTGCTGGGCTTCCTGTGCAATCTGGCGATACGACCGGTCAATCCGAAGTACTTCATGTCGGATGACGAGCTGGCGCATGAAAAAGCGCTGGCGCACGAGCGCGCGGCCGCCGCCGAAACGCACGGCGTGGGCGCGTCCACGTTCCGCACACCCGCCGTGCTGGTGCTGTTTGCCTGGGCCTGCGTGGGCATCCCGCTGGCCTGGGGCATCTGGATCACGTTGCAAAAGGCGGTGGTCCTTTTCCACTGATGCGTGTTGCGCGCGGCGGCCGGCGTGCCGCGCGCCCGCCCCGGGGCGCGAAGCTGCTACATTGGCAGCCCGCGCCCTATCTTTTTTTATTGGTCCCCATGATCCTTACCCCTTCCCCCGTCCTTGCTGGAGCGACACATTGAGCGCCCCCGAATTGCACTGGGTTGAAAACGATGTCCCCCATTCCGCCCGCTGGCGCTCTGAAACCGGCGCAACGCCGCCCAAGCGCGTGGTGGTGGTGGACGACAAACTGACCGCCGACATGGCGTACCGCCAAGCGTGCGAAGGCGTGGGCCTGCTGTGGCGCGGAGATTTCCAGAACGCCCGCCAGCTGCTGCTGGCCATGACGCGGCGCGTGGACAAGCGCCCGCGCAAGCCGGTCGAGACCATGCTGGAAGCGTTCAACCAGCATCGCCAGATCCAATCGCAGCGCGCCCGCATCCTGGGCATGCTGCTGATTCCGTTTGACGCCGGCCACGGCATTTCGCTGCGCCGCGCGCCCGATGCGCGCCAGGCCTGCGAAGAAGCGCACGGCCCGGCCGACGAGCCTTATGTGGCGTCGCTGCGCGAGCTGCTGGGCCTGATCGGCGCGTTTGAATGGCGCAAGAAGGGCGTTGAGATCCCCGCTTTGAACAACCGCATCCATCCGCACTACGGCGTGTTCTCGCCGCTGCGTGGCGAGTATGTGGATCTGGTGGCGAATACGCCGATGCCGCGCGGTAGCGTGGCGTTCGATATCGGCACAGGCACCGGCGTGCTGGCGGCCGTGATTGCACGCCGAGGCGGCAAGCGCGTCATCGCCACCGACCAGGACCCGCGCGCGTTGGCGTGCGCCCGCGAAAACCTGGAACGACTGGGCCTGGACAAACAGGTCGACGTGGTTGACGCCGACCTGTTCCCCGAAGGCCGAGTGTCGCTGGTGGTCTGCAACCCGCCGTGGTTGCCGGCGCGCCCCAGCTCGCCGGTGGAGCAGGCCGTGTACGACCCCGACAGCCGCATGCTGCGCGGCTTTTTGAACGGGCTGCCGGCGCACCTGACGCCCAACGGCGAAGGCTGGCTGATCCTGTCTGACCTGGCCGAGCACCTGGGCCTGCGCACGCGCGAACAGCTGCTTGAAATGATCGACACGGCCGGCCTGCGCGTCATCGAACGCCTGGACACCCGCCCCACGCACGCCCGCGCCAAAGACCCCAGCGACCCGCTGTACGCCGCGCGCTCAAAGGAAGTCACCTCGCTGTGGAGATTGGGCGCCGCCGCCTGATCGCGAAGGCCCCGACGCCTGCGGCGCGGGGCACCCCTCCCGCCGCCGGGCCGCCCCCAAGGCGGGAGACGCCCCCTCGGGGGGCAGCAAGCGCGCGTAGCGTGCGCCGCGTGGGGGCATTCCCTCTCCGCTTTCGCTATGCTTTTCCCGCCGCCACGTTCACGCTGATTGCGATGATGAACACGTTGAAGAAGAACGCGATCACGCTGTGCATCAACGCCATGCGGCGCACGCGGCGGTTGACGATCTGCACGTCTGACACCTGGAACGTCATGCCCAGCACCAACGCAAAATACGCAAAGTCCCAGTAGTCCGGTTCCTGCGTGCCGGGAAAATCCAGGCCCTTGTGCGCGCCGGTCCGATGGCCGTAGTAGCCATGCGCATAGTGCAGCGCAAAAATCATGTTCATGTAGAGCCACGACAGCACGATGGTCGCGCCCGCCGCCAGGATATCCAGTGCGCCGCCCGAGCTGCTTTCGCCGTGCAGTTCGACCCACAGCGCCATCAAGACCATGCAGGACAAGGCCACGCTGCTCCAGAGCACGCCGAAACGGCCCACGTCCTGCTGTCTGGCCTGCACGCGCATTGAGGCGGGGCTGGCCTTGCCGAACACCCGCGCCGTCAGCACCAGGAACACCAGCGCGGCGGCATCGAAGCCCAGCAACAGCGCCAGGCTGACTGAACGCCCCCACGCGTACGCGCCGCCGCCCACCGCGAGGAACAGCATGCCGCACAACATCAGGCGTCGATGCGCGTGGAAAAAGGGCAGGCGCTCAACTGAGGCGCTGTGGCCGTCGTTCGGCTTGGCGTGGTCGGGCTTGGCTTCGCCCGGCTCTGCGTCGCCCGGCTCTGCGTCGTCCGGCTCACCGTGGTCCCGATCGGTATCGCCCCGGTCCGCTTCGTCGGGCTGCGCCGTCCGAACCTTTTGTTCGCCGTCCTTTGGTTCTTCAATCCGAGGTTTGGTCGTACTCGGTTGGGTCATGGGGGCTCCTGCGCTAGGCAAGCGCCTACGCTAACCGATCGCCAACAAACCCACCAGCGCGCCGCCAAACAACAGCCATAGCGGGTGAATGCGCGTGGTGCTGCCCAGTACCGCCACGACGGTGGTGATGGCGGCCAGCAGCCACGAGTGCACGGACGCCTCGGTGATCAGCGCCGCACTGGCCGCGACCAACCCCACCGTCATGGGAAAAATACCCGCCTGGATCACGCCCCGCCATGGGCGGTCCTTGAAGCGTTCCCACAAGCCCAGCGCCACGATGGTGATCAGCGACGACGGGCCGAACTTGGCGATGGTGGTGACCAACATGCCCCACCAACCGGCCACATGCCAGCCCACCAGCGTGACCACCATCAGGTTCGGCCCCGGCGCGGCCTGCCCCAGCGCGAACAGCGCCGAAAAGTCGGCCGCCGTCATCCAGCCGTGCACGTCCACGACCTGGCGCTGCATCTCGGGCAGGATCGTGTTGCCGCCGCCGAACGCCAGCACCGATAGCTGGGAAAAGATCAGGGCCAGGGCAATCAGTGTGTGGATCATCGACGTTGCCTCCAGACCAGCAGGATGCTCAACGGCGTCAACACCGCCATGGTCGGCAACAGCGGAATGCGCAGCACCGCCACGGCCACGAAGCACAGCGTTGCCACCACGCCCGCCAGCCAGTCGCGGCGCTTGATGACGGGCACGCCGATCTTGACCGCCATCGAAATCAGCAGCCCCGCCGCCGCCGCGGCCAGGCCGGCGAACAGGTGCTGGATATGCGGATCGTTCTGAAAGCGGTCGTACACCATGCCCAACAAAATGACGATGGCCGACGGTGCAAGAATCAGCCCCATCAAGGCGGCGAACGCGCCACGCGGCCCGCGAAACTTCATGCCCAGCGCCACCGACAGGTTGATGATGTTGCCGCCGGGCAGAAACTGGCACAGCCCCAGCAGGTCGGTGAATTCGGGGCCGCTCAACCAGCCGTGCTTTTCAACGACCATGCGGCGCGCCAGGGGCAACGCGCCGCCGAAAGCGGTCAGGCCAAGCATCAGGAAACCGGTGAACAATTGCCCGCAAGTGGGCGGCGGCCGCGTGGCGGCGTCGGGGGTCAAGGGTGCTGCATTCATAGGGTCGTAAGCCGGGGCAAGGCCGGCGGGGCAAGGGCTGGCGCGTCGTTCACACCACGCGAAACGCGCGCGGCGACAGCGGAAAACCAAGGCTCGCAGCCTACTCTTCGGCTTGGATAATGTCTAATATATGACCACGCAAACAATCATATTCACTGCATATGGCATCTGTAGACCTGCGCCTGCTGCGCTACTTCCTGGCCGTCGCCGAGGAAGCTCACCTGACCAAGGCCGCGGCACGGCTGGGCATCCGCCAGCCTCCGCTCAGCCAACAGATACGCGTGTTGGAACAGGAGCTTGGCGTGACCCTGTTTCACCGCCTGCCGCGCGGCATGGAACTCACCGAAAGCGGCCGTGCCTTGAAGGAAGACGCGCGCAGCATTCTTGCGCTGGTCGATCAGGCGGTGGACGGCGTGCGCCGGGTCTCGCAGGGGGAAGCCGGCCGGCTGACGGTGGGGTTTACCGGGTCGGCGGCGTTCCATCCCTTCGTGCCTTCGGTCATCCGCCGCTTTCGGGAAAGCGCGCCCAATGTGCGGCTGGTGCTGGAAGAAAGCAGTTCGGGCGAACTGCGCGACGCGGTCAGTGAAGGCCGGGTCGACGTGGCCTTCATTCGCGGCGCGTATGCCAGCACGCCAGGCGTGGCCGAGGAAACGGTGCTGGAAGAAACCATGCTGGCCGCTTTTCCCGCCGACCATCCCGCCGTCAAGGGGCGCGCGCGACAGCAGATCGCGCTGTCCGAGTTGGCCGAGGAATCCCTGATCTTGTATCGGCGGCACAGCGGCCCGGGCCTGTACGACGCCATCATCACGGCATGCAGCGCGTCGGGCTTTAGCCCGCGCGTGGTGCAGGAAGCGCCGCGCATGCTGTCCACCTTGAGCCTGGTGGCGGCGGGGCTGGGCGTGTCGCTTGTGCCCGCGTCATTGCGGCGCGTGAACATCGAAGGCGTGGTGTACGTCAACGTGACCGGCCCCGTGGCGCTGCGCGCCGCGCTGAAGCTGATCTGGCGCGATGCGCCGCTGTCGGGCGCGACCCGCAAGCTGATCGACGAAGTGCGCCGGCATCGCGCGGATGGCGTCGGCGCGGGCGAAGGTGGGGTCGAAGGCGCGGAGTCGGGTTCGGGTTCAGCGCCAGCTTCCGGCTCGGGTTCGGGTTCAGCTCCGGGTTCGGGTTCGGGTTCAGGTTCGGGTTCGGGTTCGGGTTCGGGTTCGGGTTCGGGTTCGGGTTCGGGTTCGGGCTCGGGCTCGGGCTCGGGTTCGGGTTCGGGCTCGGGCACAGGATCGGCTTCAGGTCTGGGATCGGGTACAGGTCCAGGATCGGACTCGGACTAGGGGCCGGAGACGGGCCGGACCACGGGCCAGACGCCCTGCTCGCGGCGCTACACTGCGCGGCACGTGTCTTTCCTTTTTGCGTTGCCACCATGTCTTGTGATTCCCTCATCGGCGTATACGATTCCGGCGTTGGCGGCCTGAGCGTGTTGCGCGCCATTCGTGACGCCCTGCCCGATGAATCCTTGCTGTACGTGGCCGACTCGGCCCACGTGCCGTATGGCGACAAAACGCAGGACTTCGTGTTGCAGCGCGCCTACGCCATGGCGGACTATTTTGTCTCGCGGCAGGCCAAGGCCATGGTCGTGGCATGCAACACGGCCACCGCCGCCGCCATCGCGCCGCTACGCGCGCGATACCCCGACCTGATCATCATCGGCGTAGAGCCCGCCATCAAGCCGGCTGCGCATCTGACGCATAGCGGCGTGGTCGGCGTGTTCGCCACGACCGGCACGTTGGCCAGCCCCAAGTTCGCCACGCTGGTCCAGCGCGAGGCGCCCGAGGTGCGCATCGTATTGCGGCCCTGCCCCGAATGGGTGGCGCTGGTGGAACAAGGCATATTGTCAGGCCCCGAGGTGGACGCGGCGGTGCGCGCGCCCGTCGAGGAACTGCGCGCGGCCGGGGCCGACGTGCTGGTGCTGGGCTGCACCCACTTTCCCTTTTTGCGCGACGCGATCCAGGCGGCGGCCGGCCCTGGCGTGCCGTTGCTGGAAACGGGCGCGCCCGTCGCCCGCTGGCTCAAGCACCAGTTGCAGCAACGCCGGCTGTTGCGCTCTGGCGCCCCTGGCACAGCCGACCCGGGCAAGACCGTCCCGGACCAAGGCGGCTCGGACAAAGACGGCTCGGACAAAAACGGCTTGGACCAAGGCGGCTCGGACAAAGGCCGCTCGAACCAAGGCGGCTCGGACCAAGGCGCCTCGGACAAAGACGGCTTGGACCAAGGCGGCTCGGACAAAGGCACCTCGGGCCAAGGCCGCTCGGACCGTGGCGACCCCGCCACCGGCCACCACCCCCACGCCATCTGCCAACTGGAGACGACCGGCCATGCGCCGGCCGTGGCCGCCCTGGCGGACCGGCTTTGGGCGCCGGGCGTGGCAGTCGCTCAAACTCCCGCGCGCTGGCGGTAGCGGCGGCCCTCGGTCGACATTGCAGGCGAAAAATCGGGGTGAAAAAACCCCAAGCATCCCGCACCGCAGCAACCTCCCTGTCTGCGCCCCGCTTGATCCAGCGCATCTTCCCCGGCCCGAAACCGGCGAATAATTCGAATACAGTAGAAAAATCCGCCTGCCCAGGCTCGCACCCAAGGAGACGCGCATGAAACGCATCCTGATACCCGTCGACGGCTCGCCGCCCGCGCTGCACGCCGTCCAAGCCTTGCTGGCGGCACGCGCTTACGATCCCGTCGCGCACGTCGAGTTGCTGACGGTTCAGATTCCGCTCAAGTCGGGCAAGATCGGACGCGGTCTGGCGCAAGCCGACATTGATGCGTACCACCAGGACGAAGCCCGCGCCGCGCTTCGGGCCAGCAGCGACCTGCTCACCAAAGCCGGCGTGCCGTTCGACGTACGCATCGAAGTCGGCGAACCCGCCGACACCATCATCCGCGTGGCGGCGGAATCCGATGCGGACGAAATCTACATGGGCTCGCGCGGCCTGGGCTCGGTATCGTCTTTGTTCATGGGGTCCATCGCCACGCGCGTTGTGCACCTGACAGACCTGCCCGTCACGTTGGTCAAGTAACGCACACAGGAGCAACCATGTTGAACATCCTTGTCCCGGTCGACGGCTCCGACAATGCCAACCGCGCAGTGCTCTATGCCCGTCAATTGGCCGAAGGCGCGGCGTCCGCGCGCATCCACCTTGTCAACGTCCAGACACCCACGCATGGCCGCGCGGGCGTGTCGCGCCTGATCACGCAAGACATGATCGACCAGTTCTACGCCCGCGAGGGCCAGGAGGCCACGCACGATGCGCGGCAACTGCTGGACGCGACGGGCACCGACCACACCAGCCAGGTACTGTTTGGCCACCCCGCCACCGAGATCGCCGGATACGCCCGCGACCAGCACTGCGCTCGCATCGTGATGGGCACTCGCGGTCACGGTACGCTGGTCAACATCCTGATGGGGTCCGTCGCCAACCAGGTGCTGCAACTTGCCGAGGTACCGGTCACGCTGGTGAAGTGAATGGCTACGCGGGCCCGGCCGCGATCCCTCGTGGCAACGGCAATCCGAGGCCCCGCCCGGGCCGAGCCGATGCCCGGCGCATCCAGCTAGGTATGATGATGCGAATCCACAGCCTGGAGTCGCATCATGCCCACCCCGCGTACCACGCGCCCCCTGGCGAAGGCCGGCCTGACAATCGGCGCGATGGCCGCCCTGGCCACACTTGCCGCCTGCGGTGAAATCGCCACCCTGCCCGTGGAATCCGGCATGGGTCCCAACCCGACGCTGCCTGCGCCCAACTCCACGCTGATCCCCACCGTCAACACCGCAAAGGCCGTCGGCTGGTCCGACGGCGCACAGCCCGTGGCCGCCGCCGGCCTGGCCGTTAACGCGTACGCCAGCGGCCTGGACCATCCGCGCTGGCTTTACGTACTGCCCAACGGCGATGTGCTGGTCGCGGAAACCAATGCGCCGCCCAAGCCCGAAGGGGCGGGCGGCGGCATCAAGGAATGGGCGGCGGGCATCGTCATGAAGCGCGCCGGCGCCAAGACGCCCAGCGCCAATCGCATCACCCTGCTGCGCGATGCCGACCACGACGGCGTGGCGGAAACGCGCAGCGTGCTGCTGCAAAACCTGAACTCGCCCTTCGGCATGGCGCTGGTCGGCAACCAGCTTTACGTGGCCAATGCCGACGCCGTGCTGCGCTTTCCGTACCAGCCCGGCCAGACGCAGATTCAGGCCCCCGGCGTGCACGTCACCGACCTGCCGGCCGGCATCAACCACCACTGGACCAAGAACCTGATCGCCAACGCGGACGGCAGCAAGCTGTACGTGTCGGTCGGGTCCAACAGCAATGTGGCGGAAAACGGCATGGACATCGAAGAGGGGCGCGCCGCCATCTGGGAAATTGATGTGGCCACCGGCAACAAGCGGCTCTACGCCACGGGCCTGCGCAACCCGGTCGGCATGGCTTGGGCACCCGATGGCAAGACGCTGTGGACGGCCGTGAACGAGCGTGACGAGCTGGGCAGCGACCTGGTTCCCGATTACATGACGTCGGTAAAAGACGGCGGCTTCTATGGATGGCCCTACAGCTATTACGGGCAGCACGTGGACACCCGGGTCACGCCGCCGCGCCCGGACCTGGTGGCGCGCGCCATCGTGCCCGACTATGCGTTGGGCCCGCACACCGCCTCGCTCGGGCTGGCCTGGTCCGGCGCCGCGCGGTTGCCCGCCCCCTACGCCGGCGGCATGTTTGTCGGCCAGCACGGTTCCTGGAATCGCGACCCGCGCAGTGGCTACAAAGTCATCTTCGTACCCTTTGAAAATAACGCGCCCAATGGCCCGGCACGCGATGTGCTGACCGGATTTCTGAACAAGGACGGGCAGGCGCAGGGGCGCCCGGTAGGGGTCGCCATTGATGGCCAAGGCGACTTGCTGGTGGCCGATGACGTCGGCAACGTAATCTGGCGCGTCAGCCCCAAGCCCTGACCGGCCACGCTTTCACGCAACTCAATCGCCTTGGCTTGCGCTGCATCAAGCCCGCTTGCGCGGGTGTTGGCATTCTGGCCGGTAGCGGAGTCAGAATGTCGTGAAACCGGTCATGGCGCGCAAGCGCAGGCCGGAAATCCGCTTGTAGTGAAACGTTGGAGGCAAGAAATGATGTTCAAGAAACTTTGCGTGGCCGCGATCCTGGCTGCCGCATCCGCTCCGGTCCTGGCTGCCGAATGCTCGGTGGATATCGCCGGCAATGACCAGATGCAGTTCGACAAGAAGGAAATCACGGTCAGCAAAAGCTGCAAGCAGTTCACCGTGAACCTCAAGCACCCGGGCAACCTGGCCAAGAACGTCATGGGCCACAACTGGGTGCTGACCACCTCCGCCGACATGCAGGGCGCCGTCAACGACGGCATGGCCGCCGGCCTGGACAACGACTACGTCAAAAAGGGCGACGCGCGCGTCATCGCGCACACCAAGGTGATCGGTGGCGGGCAGTCCGACTCCGTCACCTTCGATGTCAGCAAGCTGGCCGCCGGCACCGACTACACCTACTTCTGCTCGTTCCCCGGCCACTTCGCCCTGATGAAAGGCAGCCTGAAGCTGGTCGACTGACCCGCCTGACGCCGCGGCCGACACGGGCTGTCGCCCCCCATTCTTTAGGGGCGACAGCCCGTTTCCATTGGGTGCGTTCCCCCTACAATGGCCGCTTTCTCGTACACACCGACAGGGAGCAGGCATGAGCACGGAAAAAGTAGCGATCGTGACGGCGGGCGGCAGTGGCATGGGCGCTGCGGCAGCGCGCAAATTGGCGGCCGACGGCTACCGCGTCGCGATCTTGTCGTCGTCCGGCAAGGGCGAATCCCTGGCGGGTGAATTGGGCGGGCTGGGCGTTACCGGCTCGAACCGCTCGCCCGAAGACCTGGCACGGCTGGTGGAAACCACGTTGCAAAAATGGGGCCGAGTCGATGCGGTGGTCAACAGCGCGGGCCACGGTCCCAAGGGCCCGCTTCTGTCCATCAGCGACGACGACTGGCACCTGGGCATGGAGTACTACCTGCTAAACGTCGTGCGCATCGCGCGCCTGGTGGCGCCGGTGATGAAGCAGCAACAGTCGGGCGCCATCGTCAATATCTCCACGTACGCCACCTTTGAACCCGAAGCGCTGTTCCCCACCTCCGGCGTGTTCCGCGCCGGCCTGGCCGCCTTCACCAAAGTGTTTTCCGACGAATACGCCGAACACAATGTGCGCATGAACAACGTGCTGCCCGGCTTTATCGACAGCCTGCCCGAAAAGGAAGACCGCCGCGCGCGCATCCCCATGGGCCGCTACGGCACCGCCGAGGAAGTAGCGGACCTGATCGCCTTCCTGGCGTCTGACGCGTCGTCCTACATCACCGGCCAGAACATCCGTATCGACGGCGGCATCACGCGCTCGGTCTGAGCCCCGGCCCGGGCCTCATGCTTAAGGATTAATCCTCTCGTCCGAATGACGGTATTGAAGCGCGCCGCGCGGTTCAGTACCGTAGTTTTTCGCATTCGACGAGAGGCTTGCGATGACAGTTACCCCCGGCCAGGCCTCGCGCTTTCTGGCGCAGGCCACGTTCGGGCCCACCCCCGCCCTGATCGACGCCGTGGTGCGCGACGGCTACGCTGCGTGGCTGGACGCGCAGCTGGCGATGCCGCCATCCCAAACGCATTTCGACTGGCTGCTACAGCAGAAGAAAAACACCGAGGCATTCAAGGGCAACGGCATCAACGCGCCGCTGGAATCCACGCTGTGGCGCAAGTTCATCAGCGCCGAAGACCAGGTGCGCACGCGCATGGCCTTCGCGCTATCGGAAATATTCGTGGTGGGCGTGCAGTCCATCACCGCCTCGTGGCCGCTGTTCGGCGCGGCCGGCTTCATGGACCTGCTGGCCGAGCACGCGCTGGGCAGCTACCAGGCGCTGCTGACCGCCGTGACCAAGAACCTGTCGATGGGCTGCATGCTGACCTATCGCGGCAACCGCAAGGAAGACCCCAAGACCGGCCGCCATCCCGACGAGAACTACGCGCGCGAGGTCATGCAGCTGTTCAGCATCGGGCTGCTGGAACTGGAGCCCGATGGCACCGTCAGGAAGGTCAACGGCGCGCCGGTCGAAACCTATACCAACGCCGATGTGCAGGGGCTGGCGCGCGTGTTCACCGGCTGGGACATCAACGGCCCCGAGACCGACGTGCAATTTCATCGCCGCCCCATGGCGCTGAACAACGCGCAGCACTCCATGGCGGAAAAGCGCTTCCTGGGCACGGTGATTCCCGCGGGCACCGATGGGCACCTGTCGCTCAAGCGCGCCATGGACGTCATTTGTGCGCATCCGAACGTGGGCCCTTTCATCGGCATGCAACTGATACAGCGGCTGGTCACCAGCAACCCCAGCCCGGCGTATGTGCGGCGCGTATCGGCCGTGTTTGACGACGACGGCAGCGGCGCGCGCGGCAACCTCAAGGCGGTGCTGCGCGCCATCTTGCTGGACCCGGAGGCGCGCAACCCCGATCTGGCGAACCCCGGCTGGGGCAAGGTGCGCGAACCCATCCTGCGCTTTTCGGGATGGGCGCGCGCGTTCGGCGCCACGTCGACCAATGGCGCGTGGGCGATGCCGGACACCACCGACAACACGATACGGCTGGCGCAAAGCCCGATGCGGTCGGCCACCGTGTTCAACTTTTTTCGGCCGCGCTATACGCCACCCGTCACCGAGTTGGCCCGTCGGCATCTGGTCGCGCCCGAACTACAGATCACGGATGAGACCAGCATTGCCGGCTACCTGAATTTTCTGGCGGTCTACGCCGATCGCGGCTGGGAGGATTTGCAGACATCGTATGCGCCCGAAATTGCCTTGGCGCGCGACCCCGACGCGCTGGTGGCGCGCGTGGTGCTGCTGCTGGCGGGCGATGCCTTCAGCGCAACAACCGCCAGCGCCATCGCGCAAGCGGTGGCTACCCTGCCCGCCCACCGGCCGCGCGACCGCGTGCGCGCCGCGATCATGCTGGTGGCCGCCAGCCCCGAATACCTGGTGCAAAAATGAAACGAAGCCACGACGCCGACCGCCGCGCCTTCCTGCTTCGCGCCTGCGCGCTGGGGGCGACGGGTGCGGCCGCGCCGCTGGCGCTGAACCTGGCGGCCCTGGGTGCCGCGGCCGCGCAATCCCTGCCGGAGCCATCGGCATCGGGGTCGGGGTCGCCATCTTCCTACAAGGCGCTGGTATGCGTCTTCCTGTATGGCGGCAACGACCCCTACAACACGATCGTTCCCTTTGACTCGCCCGCCTATCGCGCCTACGCCGCCGCGCGCGGCGACATCGCCCTGCCACGCGACGCGTTGCAAGCCACCGTCTTGCGCGGCAAGGCACCCGCCGCAGGCGGTGCGCAATTTGCGCTGGCGCCCGCGCTGGCCCCCTTGGCCCCGCTGTACGAAAGCGGACGCCTGGCCGTGTTATTGAACGTGGGGCCGCTGGTGGCGCCCACGACCAAGGCCGAATACATCAGCGCGCGCGTGCCCTTGCCGCCCAAGCTGTTTTCGCATAACGACCAGCAGGCCTACTGGCAGGCCCTCGCGCCCGAGGGGGCATCGTCGGGCTGGGGCGGCCGGCTGACCGACCTGTTTGCTAGCGCCAACGCCCAGCGCACGTTCACCGGCATCACGGCGGGCGGCAGCACGGTGCTGCTGGCAGGGCGCAAGGTCGCGGCCTATCGGGTCGGCATCAACGGGTCCACGTCCATTGATCTGCTGCACCGCGATATGTACGGGTCCAGCGCGTGCACGGCGCTGCTGCGCCAACTGATCACGCAGCCGCGCGAGCATCTGATGGAACGCGAGCTATCGCGCATCGCCGCGCAGTCCATCGATGCAGACACGCAGCTGCGCGCGGCGTTGGCCGACGTCGCGGTGCCGGGTGATTTCGCGTCTCCGCTGGCGCAGCAATTGAAGATCGTGGCGCGCATCATCGGCGCAAGGCAGGCGCTGGGCGCGCGGCGCCAGGTGTTCTTTGTGTCGCAGAACGGCTATGACAATCACACCGGCTTGAATGACACCCACCCCGCGCTGTTGCGCGAGCTGGGCCAGGCCATGGCCACGTTCCAGCAGGCCTTGGCGTCGATGGGCGTGGCCGAAAGCGTCACCACTTTCACGGCGTCGGAGTTCGGACGCACGCTGGGGTCCAACGGCAATGGTTCCGACCACGGCTGGGGCGCGCATCATCTGGTCATGGGCGGGGCGGTCAATGGCGGGCGCTTTTACGGTACGCACCCCGAGATCGCCCTGGACGGCCCCGGCTTTGTAGACAACGGCCGTTTGCTGCCCACGTTGGCGGTGGACCAGCTGGGCGCCTCGCTGTGCGCATGGTTTGGCGCCGGCCGCGACGACCTGGGCCTGGTGTTCCCAAACTTGAAGAACTTCGACGCGGACCGGCTGATGCTGATGCAGGCGTAACGGCCGTCAGCCCGAAGCCAGCTTGCGCTTGCCCAGCAACTGCTTCCAACGCAGTGCCTCGCTCTCCACGAACGCCCCCAATTCGGCTGGCGTACTCTGGCGCACCTCGGCGCCTTGCTCCGCGATTTTCTGCGCCACCGCCGGGTCCGCCAGGGCCTGATTCAGCGCCTTGTTCAGCGTCACCACCACCGAAGGCGCCGCCTTGGCGGGCGCAAAGATGGCGTACCACTGCGGCACGTCCACGCCCTTGACGCCCGCTTCGGCCAGCGTGGGCAAGTCCGGCAACGCCGCCGAGCGCGTCGACCCGGCCACCGCCAGGGCCTGGATCATGCCCGACTTCAGGTGCGGGTACACGCTGAACAGGCTGGGAAACATGACCTGGGTGACGCCCCCCAAGGTGTCGGTCAGCGCCGGCGCCGAGCCTTTGTACGGCACGTCCAGCATGGTGGTGCCGGTGGCTTGATTGAACAGTTCGCCGGCCACCGACGGCGCGGTGCCCGGGCCTGCCGATGCATAGTTCAAGCCATCCGGATGCTCGTGGCCGTACTTCACCAGCGCCGCCACGTCTTTGACCGGGATGCGCGTGGACACGACCATGATGGTGGGCGAATCGGCCACCATGCCGATTGGCGTGAAGTCCTTGACGGGGTCGTAGTTCAGTTTCTGCATGGCGGGATTGATGCCGTGCGTGCCGATGTAGCCCAGCATCAGCGTGTAGCCGTCAGCCGGCTGACGCGCCACGTAGTCGGACGCAATGGCCCCTTGCGCACCGGGCTTGTTCACCACGATGACGGTCTGGCCCAGCAGCTCGCCGATCTTCTGCCCCACCACGCGCGCCAGCACGTCGTTGCCGCCCCCCGCCGCGGTGGGGACGACCAGCGTGATGGCACGCTCGGGAAATTCGGCGTGCGCAAACGCACTGAACGCAAACAGCATGGCGGCCGCGCAGGCGGTCTTGACGTGAGGGTGCTTCATGGTTGTCTCCTGATTCAGGGGTCGTCGTGCGGCACTTCTGTGTCATAGCCACGGGTCGCTTCGACGGTAGGGAAAGATCAAGGGTCCGGGGCGGTTTTGCCCTTTTTGTCGGACCCGATTACCCGTTGACTGGTATCAACGGGCTAAGCCATTGCGTGGGATTCCTCCACGCAGACGGGGGCATCGGTGTACTGGCCGGGCACGTACAACTGCCCTTTCATGATCTTGCGTGCGGTGCGCACCAGGCCCGCCCTGCGCACCACGCCGCTGGCCGGGTCCAGGTCGACATCGATGCTCATCGCGCCCGATGGGTGTTCGATACGCACGCTGCGATACCCCGCCTGTATCGGCGGTCCGCCACAATCGTGGGCCACCGTGCCGGGCATGAGGAAGGCGCTGGCGACGCCCACCGCGCCCGTGGCGGCATGCGCCCGATGGCAGGCGCGCGGCGTGAAATAACGCGATTGCAATGCCAGCCCATCTTGGGTTGGGGACGGCGCCACCAGCACCGGTTTCGGAATGACGCTGTTCGAGACGTCCCCCAGGCCCATGAGCAGGCCGGCTTGCCGCCGGATGCGCTCGATGCGCGGGAGCAGGTCGGCGTTGCCGTCCAGCTGCGCGGCGCTTTCACTGCCCGACAGGCCAAAGTCGGCCGCCTGCATCAGCACCATCGGCATGGCCGCATCGATCAAGGTGACCGCCACGCCATCCACGGTGTCCTGCCGCCGGCCCGTGGGAAACAAGCGGCCGGTGACCGCGCCCCAGGCGTCAAGGAAGTTCAGCCGCACGGGCGCCGCCGACCCGGCCACGCCGTCAATGCGCGCATCGCCTTCGTAAGTCAGGTGGCCGCCCGGGGTTTGCACCACGGCTTCGATGACGGCGCCGGTATTGACGTTGTGCACCCGCACCGAGGTGACGCCGTCCTGCGCCTGGACCAGGCCTTCCTCGATGGCGAACGGCGCCGCGCCCGACAGCATGTTGCCGCAATTGGGCCGGGTGTCCACGCTGGCCTTCTCCACCGACACCTGCGCGAACAGGTAGTCGATATCGCAGTCG
This sequence comes from Achromobacter sp. RT286_PF, assembly GCF_059760425.1. Classification (NCBI taxonomy): domain Bacteria; kingdom Pseudomonadati; phylum Pseudomonadota; class Betaproteobacteria; order Burkholderiales; family Alcaligenaceae; genus Achromobacter; species Achromobacter sp. RT286_PF. The sequence continues at coordinate 30,220 of NZ_JCBAMR010000034.1, forward strand.
GGCCGGGTCGAACGCGACACGATGGCCACCTTGCTGGTCAGCGAGTTGCCGCCGCCCAGCCCGTCGATCTGTAGCGCGTGGGGAGAGCCCATGGCCATCAACAGCAGGCGGTCGCGTTGCACGGGGTCAGCCGGCAACCAGTCGCTCAGGAAGAAGGGGCCGCGCGACGTGCCGCCGCGCATCAGGACGCAAGGGATGATGGTTTCCATGCAAGCCATTCTGCGCGGGCATGGCTATGATGTGAATTGCAACTTACGGATGGATTAATGCATGGCGCGCATCAATTTCGACTTACAGGAATTACAGGCATTCGTGGCCGTGGCCGAGCGCGCCAGCTTTCGCGCGGCGGCCGATGACCTGCACCTGTCGCAGCCGGCACTTAGCCGCCGCATCGACAAGCTGGAAAGCATCCTGGGCGCGCGCCTGCTGGAACGCACCACGCGCCGCGTATCGCTGACCCAGGTGGGCCGCATCTTCCTGGAGCGTGCCCGCAGCGCCATCGATGAACTGGAAAGCGCCGTGCTCAGCATCGGCGACCTGGCCGCGCAGCGCGGCGGCCTGGTCACCGTGGCCTGCGTGCCTTCCGTGGCGTATTACTTCCTGCCCTCGGTCATTCGCGACTACACCGAACGCTTCCCGCGCATCCGCGTGCGCATCATCGACGAAACCGCCAACACCGTGCTCAACAGCGTGGTGACGGGCCGCGCCGATTTCGGCATCAGTTTTTTCGGCACGCAGGAACCCGATGTGGACTTCAAGGCGGTGCTGCGCGAAGACTTCGTGCTGGCGGTGCGGCGCGACCATCCGCTGGCTACTCGCCGCAGCGTGTCGTGGGAAGACCTGTCGCAAGAACGCTTCATGACCGTCGCCAAGGAAAGCGGCAACCGCCTGCTGATCGACGATGCGCTGGCCAAGAGCGGCAAGCGCACCGTCAGCGCGTTCGAAGTCAGTCACGTGATGACCCTGCTGGGCCTGGTGGAAGCCGGGCTGGGCGTGGCGGCGGTGCCGCAGCTGGCGATGCCGCTGGCCGGCCACGCCACGCTGACCAGCGTCAAGCTGGAGCATCCACGCGTCACGCGCACGCTGGGCCTGATCGCGCGGCGCGGCCGGCCGCTGGCGCCGGCGGCCCAACAGCTCTATAACCTGATTCATCAGACCGGCAAGCTGGCCAAACGCAAAACCCCGACCCCGCCCTGAAATCACCCCGAAGCCCCATGAAGACGTCCCAAGCGCCCCGCGCCCCTGATCATTCCCTGGCCTTGCAGCCCGCCACCGAAGAAGACGTGCCTTTTCTGCTGGCGTTGCGCAAGGCCACCATGCAGGAACACCTGGAACGCGCCGGCGCGCCGACGGCTGACGCCGACCACCTGGCCCGCATCCAGTACCACTTCGACGACGCGCACATCGTCTGGGTGGACGGCCGCCCCGCCGGGCTGTTCAAGCACTACCGCGACCCTGCCGGCTGGCACATCGTGCAGATCCAGATCGCGCCGGACTTCCAGGGCCGTGGCCTGGGCCGGCGCCTGCTGGAAAGCATCCTGGATCAGGCCGATGCGCAAGGCGCGCCCGTGACGCTGAACGTACTCAAGAGCAACCCCGCCCAGCGGCTGTACGCCGCTTTGGGCTTCACCCGCGTCAAGGAGACCGACCTGGAATATGAAATGCGTTACGAACCCGGCGCGGTCCGGCCGGCCGGCTGACCCTTGCAGCAACGACCGATGCAATTTCTTTTTGCCCGCCTGGAATAAAGCCCCGGCGGCAGGCGTCTGTAGTGGGCAGTCACCCCTTCCCCCACATCGTACGAGGCTCAACATGCGCAAACATATCGCCGCCGCCCTGGTTCTTGGCTCCGCCGCCCTGTTCACGGCCGGCGCCCACGCCCAAGCCGTCAAGACGCAAGACGGCATGCTGGTCAACAGCGCGGGCATGACGCTCTACACCTTCGACAAAGACAGCGGGGGCAAAAGCGCCTGCAACGACCAGTGCGCCAAGATCTGGCCGCCCGTCGCCGCGCCCGCCGACGCCAAGCCCATGGGCGATCTGACCGTCATCACCCGCGACGACGGCTCCAAGCAATGGGCGTACAAGGGCAAGCCCGTCTACCTGTACGCCAAGGACACCAAGCCGGGCGACAAGACCGGCGACAACTTCAAGGACGTCTGGCACGTCATCAAGCCCTGACCCGCGCCTGACGCCGCCCAAGCTTGACCATGCGCGCCGACGACGAGGCCCTGATCCTGGCCTGCATCCCCAGCCTGCGGCGTTACGCCCGCGGGCTGACGGGCGACCCGCACCGGGCCGATGACCTGGTGCAGGACACGTTGGAGCGCGCATGGAGCCGCTTTTCCCGCTGGCAAAAACGCGGCGAGCTACGCGCCTGGATGTTCGGCATCATGCACAACCACTTCATCGACGGCGTGCGCGCCACCAACCGGCGGGCCGACCAGACCGCGCCGGGCGACTTGCCCGACGCGCCGGTGCGCGCCACGCAGACCGACCATCTGGAGGTACGTGATCTGGACCGCTGCCTGCAAGCCTTGCCTCCCGAGCAGCGCGAAGTGCTATTGCTGATTTGCGTGGAAGACCTGTCCTACCAGGAAACGGCCCAGGTGCTGGACGTGCCCCTGGGCACCGTCATGTCGCGCCTGTCACGCGCCCGTGAAAAACTGGGCGCGTTGATGCAGGGTCGAGACACGGTCAACCGGCTGCATCGCGTGAAATGACATGAACGACAAATCCCTTCATCCGGTTCCGAACACCGGCAGCCCCATCACCGAAGCCGATCTGCATGCCTATGCGGATGGCCAACTGCCGCCCGCGCGGCATGCCGAAGTGGACGCGTTCCTGGCCACGCATCCGCAGGACCAGACCCGAGTGTCTGACTGGCAGGCGCAGCGCCGCGCGCTGCACGCGCTGCTGGACCCGGTGCTGGATGAACCCCTGCCCTTGCGGCTGCCCTTGAAAGCGCCCGCGCGGCAGTTCCCATGGCGCGCGCTGGCGGCCAGCGTGTTGATCGCCACCGTGAGCGCCGGCGCGGCCTGGACGGCGCGCGGCGCGATGGACGCCCAGCGCATGCAAACGGTATTGGCCACCGCCAGCCCGGAACGCGCGGCGGGCGGCTATGCCCAACGCGCCGCCATCGCGCACGCGGTGTACGCGCCGGACATGGGCCGCCCGGTTGAAGTGGGCGCCGACAACGAAAAAGGCCTGGTTACGTGGTTGACCAAGCGCATGGGCGCGCCGGTGCGCGCGCCGTCCTTATCGCAGGCGGGTTATGAACTGGTGGGCGGCCGCTTGCTGCCCGGCGGCTCGGGTCCGGTCGCACAGTTCATGTACGGCGCGGCCGATGGGCAACGCCTGACGCTGTACGTTACGCGCGAAGCCGCGGGCGGGCAGACCGCCTTCCAGTTCACGCAGGAAGGGCCGGTCCGGGTGTTTTATTGGGTGGAAGGCCAGTTTGGCTATGCCCTGTCCGGCGCGGTCAGCCGCGACGAACTGCAACGGGTATCGCAAGAGGTCTACCGGCAGTTGCAGGGCTAGCCCCCGCCCTGGCGCGCTTCATGCAGCATGTGCAGCGTGATCTTGCGCACTTCCGCCTTGCTCATTTCGATATGCGAACGCAGCATGCGCGCGGCCTCGTCGCCGCGCCTTGCCAGCACCGCGCGCAGGATCGCCGCGTGTTCGTCGTAGGTGGCATCCACCCGAAAATCCTTGGTGAAATCCAGCCGCCGCACGATGCGGATCTTCTCGGTGACGTCGCGGTGTATCTGCGCCATCTCGGGGTTGCCGGCGGCGGCTACCAGCGAACAATGAAACGCCTCGTCCAGCTGCGCCACCAAGCGGCCATCCAGAATGCGCTGCGGCGGCGGCACCAGCCACACGTCTTTCAACGCACCCAGGATGCCGGAGTCGTCCATCGGCTCGCGCGTGCATAGCTTGTCCACCGCCGCCTGCTCCAGCACCACGCGCACGTCGTACAGCGCCTCGAAGCGTTCGAAATCAAACGGCCGCACCTGCCAACCGCTGCGCGGGCGCGCCAGCACGAAGCCTTCGCGCTCCAGACGCGCCAGACCCAGCCGCACCGGCGTGCGGCTGACGCCCAGCCGCGTCACCAGATCGGCCTCGGTAAAGCGTTCGCCCGGCAGCATGCGAAAGTCGAACAGGTCGTCCTTGATGCGCTGGTACACCTGGTCGGCCAGCGATCCGGCCAGCGCCGGCGCGGGCCGGATCGCCGGGCTGACCTGAACGGATTCCAGCCGCATCATCCCGCCACGGTGCAAGTGGCGTCTTCGGCCAGCACCACCAGCGGGTCGCCCGCGTTGACGGGCTTGCCCGGCACGCAGCGTATCGCCGTGACCGTGCCCGCTGCGGGCGCGATGACCGACAGCTCCATCTTCATCGCTTCGACGACCACCAGCGTGTCGCCGGCCGATACGCTCTGCCCTACCTGAACCGGTATCTTCCAGATGTTGCCGCACATGTCGGCGCTGACCAGGCGTTCGCCCTCGCGCAGCGCGGTGTCGGCCTCGGGCTCGGGCGCGGCGGCGGGTTGCTCGGCCGCCACGTCTTCCGTTTTCCACAAGGCCACTTCGGCATCGAACGCACTTTTCTGACGCGTCTGGAACAAGGCGATGCTGTCGGCCTGCTCGGCCAGGAAGCGCTGGTGCGCGGCGAAGTCAAAGACTTCTTCTTCGATGCGCACCGTGGCGCGCCCTTCGCGGAAGTCTTCGCGCAACACGTCCAGCTCTGCTTCGGTCACCGGGTAGAAACGCACCTGGTCGAAAAAGCGCAGCAGCCACGGCTTGCCGTCCTGGAACACGGGGTTTTTCAAGAACTTGTTCCAGATCGGCAAGGTGCGGCCAACCAGCTGATAGCCGCCGGGCGAATCCATGCCGTAGATGCACATGTAGACGCCACCGATGCCCACCGTGCCCTCGGCCGTATGGGTGCGCGCGGGGTTGTACTTGGACGTCAGCAGGCGGTGTCGCGGGTCGATCGGCACGGCGCATGGCGCGCCCAAGTACACGTCGCCCAAGCCCATGATGAGGTAGCTGGCGTCAAACACGATGTCGCGCACATCGTTGCGGCTGGCCAGCCCGTTGATGCGCTGGATGAAGTCCACATTGTTCGGCAGCCACGGCGCGTTGGCGCGCACGGTTTCCTGGTAGCGCTGCACGGCGCCCAGCGTGGCCGTATCCTCGAACGCCATCGGCAGGTAGACCACGCGCGTGGGCACTTTCAGCGTGGCCACGTCCGCCAGCCCCGCTTCGATCTTCAGCAGGCGCTCGATTAGCGCGCCTTGCAGGATCTGACGGCTGTCATAACGAATCTGCAACGAGCGCACGCCCGGCGACAGCTCTTCCACCCCGTGAATCGGATCGGCGTTCAGCGCTTCCATCAGCAGGTGGATACGCATGCGCAGCGCCAGGTCCAGCACGTTGTCGCCGTATTCCAGCAGCAGATAGCCGTCGCCCGCCTGGCGATACGACACTGACGGGCGCGCGCCCTCGGCAGGCAGCGCCGCCACGATGGTCTCGGACACGGTGGACGGCACGGGGCTGGGCTGGGTCGCGGCGGGCGCCACGCCCGCCAGCGCAGCCACGCTTTGGACCTGCGCCGCTTGCAGCGCCACCGCCCGCGGATAGTCCATGCGCACGAAGCGGATGCGGTCGCCGGGCTTGACCTGCCCCACCTTCCACAGCTCGGCGCTGGCGATGGTCACGGGGCACACGAAGCCGCCCAGGCTGGGGCCGTCGCGCGTCAGGATGACGGGGCTGTCGCCAGTGAAGTTGATGCTGCCGATGGCGTATTCGCAATCGTGGATGTTGGACGGGTGCAAGCCCGCCTCGCCGCCGTTCTCGCGCGCCCAGGTCGGCTTGGGGCCGATCAGGCGCACGCCCAGGCGGTTCGAGTTGTAGTGCACTTCCCAATCCGCCGCGAAGAACGTGTCCATCGCTTCGGGCTGGAAGAAATCCGGCGCGCCATGCGGGCCGTACAACACGCCGATTTCCCAGGTGTTGCCATACGCGGGGATCAAGTCGGCTGGTGCGGGCTTGGGTTCGGCCAGCGGCGCAGTGGCCGTCGCATCCAGCTCGGGACGCACGATGGCCAGCATGTCGCCCACGCGCAGCGTGCGGCCGGCATGGCCGCCGAACTGACCCAGCGCAAAGGTCGAGCGGCTGCCCAGGTAGACGGGCACGTCCAGGCCGTTGCGCACGGCCAGATAGCTGCGGCAACCGGACAGCGCGCGGCCGGTGGCCAGCACCTGGCCCGAACGCACGGCAATGGGTTGCCACATCGGCACCGGTTCGCCGTCCAGCGTGGCCGCGCACTCGGCGCCCGTCAACGCCACGATGGTGTCGCCATGAAAGCGCAGCGTCGGGCCGACCAGCGTGGCCTCGATGCCCGCCGCGTCCGGCGCGTTGCCGACGATGCGGTTGGCCAGCCGGAACGCGTAGTCGTCCATCGGGCCGGACGGCGGCACGCCGATGTCCCAGTAGCCCGTGCGGCCTGGATAATCCTGCACGCTGGTGTAGGTGCCCGCTTCCAGCACTTCGATGGCGGCGGGCCGATACGCAAAGCTCTCCAGGAAACGCGTAGACAGCATGCCCGCGCGGAAACGTTCGTCGGCCACGATCTGGCGCAGGTAGTCCAGGTTGGTGGAGATGCCGTGCAGACGCGTGCGCGCCAGCGCGTCGGCCAGCTTGTCCAAGGCCGCATCGCGCGTGTCCGCATGCACAATTAGCTTGGCCAGCATCGGATCGTAGAACGCGGGCACCTCGGTGCCGGTCGCCACCCAGCCATCGACGCGCACGCCCTCGGGAAAGAACACTTCGGTCAGCACGCCCGGCGACGGTTGGAATTGGCGCAACGGGTCTTCGGCATACAGGCGCACCTCGATGGACGCCCCTTGCGGCGCGCGCGACATCGCGGCGATGTCCAGCGCTTCGCCTGCCGCCACGCGCAGCATGCATTCCACCAGGTCCAGCCCCGTGACGGCTTCCGTGACGGGGTGTTCGACTTGCAGACGCGTGTTCACTTCCAGGAAATAAAAACTGTCGCGCGCCGGGTCGTAGATGAATTCAACCGTGCCGGCGGACCGGTAGTTCACCGACTCGCCCAGCTGTACGGCGGCGGCCAGCAGCGCCGCGCGCGTTGCGGCCGGCAGCAGCGGCGCGGGCGTTTCTTCGATCACTTTCTGATTGCGCCGCTGCACCGAGCAATCGCGTTCGCCCAGCGCCAACACGCGGCCCGCGCCGTCCCCGAAGATCTGCACTTCCACGTGCCGCGCGTTATCCACATAGCGTTCGATAAACGCGCCGCCATCGCGGAAAAAATGTTCGCCCATGCGCTGCACGCTGTCGAACGCCACGGTCAGTTCCGCTTCGTTCTCGCAGCGCGACAAGCCAATGCCGCCACCGCCAGCCGTGCTCTTGAGCATGACGGGGTAGCCGATGCGCTCGGCCTGCGACAAGGCTTCGCCCAAGCTGGCCAGCAAGCCCGTGCCCGGCGTCATCGGCACGCCCGCTTCAGCGGCCAGTTCGCGCGAGCGGTGCTTCAAGCCGAACTCGCGAATCTGCAAGGGCGTGGGGCCCACGAACGCGATACCGGCCGCCTCGCAGGCCTCGGCGAATTCAGCGCTTTCCGACAAGAAGCCATAGCCGGGGTAGATGGCTTGTGCGCCGTGCTCGCGCGCGGCGGCCAGCAGCAGGTCCATGCGCAGGTAGCTGTCGGCGGCTTTTTCGCCGCCCAGGGCCACGGCCACGTCGGCTTCGCGCACGTGCGCGGCGTTGCGGTCGGGGTCGGAATACACGGCCACGCTGCGGATGCCCAGGCGCTTCAGGGTGCGGATGGCGCGGACGGCGATTTCGCCTCGGTTGGCAATCAGAACGGTATCGAACACGGTTCGGCTCCCAGTGGCTTGATGGGGTTAGCGGGGGGTAGCGGCGTTGGCGGACAGGCTGGCCAGATACGCGCGCCAACCGCCAAACGCGGTGATGTCACGCGCGCCGTCCAGGCCGCGCGGTTCGCAGATAAAGCCCTTGACCAGCCGGCCGTCTTCCAGCTCCAGCGTGCCGATGCCCAGGGGCGCGGGGATTTCGGCCACGAAGGCGCCGAACGCCGTCACCGGCACGTCCCACAGTTCCACCTCGATGGGGGCACCGGACTCGGACTTCACCAGCCCGGGCTTGGGCGGCGTGGTGTTGGCCAGTGCATACAAGCGGTAGTCGCTTGCGGTGCGCGTCTTTTCCACCAGCACTGCGTGGCGCGAGGTCAGTTGATGGTTCAGCGGCATGCCGGTCAGGTGTGCGCCCACGACCGCGACGCGCACCGTATCGGCGGGCGCGCGCGCGGCGTCGATGCCGGCGGGCAGCGGTGCGCCGGTAGCGCCCAGGGAAAGCCCGCGTTGCGCTTGCCACAAGCGGCCAAACTGTGCCAGCGCGCGGTCCTGCCAGGCCAGGCCGATCACGGTAATGCCCGACGGCAAGCCGTCGGCGCGCATGCCGGCGGGCAAGGCCAGCGCCGACAGGTCGGCCAGGTTGGCAAAGTTGGTGTACACGCCCAGACGCGAATTCAGCGTGACGGGGTCGGCCTGCAACTGGGCAATGGTGTAGATCGACGGCGAGGTCGGCACGACCAGCGCGTCGAACCCGGCCAGTGCCTGATGAATCTGCCGCGTCAATTCCGCGCGGCGGTATTCCGCCTTGAACGCATCCAGCGCGGTGTAGTTCGCGGCCTGCTCGACAATGCCGCGCACGACGGGGTTGATCGCGTCGGGCTGCGTTTGCCACAAGTCTTCCACGGCCGCGAAACGTTCCGCCACCCACGGCCCTTGATACAGCAGCGCGGCCAGCTCATTGAAGGGGGCAAAGTCAATGGCCTGCACTTGCGCGCCCGTGTCCTTCAAGGCGCGTACGGCGTCCTCGAACACGGCGGCGGCCTGCGCATCGCCAAAAAATTCCAAGGTGGCGGGCACCGCCAGCTTGGGCGCGCGCGGCCACGGCAGCGAGGCGCCGGCCGGCATCTGGCGCGAATACGGATCCCGTTCGTCGTAGCCGCCCGCAACCTCAGCAACAAGTTCGGCGTCGGCCACGGTCAGCGCAAAGATCGACACGCAATCCAGCGTGCGGCACGCCGGCACCACGCCCGCCGTGCTGAGCCAGCCCTTGGTGGGTTTGAGGCCCACGATGTTGTTGAACCCGGCCGGCACGCGGCCCGAGCCGGCGGTGTCGGTGCCCAGCGAAAACGCGGCAATGCCGCGCGCCACCACCGAGGCGGACCCCGAGCTGGAACCGCCGCTGACATAGTCGGGGTTGAACGTGTTGGCCACCGCGCCATGCGGCGAGCGCGTGCCCACCAGGCCGGTGGCGAACTGATCCAGATTGGTCTTGCCGATCAGGATGGCGCCGGCCGCGCGCAGGCGCTGCACCACGGTCGCGTCTTCCTGTGCGGTGTAGGCAAATTCCGGGCAGGCCGCCGTCGTGGGCCAACCCGCCGCGTCGATGTTGTCCTTGATGGCGAACGGCACACCGTACAGCGGCAGGCGCGTCATGTCGCCGCCCACGGCGGCCAACATCAGGCGCAGGCCATCCAGTTGCTCATCCAGCGTGGCGCGGTCCACGCGGCAGATCCAGGCATTGTCCACAGGCCCGTCTTGCGGCGCGGCGTAATCGGCCAGCAGCACGTCGGGCTGCGCGCCGGTGTCGCGGTAGGCGGCCTGCCATTGCGCGATGGTCCAACCAATGGGGCTCGTCTGGGTTGCTGCGGCATTCATGCTGGAATCCTTTCTTGTATACAAGTACGGATTCCCAAGCAATAGCCGTGCCATGTTGGCGGACTGGCGGCGTTTCCCTCTGGCGCGCGGCGCATGGCCCCACGCAATGGCCGTCGCGCACCCACTGCGCTCGCATCACGCGCACCGCAAGCGGGCAGGACACGCACCTGTTTTGTGCACGCGGCACTGTTTTGATCCGGCCGCGACCGCCGAGCCACGCACGCCGGCATTCGCGTAAACACCCCCTCTTCATACAGCGGCCCGACGCGCGCCACGCACTTGGCATGCCTTTTGCTTTGAGGTCCTTGTTGTCAGGTGTTGTTAGAGATCGTTCCTGCCGGTGCGTCCGGCACATTCCATCCAGGAGTCACCATGAAACGCAGACTAGCCTTGAAGCAACTGACCGCCATGAGCCTGTTGGCCATGTCCGGTTGGATGCCGCAGGTATTCGCCGCCGAAGACACCATCAAGGTCGGCATCTTGCATTCCCTGTCGGGCACCATGGCCATCTCGGAGACGTCGCTCAAAGACGTCGCGCTGATGACCATCGACGAAATCAATGCCAACGGCGGCGTGATGGGCAAGAAGCTGGAAGCCGTGGTGGTGGACCCCGCGTCGAACTGGCCGCTGTTCGCCGAGAAGTCGCGCCAGCTGCTGTCGCAGGACAAGGTGGCAGTGGTGTTTGGCTGCTGGACGTCGGTGTCGCGCAAGTCGGTGCTGCCGGTCTTCAAGGAACTGAACGGCCTGTTGTTCTACCCGGTGCAGTACGAAGGCGAAGAGCTTGAGAAGAACGTGTTCTACACCGGCGCCGCGCCCAACCAGCAAGCGATTCCGGCCGTGGAATACCTGATGAGCGAAGACGGCGGCGGCGCGAAGCGCTTCGTGCTGCTGGGCACCGACTACGTCTATCCGCGCACCACCAACAAAATCCTGCGCGCCTTCCTGCACTCCAAGGGCGTCAAGGACAGCGACATCGACGAGGTCTACACGCCGTTCGGCCATTCCGACTACCAGACCATCGTGGCCAACATCAAGAAGTTCGCCACCGGCGGCAAGACGGCCGTCATCTCGACCATCAACGGCGATTCCAACGTGCCCTTCTACAAGGAGCTTGGCAACGCCGGCCTGAAGGCTACCGACGTGCCGGTCGTGGCGTTCTCGGTGGGTGAAGAAGAACTGCGCGGCGTGGACACCAAGCCGCTGGTCGGCCACCTGGCCGCGTGGAACTACTTCCAATCGGTGAAGAACCCGGTCAACGAGGAATTCATCAAGAAGTGGAAGGCCTACGCCAAGGCCAAGAACCTGCCCAACGCCAGCACGGTCGTGACCAATGACCCGATGGAAGCCACCTACGTCGGCATCCACATGTGGAAGCAGGCCGTGGAACAGGCCAAGACCACCGATGTGGACAAGGTGATTGCGGCAATGGGCGGCCAGAAGTTCAACGCGCCCGACGGCTACACCATCGAAATGGACAAGACCAACCACCACCTGCACAAGCCCGTCTACATCGGCGAGATCAAGGCGGACGGCCAGTTCAACGTGGTGTGGAAGAGCAAGGGTCCGATCCGCGCTCAACCCTGGAGCCCGTACATCCCGGGTAACGAAGGCAAGCAAGGCCTCTAAGGGAAACAGCAGCCATGCACATCGCGGCAATCGCACACGTTTTGCGTCGTCTTCTTCTTGCGTGGCTGCTTGCCATGCCGCTGCTGGCCGCCCCCGCGGCGGCAGCGGGCGTGGACCCGGCCCTGCTTGCGCCGCTGGCCGGCGACGACACGGACGCCAAGCTGCAAGCGATTGCCGCGCTGGGCCAGCTGCCCGAACCCGGCGCCGCGGCCGTCTTGCAGGCGCTGGGCAATGACCAGCTTTATGCCACGCCGGATGGACGCGTGCTGATCGGCATCGACAGCGCGCGCGCCACCGATCCGACAACCGGCGCGGCCGTGGACCTGCCTTCGGGTTCCGGCACCGTCAGCATCAACAACCGCCTGCGCCGCGCCATCGAGGCCGCGCTGGCGGGTTCCCGCTTGTTTTCAGACAAGCCCGATGAACGGCTGGACGCCGCGCGCCGCTTGCAGCAGACCGGCGACCCCGCCCGCCTGCCCATGCTTGAAAAGGCGCTGGCCTCCGAAAAGAACGACGCCGTGCGCGACGCGCTGTTGATCGCGCAGGCCAACCTGGAATTGAAAAGCGCCGACCCGGCCAAGCGCCGCCATGCCGTGGAACTGCTGGGCAACACGCGCAACGCCGCGTTCCGCCCGACGCTTGCCGCGCTGATGCAAGAGCGCGACGGCGCATACACCGAGCCGGATGCCGGCGTGCGCGAGGCCGCGGCCACCGCGCTTAAACAGATCGACCGCCACCTGGCCACGATTGAATGGGCGGGCAACCTGTTCTACGGCATCAGCCTGGGCAGCGTGTTGCTGCTGGCGGCGTTGGGGCTTGCCATCACCTTCGGTCTGATGGGCGTCATCAACATGGCGCACGGCGAATTGCTGATGATCGGCGCGTATGTGACCTACGTGGTGCAGTCGCTGTTTCGCGCCTGGCTGCCGGGCTGGCTGGACTGGTACGTGGTGGCGGCGCTGCCGCTGGCTTTCGTCGTGACGGCGCTGGTCGGGATGGCGCTGGAACGCACCGTGATCCGCTGGCTGTACGGCCGGCCGCTGGAAACGCTGCTGGCCACGTGGGGCATCAGCCTGATGCTGATGCAAGGCGTGCGCACGCTGTTCGGCGCGCAGAACGTGGAAGTGGGCAACCCCAGCTGGATGTCCGGCGGCATCACGGTGCTGGGCGGCCTGGTGCTGACCTACAACCGGCTGGTCATCATCGGCTTTGCCTTCTTTGTGGTGTTCCTGGTGTGGGTGCTGCTGAACCACACGCGCCTGGGGCTGTTCGTGCGCGCCATCACGCAGAACCGGCGCATGGCCGATTGCGTGGGCGTGCCGACCGGACGCGTGGACATGCTGGCCTTCGGCCTGGGCTCGGGCATTGCGGGCCTTGCCGGCGTGGCCTTGTCGCAGCTGGGCAACGTGGGGCCCGACCTGGGGCGCGGCTACATCGTCGACTCTTTCATGGTGGTGGTGCTGGGCGGCGTGGGCCAGTTGGCCGGCACCGTCATCGCGGCCATGGGGCTGGGCGGCGTCAACAAATTCCTGGAGCCCTATGCGGGCGCCGTCATGGCCAAGATCACCATCCTGGTGCTCATCGTGCTGTTTGTCCAAAAGCGGCCGCAAGGCCTGTTCGCCCCTCGCGGCCGGAGCGTTGAATGAAACAGACCGCGCTGACCGATCTGACCCTGCTGACCCGCCGCCCCCTGTTCTCGGGCCGCGCGTGGACGGCCCTGGCCGTGGCGGCCGCACTGCTGGCGCTGCTGCCGCTGCTGAACCTGGTGTTTCCGCCCGGCCATGCGCTGCACGTGTCCGCGTATGCCGTGGCGCTGCTGGGCAAGTTCATGTGCTACGCGATGGCGGCGCTGGCGCTGGACCTGGTGTGGGGCTACGCCGGCATCCTGTCGCTGGGCCACGGCCTGTTCTTTGCACTGGGCGGCTACGCGCACGGCATGTATTTGATGCGCGCCATCGGCCGAGACGGCGTCTACCAAAGCAACCTGCCCGACTTCATGGTGTTCCTGGATTGGAAGAGCTACCCCTGGTACTGGTCCTTCACCGAGCACTTCTGGTACGCGATGCTGCTGGTGGTGCTGGTGCCCGGCGTGCTGGCCTTTGTGTTCGGCTACTTCGCCTTCCGCTCACGCATCAAGGGCGTGTACTTTTCCATCATCACGCAGGCGCTGACGTTCGCCGCCATGCTGCTGTTCTTTCGCAACGACACGGGCTTTGGCGGCAATAACGGGTTTACCGATTTCAAGCGCATCCTGGGTTTTGACATCACCGCGCCGGGTACGCGCGCCGCGTTGTACTGGATCACGCTGGCCGCGTTGGCGGGCGCGTTGATCCTGGCACGCGTGGTCACGCAATCCAAGCTGGGCCGCGTGCTGACCGCCGTGCGCGATGCCGAAAGCCGGCTGCGTTTCATCGGCTACGACCCCTTGGGATTCAAGCTGTTCGTGTGGACCTTGTCGGCCGTGTTGTGCGGCATCGCCGGCGCGCTGTACGTGCCGCAGGTGGGCATCATCAACCCCAGCGAAATGTCGACCGAGACCTCGATTGAAATGGTGATCTGGGTGGCCACCGGCGGGCGCGGCACCTTGATCGGCCCCATCATCGGCGCGGGCGCGGTCAATGGCTTGAAGACCTGGTTCACCAGCGTGCTGCCGGAATTCTGGCTGTATGCGCTGGGCCTGATCTTCGTGCTGGTGACGCTGTTCCTGCCCACCGGCATCGTGGGCCTGGCCCGCCGCATCATGGCACGCTTGCAGGAGAAGAAGGCATGACCAGCACGCACACCGAACAGGCCATGCTGGACGGCGGCCCCAGCGGCGATGCCGGCTACGGCCGCGTCAGCCCCAAGGGCCTGGACACCAGCCACGGCGCCATCCTGTACCTGGAAGGCATCACCGTCAGCTTCGACGGCTTCAAGGCGCTGAACGACCTGACGCTGGACATCGGCGTGGGCGAACTGCGCTGCATCATCGGCCCCAACGGCGCGGGCAAAACCACGATGATGGACGTCATCACCGGCAAGACGGGGCCCACGGCGGGCACCGCGTTTTTTGGCCAGAGCATAGACCTGACAACCTTGAACGAAGCGCAGATTGCGCACGCGGGCATCGGCCGCAAGTTCCAGCGCCCCACGGTCTTCGAACAGCACAGCGTGTTTGAAAACCTGGAGCTGGCGATGAAGACGGACAAGCGCGTACGGCCCACGCTGTTCTCGCGCCTGAGCAGCGAGCAGGCCGACAAGATCGGCGAAACGCTGGACCTGATCCGCCTGCGCACGGAAGTGCGGCGCCCGGCCGGCCTGCTGTCGCACGGGCAGAAGCAGTGGCTGGAAATCGGCATGCTGCTGATGCAAGAGCCGCAGCTGCTGTTGCTGGACGAACCCGTGGCGGGCATGACCGATGCCGAAACCGAACGCACCGGCGAACTGCTGAACGAGCTGCGGGGCCGCCATTCCTTGATGGTGGTGGAACACGACATGGACTTCGTCAACCAGATCGCGGGCACGGGCAAGGTGACGGTGCTGCACGAAGGCTCGGTGCTGGCCGAAGGGCCGATGAGCAAGGTGCAGGCCGACCCGCGCGTGATCGAAGTCTACCTGGGGCGCTAAAGATGCTGGACGTAAGCACGATCAACCAATACTACGGCGGCAGCCACACGCTGCGCGGCGTATCGATGTCGGTGCGCCAGGGCGAATGCCTGGCGCTGCTGGGCCGCAACGGCGTGGGCAAGACCACCTTGCTGAAATGCGTGATGGGCGTGTTGCCCGTGGCCAGCGGCAACATCGCTTTCGACGGTGCGGACATCACACGGCTGGCGCCGCACCAGCGCGCCGCGCGCGGCATGGCCTATGTGCCGCAGGGCCGCGACATCTTTGCGCGGCTGACGGTGGAAGAGAACATCCTGATGGGCATGGCCACCAAGCCCGCCGCGCGCGCGCGTCGCATCAAGGAAGAGGTGTTTGAACTTTTTCCCGTGCTCAAAAGCATGCTGTCGCGGCGCGGAGGCGACCTGTCGGGCGGCCAGCAGCAACAGCTGGCCATTGCGCGGGCGTTGGTGGCCGAGCCCAAGCTCATCATCCTGGACGAGCCCACCGAAGGCATCCAGCCGTCCATCATCAAGGACATCGCGCGGGTGATCCACATGCTGCGCCAGCGCGGCGACATCGCCATCCTGCTATGCGAGCAGTACTTCGATTTCGCGCGCGAGCTGGCGGATCAATTCGTGGTGCTGTCGCGCGGTGAAGTGGTGGCCAGCGGCGACCGTAGCGCCATCGACGGCGACGACGTGCGGCGGCATCTGTCGGTTTGAACCGGCCCCGCGCCGGGCCATGCGGCGGGCCATCCTCCCGGCCGTGCACCTGGCCGCGCCGCAGGCAAAGCGCCGGAGCAAAGCGCGTTGAGATTCTTTTGATTTTGCGCGCGCATCGGAAAACTGCTCCGATATAATCCGGCTCCATGTGCTTCGCTACTTTCCTGACCCGCCCCACCGTGTGGATCGCGCTTGCCGCGATCCTGTGGGCGTCGTTGGCGCCGTCGCTAGCCCATGCCCTGAGCCTGTCTCCCGACGGCCATCACATCCATCGCATCCAGGTCGATGTCTGCGCCGGTGGCGCGGATGACAGCGCCACGATGACGCTGGACGTCGTGCACGATGGCCCGCACGACGCTTCGCAAGACAGTCATGCCGGCGACGGCCATGGTGACAACCACCATTGTCCGCTGTGCCGTAACCCCCATGCCGACGTCGGCATCCTGCCCACGCCCGTGCCGGTGCTGCCCGTTCCCGTGGGCCGCGCCACGACCTACCCGCCGCTGTTCTTCCTGGCGGCAAACCCCCTTCATGCCTGGAGCGCGGTTCAGCCGCGCGCACCGCCCGCCAACTAAGCTGGCGCTGAGTCAACCGCCCACACGTTCGCAGCTTCCTTGGTGGTCCCTTCTTGGCCCCTTGGTGTCCCGTCGTGGCCCCTCGTGGCCCGCTGAGTGCGCAGCACGACCCATCGCCCAGCTTGCCGTCTTTAGCCGACCCACCGTCTTCGCGCCTTGATGCGCGAGGCATGGCGACGTCGTCATCCAGACCTTGAGCCTTCCCCGCGCACCGCCTGCATTCCGGCGGCGTGCCGGACGCGCTCGCCCGTTTGCAGGCATGCTTCATGAAACACACTTCTCTGTACACCTTGCTGCTGGGCGTCATGGCCAGCGCTCCCGCCCTGTCCCTGGCCGCCGAACCCGCCGTCACGACCCTGGCGCCCACCACCATTTACGGCGCGGGCCATGTTGAGCCGGCGCCCAACGGCCCCATCGACCTGGACATCAAGGACAGCACCGGCAGCCGCCTGGGGCTGACCCTGCGCGAAACGCCGGCCAGCGTCACCGTCATCACGCGCGAGCAGATCGAAGCGCGTGGCTCGCTCAACACGCAGGACATCGCGCGCGGCATTCCGGGCGTGGACAACGCCTCGCCCCCCGGCAATGCCGGCGCGGTCAGCTATCGCGGCTTCGCCGGTGGCCAGGTATCGCAATTGTTCAACGGCATCTCGGTGCAGTACGACGCCATTGCCGGGCGCCCGGTGGACAGCTGGATCTACGATCGCGTCGAAGCCATCGGCGGCCCGTCCACGTTTCTGTTCGGCGCGGGCGCGGTCGGCGGCGCCATCAACGTTGTCACCAAGCTGCCCGAACGCGACACCTTCTACGACAGCCAATTCCGCCTGGGCTCGTTCGACAGCCGCCAATATTCCATCGGCCTGAACCAGCAATTGGCGGGTGACGCCGGCGGCCAGGGCCACTACCTGCGCATCGACGCCAACACCGGCTCCAGCCACGGTTGGGTGGACGGCAACCATAGCCGCGCCACGCAAGTGGCGGCATCGCTGCTGTCCGACCTGGGCGCGGACCTGACCCAGACCTTCGCCTTTGAATACCAGCGCGAACAGGTCGACCGCCCCTACTGGGGCACGCCGCTAAAAACCAACGCCAACGGCGTGGTGCAAGGCGAAGGCCAGATCATGGATGGCACGCGTTTCAAGAACTACAACGTCAACGACGGCCTGTACGAGCAATCCATTCTTTGGGCGCGGTCGATCACCGAATGGCGCGCGGGCTCGAACCTCACGCTGAAGAACACGCTGTACCACTATCGTGCTGAACGCGATTTTCGTAACCTGGAAAGCTATCGCTTCAATGCCGGCAACAGCCTGGTGCTGCGCTCGGGCGCGTTGCTGCAACGGCACGAGCAGACGCTGACCGGCAACCGCATCGAAGGGCTGTACCGCTCGACGCTTGCCGGGCTGCCCAGCGACTGGTCGTTTGGCGCCGACATCAGCCAGAACAAGGTCACGCGCTTTCCGACCAGCATCAACGGCCAGGTCGATGCCGTGGACCCGTACGACTTTTCGCCCGGTGACTTCTACGATATTCCCGGCATGACGCGCGGCCACAAGCCCGACCGCGAGAACCGCATCCGCACCTTTGCCCTGACGGTGGAAAACCGCACGCAGGTGCTGCCCGGCGTGGCCATTGTGTCGGCGCTGCGCAAGGACTTTATCGACCTGGACCTGACCAACCGCCGCGCGGTGACCGCCACGTCGCCCGCTGGCGCGCAGCGCAGCTATTCGCCCTTGACCGGGCGCTTGGGCGTGAACTGGGAAGTCAGCCCTGAAGCCGCGTTGTACGCGCAGTACGCGACGGCGGCGGACCCCCCTTCCGGCTTGCTGGCCACCGCATCCTTCGCCGACGTGCTGAACAACGACAAGCTCACCACCGGCACGCAGGCCGAAGTGGGCGGCAAGTTCAGCTTCTGGGACGGGCGCGGCGCGGCCACCGTGGCGGTCTACGAGATCAAGCGCAAGAACATGGCAACGTCCGACCCCGACAACCCCGGCGTCAGCGTGCCGGTGGGCGCGCAGTCCGCGCGCGGCGTGGAACTGGCGGGCGGCCTGCAATTGACGCCCAAGCTGTCCGTGCAAGGCAACGTGGCCTTTGTCGACCCGCGTTACGACGACTTCTCGCAATCCGCGGGTGGCGTGCCGGTATCGCGCAATGGCAACGTGCCGACCAACACGCCACGCCGGTTGGCCAACGTATGGGTCGATTACGCCTTCGTGCCCGACTGGAATGCCAGCGTCGCCGCGCGCTACGTGGGCCGTTCCTACGCGGACGCGGCCAACACCGTGTGGGCGCCGTCCTACACCGTGTTCGATGCGGCCCTGTCGCACCGGATCAACCGCAACGTGAACGCCACCGTGCGCGTGCGCAACCTGACCGACAAGGTCTACGCCGCCAACGCCAGCCCGACCATGTTCTACCTGGGCGCGCCGCGTTCGGTGGAACTGACGCTGCAAATGCGGTTTTGACGAACGCGCGACCAAGGGGGATGCCATGAGCACCACATCCAGCCGCGCGCCCGCGCGCCACGCCGGGCCGCCACTGTCCACGCGCGCCAAGCGTTGGCTGTACCTGATCCATCGCTGGGCCGGCATTGTGCTGTGCCTGTTCTTCGCCATGTGGTTTATTTCCGGCGTGGTGATGATGTACGTGGGCTACCCCAAGCTGACGCCGCACGAGCGGCTGACGCATCTGGCCCCGCTGGACGCGGCCACGCTTGCCGTCACGCCCGGCCAGGCGCTGGCGGCGGCCGGGGCAAGCGATGCCATCGGCCTGAGCCTGGCCGCCACACGTGCCGGCGCGCCGGTCTATCTGGTGCCCGGCGCGCCGCGCAAGCCGCCCAAGGTGGTGGATGCGGCCACCGGCGCGCTGCTGCCGCCCGCCGATGCGTCGGTGGCGAAGGCCTCGGCGCTGGCATGGTTCGGCGGGCAGTACGCCGCGCGCCATCAGGAAACCGTGGACGAAGACGTCTACACGCATTCGGGTTCGCTGGACGTGCACCGTCCGCTGCATCGGGTGGACATGGACGACCCGGCGCGCACGCGCTTGTACGTGTCGTCGGCCACGGGCGCGGTGGTGCTGGACGCCACGCGCAACGAGCGCGCCTGGAACTACGCGGGAGCGTGGATCCACTGGCTGTACCCGCTGCGCGGCAACGTGCTGGACCGCTGGTGGCATGACGTGGTGGTGTGGCTGTCGGTGGCGGGCGTGCTGGTGGCGCTGACGGGCACGGTGGTGGGCATCCTGCGCTGGCGCTTTTCGCGCCCGTACGCCACGGGCAGCCGTTCGCCCTACCGCGAACGCATGATGCGATGGCATCACATCAGCGGGCTGCTGTTTGCCGCCATCACCATCACATGGATCTTCAGCGGCCTGATGTCGATGAACCCGTGGAAGTTGTTCACCAGCACGGCCGCGCCGCTGGCGCACAGCGCGTACGCCGGCCCCGCCGCCGAGACGCCGCTGGCCTCACCGCGCGAGCTGATTGCCGCGCTGCCTGCCGCCCCGCGCGAACTGACCTGGACGCGCGCCGCCGGCCAGGACGTGGCGTTGGCCCGCAGCAGCGTGAGCGCGCCGCGCGTGCTGTCGGCCACGGCCGCCACGCCCACCGCGTTTGCCGAAGCAGACCTGCGCGAGTCGGCCGCGCGCCTGTTGCCCGACGCGGCGATACGCGAGGTTCAGGTTCTGCACGACTACGATTTCTACTACTACGCGCGAGACGCGCACGCGATGCTGGGCCACGTCGAAAAGCCGCTGCCGATGTGGCGCGTCGTCTACGACAACCCGCAGGCGACCTGGGTGTATCTGGACCCGGCCACCAGCCAGATCGTGGGCCGGCAAGACCGCAGCAATCGCGTCAGCCGCTGGCTGTTCGCCTTCTTGCATAGCTGGGACTGGACCGGCCTGTTGTCGCGCCGGCCGGTGTGGGACGTGCTGCTGATTGTGTTGAGCCTGGGCGGCGCGGCGTTGAGCCTGACCGGCGTGGTAATCGGTTGGCGGCGCTTGGGCAAGAAGCTGAAAGGATGAGGTTTGGCCGAATCAGGCTGCGGCCGGCCTCGCGTGTCCAGAAGTAAAACCCAGCACGGCGACGCACTTTGTAAGCGGACTGGCGGGAAACCCCATTACCATCGCGGCTATTGTTTATTACGCTGCGATGACGTGTCATGGATTTCCTGGACAGCCTGAACCATTCCCTGTTTCTTTCGATCAACGCCGACCCGGCTTCGCCCGCCTGGCGCATCCACGCCGCCATGCTGATCGCCAACCGGCTGATCCTGCTGGTGCCCGGCGCGCTGGCCGCGCTGTGGTTGTGGGGCGGGCAGCCGCAACGCAGCCTGGCGCTGAAGGTGCTGGCCAGCATCGGCGCCGCGCTGTTCATCAGCTATCTGTGCGGGGCGCTGTGGCCGCAGCCACGTCCGTTCGTGCTGGGGCTGGGCCATGCGTTCTTTGCGCACAAGGCGACCTCGTCCTTTCCCAGCAACCACACCATCATCATTGCCACCTTTGCGTTCGCGTTGATCCTGGACCGGCGCTGGGCGGCCTGGGGCTGGCTTGCGTTGCTGGGCGCCGCCGTCGTCGGTACGGCGCGCGTCTATCTGGGCGTGCATTTCCCCTTGGACATCGCGGGCGGCCTGGTGCTGGCGCCCATCGCCGCGGCGATTACCGCGGCGGTGTGGAATCGCGTCGGCGCACCGCTGACGCTGGCCACGCAAGGCATTTACCGCAAGCTGTTGGCCTTGCCGATTGCACGCGGCTGGTTCCGCGCGTAGGCGGTCGGCGGATCAACCCGGCGCAGCGCGCCTGCCGGGGTCCGCTTCCCCTGGCGCCCGCGTGAGGCGGATCGCTCAGTTGATCGCAACGTTCGCGTCTTTGACCAGCTTGGCGTAGTTGGTGGTGTCCGCGCCGATACGGGCGCGCATCTGCTCAGGCGTGTCGCCAATCGGCACCGCCCCGATCTCGGCCATCCGGCGCGAGAAGTCGGGCGAATGGATGATCTTCACCATCTCGGCGTTCAGCCGCGTCACCACCTCGGCGGGCGCGGCGGCCGGCGCCAACACGCCAAACCACGTCCCCATGTTGAAGGGCTTGATGCCCGCCTCTTGCATCGTCGGCACATTCGGCAACGCGGCCGAGCGCTGATCGGTAGTGACAGCCAGCGCGCGCAGCTTGCCGCTTTGAATGTGCGCCAGCACGGGCGTGATGGTGTCGAACGACATATCGATCTGGCCGCCCAGCAAATCGGTGGTCAACGGCCCGCTGCCCTTGTACGGCACGTGCAACAGCTTGACGTGGCCCTGCTGCTCGAACTGCGCACCGATCAGGTGTTGCCCCGTGCCCATGCCGTTGGACCCATACGTCAGCTTGCCCGGCGCAGCCTGCGCCAGCTTGAGCAGGCCTTGCACGGTGGTGGCGTCCAGCTTGGGGTTGACGACCAGCACGTTGGGCACCAGCGCCACCGTCGTCACCGGCGCGAAGTCCTTCTGAAAGTCGTAGTGCAGGCTCTTGTAGACGCTGGTGGCGATGGTGTGATGCACCGCGCCCATCAGCAGCGTGTAGCCGTCGGGCGCTGCCTTGGCCACGTAGTCGGCGCCCAGCGTCGAACCCGCGCCCGGCTTGTTTTCCACCACCACGGGCTGGCCCAGGCTCTTGGACAGTTCCTGCCCCAGGGCGCGCGCCAACACGTCGGTGGTGCCGCCCGCCGGAAATGGCACCACCAGGCTGATCGGCCGGGCCGGATACGTCTGCGCCATGGCGGCCCCGCCCATCAAGGGCAGGCCCATCGCGCAGGCGAGCGCCAACGCGCGCACGCGGAATCGTTGCTTGAACATGCTTGTCTCCTTGGAATACGAATGGACTTCGCTTCTTGTTGTATTGCCGGGTCACCGCGTGAAGCTTGCTGCCTCGGGGTCTTGCGCCCTGTCGCGGTGTCCGGGTATCGCTGCGGGCGGCGCGTGCCGCTACGCCGCCTTGACCTGTCTGCCCTGCGCCAGCTGCGCGCAGACGGCCTCGGTGACGTCATCGGTACGCGCCTGCCCGCCCAGGTCGCGAGTATGCAGCGCCGGGGTGGCCGTGACGCGTTCGATGGCTTGCATCAAACGCGCCGCCGCGTCCGTCTCGCCCAGGTGTTCCAGCAGCATGACCACCGACCAGAACGTGCCCACCGGGTTGGCCAGGCCTTGCCCCATGATGTCGAAGGCCGAACCGTGGATGGGTTCGAACATGGAGGGGTAGCGGCGTTCCGGGTCGATGTTGCCGGTGGGCGCGATGCCCAGGCTGCCGGCCAGCGCGGCGGCCAGGTCGCTGAGGATGTCGGCATGCAGGTTGGTGGCCACGATGGTGTCCAGCGACGCGGGCCGGTTGACCATGCGCGCGGTGGCGGCGTCGACCAGTTCCTTGTCCCACGTGACGTCGGGAAACTCGCGGCTGACTTGTAGCGCGATCTCGTCCCACATGACCATGGCGTGGCGCTGCGCGTTGGATTTGGTGATGACGGTCAACAGCTTGCGCGGGCGCGATTGCGCCAGCTTGAAGGCAAAGCGCAGGATGCGTTCAACGCCGGCCCGCGTCATGATGGACACGTCGGTAGCGGCCTCGATGGGATGGCCCTGATGCACGCGCCCCCCCACGCCGGAATATTCGCCTTCGGAATTTTCGCGCACGATGACCCAGTTCAGTTGCTCGGGCGTGCAGCGCTTTAGCGGCGCGTCGATGCCGGGCAGGATGCGCGTGGGGCGCACGTTGGCGTACTGGTCAAAGCCCTGGCAGATCTTCAGGCGCAGGCCCCACAGGGTGATGTGGTCGGCAATGTCGGGGTCGCCGGCCGAGCCGAACAGGATGGCGTCCTTGTCGCGCAAGGCGTCCAGGCCATCGGCGGGCATCATCACGCCGTGCTGGCGGTAATAGTCGCCGCCCCAATCGAAGTTCTGAAATTCGAATTGCAGGCCGCCTTCGTCGGCAATGGCCTGCATGACGCGCTGGCCGGCCGGAATCACTTCCTTGCCGATGCCGTCGCCGGGGATGGTTGCGATGCGGTAGGTCTTCATAAGCCGACAGGCTCCTTGCGGGTAAGGGTCTGTCGGCAATGTACCGAGCGCTGCGCGCCGTGCGCGCAGCGCCGTTCACAACATCTTCAACCTGAAGTTGAAGATGGCGCGGCGGTGATCCGCAGCGATGATCAGCAGCGGTTGACGTTCAGGTTGTTGATCAGGTTGTTGAACGTCTGGCGCAGGCTGTAGGCGTCATCGACGATGGTGGGGCGCATCATCTTGAAGGCGCCGGTGCGTTCGGCGTCCTGCTTGTAGCGGCCGCTGTCCGTGTTTTCCAGCACCTTGCGGCCGGCGGCCAGGAAGGCGTTGGCCTGCATCATCGTGCTGGCGCAGCCCTTGGGATCGGCCTCGCGGGTCTTCTTGTCAAAGCCCAGCGTCATCTCGTTCAGCTTGTCCAGCTGCTGCTTGAACGCGTCCTTCTTGTCGCCCAGGCCGGTACCTTCGAAAATGCCGGTGGCCTGGTCCAGCGTGGACTTGCCGTAATAGACCATGCCCGCGCGGTAGTAGGCCACGGTGTCCTTCTTGGCCTTCTCGAACGCTTCCTTGGTGTTGGCCGTGTCCTTCACGGAAATGCCATGGTAGAAGGCGCTTTCGGCCTTGGCCACTTCGGTCAGCGCGGCCACGTAGGCCGGGCTTTTCTCGCGTGCCAGCGCGCCGTTGTCCGACAGGAAGGTCTTGGCGGCAGCGTAGTTTTGCAGCTCGGTGGACAGCGGGGCCAGCTTGCCCAGCGCGTCGGCAAAGTTCTTGGCGGGCGCGTCGATCTCGGGGATGGCCGGCTTCATGGCCAGGGCCTTTTCCAGCTTTTCCTTGGTGCGCAGCACCATGATGTCGTTGCCGATGACGTAGTCCTTCACGGGCTTCTTGTCGGCCATCTTGGGCACCATGTACTTGTTGTACTGGTCCAGCGTTTCATCAAACGACTGGCTGATGCTGTTGGCCGCGTCAACGTACTGGTTGTACTTGACGATCTCGGCCTGGGCGGTGCTGGCTTCAGCGGCTTTTGCTTGCGGCTTGGCGTTGTCGTCACCGCACGCGGCGAGCATCAACGTGGCGGCCAAAATAGCGGACATGCACAAGGGGCGCGACATAAAAATCTGTTCTCCGAAAAAGGGAACGCATCATATGCCGCCGTGTTGCTTAACACGCTACAAAGTCATTCAGAGCTGTCACAAGCCTTTGCAAAGCACGACGACTTCTTTACACGCCCGCTCATGCCCGCGCTTTTGGCCAAGCGCAGGCGTGCCGCGCGGCGCATGCGCCGGCGGTTTTCGGACAGCAATATCATCGGCACAACACTGTCCGAAAACCGCTAGATGCCCGCCTGCCGGCGGCGCTAGCATGGCGGCATGAATCTGGATCACGACGCCTGCTACCGCGCCATCAGCGTGCGCGACGCCCGTTACGACGGGCGCTTCTTCACAGCGGTGAAGACCACGCGCATTTATTGCCGCCCGGTGTGCCCGGCGCGCACGCCGCTATCTCGCAACGTCACGTTTTTCGGCAGCGCCGCCGCCGCGCAAGAAGCGGGGTTTCACCCTTGCCTGCGTTGCCGCCCGGAAACCGCGCCCGACCTTGGCCCCCCGCGTGAACTACCGGACAGCGTGGCGCGCGCGCTGGCGCTGATCGAGGCGGGCGCCTTGGACGATGCCGGCGTGGACGCGCTGGCCGCCAGGCTGGGCGTGGGCGACCGGCAACTACGCCGGCTGTTTCGCCAGCATCTGGGTGCGTCGGCGGTGGCCGTGGCGCAAACCCGGCGTGTGCTGCTGGCCAAGCAACTGATCCACGAAACCCAGCTGCCCATGGCCGACATTGCCTTCGCTTCCGGCTTTGGCAGCATTCGCCGCTTCAATGAAACCTTCCTGGCGCTATTCGGCCGAGCGCCCGGCGCGCTGCGGCGTTCGGCCCGGCCCGATGTGCCCTATGCCGCGCAAGGCGAAATCAAGCTGTTGCTGCGCTACCGGCCGCCTTACGACTGGGCGGCCATGCTGGATTTTCTGCGGATGCGGGCCATACCCGGCATGGAGCGCGTGGATGGCGATAGCTATGCGCGCACGGTCAGCGTGGATGGCATGCAGGGCACGATCAGCGTGCGGCCGGGCACGGGCAACGCGTTGCAGGCCACGGTGCGCGTGGCGCGCGTGAATGCATTGCCGACGATCATTGCGCGGATCCGGCGGCTGTTCGACCTGGGCAGCGACCCCGTTGCGCTGGCGGCGCAGTTCGCGCATGACCCGGTGATGGCGGCGTTGATCGCGGCGCGCCCAGGCTTGCGCGTGCCGGGCGCCTGGGACGGTTTTGAATTGGCGATGCGCGCGGTGCTGGGCCAGCAGATCACCGTGTCGGCGGCTATCCGGCTGGCGGGCAAGCTGGTGGCCGCGCATGGCGCATGGCTGACGCAGCCCGAGGACGGCCTGACCCATTGTTTTCCCGAGCCGCCAGCGTTGGCCCACGCGGAGCTTGCCGGTCTGGGCATGCCGCGCAGCCGCGCGGCCACGCTGTCGGCGGTGGCGGCTGCGGCGGTGGCGGACCCACGTTTGTTCGATCCGGGCAGCAGTCTGGAACACGCGGTCAAGCGGCTGCGCGCAATACGCGGCATCGGAGAGTGGACGGCGCAGTACATTGCGTTGCGCCAGTTGCGTGAACCGGATGCGTTTCCCAGCGCGGACATCGGCTTGATCCGTGCGTTGGAGAAATTGGAAGCGCGGCCCTACACGCCCGCGCAGTTGCTGGCGCGGTCCGACTCATGGCGGCCATGGCGCGCGTATGCCGCGCAGCATCTGTGGTCGGCGGGTTGAGCGCGGCGGGTTGAGGACCGGGCGGCCTGCTGTCTGGGGCGTGCTGTCTGCTGCGTGCTGTCTGCTGCGTGCGTGCTGTCTGCTGCGTGCTGCGTGCTGCGTGCTGTCGGTCCAGTCTGCCGCTTGCCACTCACCTGGTTGCTTCTGCGCGGGGCCGCGCATCCTTCCCTACCAGGCTGCCTGTTTATCGCGCTGAAAATAGCCCACCAAAAAATCCACAAAGACGCGGACCTTGGCGGACAGGTGGTGGCGTTCGGGGAACACGGCGTAGATATCGGCTTGCGGCAACGCGTAGTCTTCCAGCACGTGCACCAGCCGGCCGCTGCGCAGGTAGCGCGCCAGATCCCATTCGGCGCGCTGCAAGATGCCCAGGCCGGCAAGCCCCCAGGTCAGCGTGACTTCCCCATCGTTGCTGCTTAACGTGCCCCGCACCTTCACGGTTTCGCTGCGCCGGCCCTTGGTGAAGCGCCACAGGCTGTAGGCGTCTTCGTTCTGGCGCAGCACGATGCACTGGTGCCGCGTCAGGTCGTGCGGGGTTAGCGGCACGCCATGCGCTTTCAGGTAAGCCGGCGATGCGCACACCAGCCGCCGATTGGGCGCGATCTTGCGGGCGATCAAGCGCGTGTCGGGCAGGTCGCCGAAGCGCACCGCCACATCGAACGCGTCCTGCACGAAGTCGGCGGGGCTGTCGGTCAGCTGCAATTGCAACATCACGTCGGGATACTGCCTGGAAAATTCCGCGATGGCCGGCGCAATGTAGCTGCGGCCAAAGCCCAGCGGCGCGTTGACTTTCAAACGGCCGCGCGGGGTGTCCTGCCGGCTGGCGATCAGCGCGTCCAGGTCTTCGATTTCGCCCAGGATGCGGCGGGCGCTTTCCAGGTAGACCTCGCCTTCGGCCGTCAGGCTCAGGCGCCGCGTGCTGCGGTTGAACAGGCGCACGCCCAGCCGCGCTTCGATCTGCGCCAGCCGTTTGCTGACAGCAGCCGGCGTCACATCCAGTTGGCGGGCAGCCGCCGACATGCCGCCTGCACGGGCCAGCTCAACCACCAATTGCAGTTCGCTGGAATGCCCCATGGCGGCCGGCCGGGGCGCTTAGTCGCGGAAGTTTTCGAACTGCAAGGGCAGGTCGACGTCGGTCTTCTTCAACAGTGCGATGGCCGATTGCAGGTCGTCGCGCTTTTTACCGGTGATACGCAGCTTGTCACCGTTGATCTGCGATTCCACCTTGAGCTTGGCGTTCTTGATGGCGGCGATCAGCTTCTTGGCCACGGGCTGTTCGATACCCTGCTTGATGGTGACCTTCTGGCGGGCGCCGCCCAGGTTTTCCAGCGGGTCGGCCACGTCCAGGCAGCGCACGTCGATGCCACGCGCCGACAGGCGGCCGCGCAGGATGTCTAGCATTTGCTTGAGCTGGAACGCGCTGGAGGCCACCTGGGTGACGACAAAGCCTTCCAGTTCGAACTTGGCGTCGCTGCCCTTGAAGTCGAAGCGGGTGGACAGTTCGCGGTTGGCCTGATCGATGGCGTTGGTGAGTTCGTGTTTGTCGACTTCGGAGACGACGTCAAAAGTAGGCATGACACGGGTCCTGTTGGATGATGAAAAATAGGGATGAACGTCAGAGCCGCCTGCATCAAGCGGCGCTTTGGTTAACGCTGGGTATGACTGCCGCGCACGACTGCCGGGTGCGACTGCCGCGTACGACGGCCGCTTACCACTGCCGCGTACGACGGCCGCTTATCACTGCTGTCTACGCCCGCAGTGTATGACGCGGTGTACCTCGGCCGCCATTTTACCGGCCCCGCGCCGCCGCGCGCCACCGCACCGAACGGCGCGCGCCGCCCTGCCCGCTACCTCGTCAGGACCAGCAGTCGGTCAGGCTGCAACGGGTGGGCGATCACCTGGGCGTCGATGCCGTAGGCCAGGTGCAGGTTGGCCGCCGTCAGCACCTGGGCGGGGGTGCCTTGCGCGATGGCACGGCCGGCGTTAAGCAGCAACAGGCGGTCGCACCAGCGGGCGGCCAGATTCATGTCGTGCAGAATCACCAGGACACCTGTATTGCCCTCATGCGCCAGTTCCCAGGCGCGGCGCAGCAGGTCGCCCTGGTGCTTCGGGTCCAGGCTGGCGGTGGGTTCGTCCAGCAACAGGTAACGTGCCTCGCCGGATGCGCGGGCGGCGTGGCACTGCACCAGCACACGCGCGAATTGCACGCGCTGCTGTTCACCGCCCGACAGTTCCGGATAGCGGCGGCCGGCCAGATGCGCCACATCGGCAAGGCCCAGCGCGTGGGCCACCAGCGCATCGACCTGTGCAGGCGCCAGTTCAGCGAACGGGTAGGCGCCCATTGCCACCACTTCCCGCACGCCCAGGTCGAAGGTCAGGCCGGGCTTTTGCGGCAGCACCGCACGGCGTCGCGCTTGGCTGCCCAGCGCCATGCCGGCAAGCGGCGCGCCGTCCAGCGTTATCTGGCCGGCATCGGCCGATAGCTCGGCCGCCAGCGCACCCAGCAAGGTGGATTTGCCCGCGCCGTTGGCGCCCAGCAAGCCCACGACCTCACCGGGGCGCACCTCCAGCGACACGTCGGTCAGAATGCGTGCGCCGCCGCGAGACAAGCTCAGCGTGTGGGCCGCCAGGGCTTGTCCGCCCGCGGCGTGCCCGGCCGTGCGGGGGGCGGGTTGCGTCTGTGCAGCCTTCGTCTGTGCAGCCTGCGTCTGTTCAGCCTGCGCCTTTGCAGCCTGCGCCTTTGCAGCCTGCGCCTTTGCAGCCTGCGCCTGTGTGGTCTGCATCGGTTCCGCCTGCGTCTGTGCGAGCGGCGTCTGTGCGAGCGGCGTCTGTGCGAGCGGCGTCTGTGCGAGCGGCGTCGGCGTGGCCTGCACCTGTCCGACTGGAACCTGCGTGCGCGATGTCATGCCAGCCTCCGGCCGCGCGCCAGCAGCCACAGGAAGAAGGGGCCGCCGACCAGGCCCGTGACCAGGCCGATCGGCAGTTCGGCCGGCACGACGACGGTGCGCGCCATCCAGTCGGCCAGCACCAGGGCCAGGCCACCGGCCAGCACGGTGGCCGGCAGCAGCCAACGGTGATTGGCGCCCAGCGTCATGCGCACCAGATGCGGCACCACCAGCCCGACGAAGACGATGGTGCCGGTAGCCGCCACCAGCGGCCCGACAATCAGCGCGCTGGCCAGCACCAGTTGCGCGCGCACCCGCTTGAGCGCGTAGCCCAGATGCTGGGCCTCGCGCTCGCCCAGCAGCAAGGCGTTCATCACGCGCCACTGGCAAATCAACCACGCGCTCATCAGCAGCACCCACGGCGCCAGGAAGGCCAGCACGTGCCAGTTGGCGCCGCCCAGGCTGCCCATGTTCCAGAAGGTCAGGTCGCGCAGCTGCGCGTCGGTGGCCACGAAGGTGAACAGGCCGATCACACTGAACGACATCGCCGTGATCGCCACGCCGGCCAGCAGCAGGCCCGCCACGCCGGGCACGCGCCGGCCAACGGCATACGCGCACATCGTCGCCAGCAGGCTGCCCACGAAGGCGGACGGCGCGGTGACCCAGAACCCGCCCGAGGTCAGCACGATGGCGGCAACGGCGCCTAGCGCGCCGCCCGCCGAAATACCGATCAGGCCCGGTTCCGCCAAGGGGTTGCGAAACAAGGCCTGCATGGCCGCACCCGCTATCGCCAGCCCCGCCCCCGTCACCACCGCGAACAGCACGCGCGGCAAGCGGATGTCGATCAGCACGTTGCGCCACAGGGCATTCTCGGGCGTGGGTGTGCCCCACAGCAGCGCGGGCAATTCGCGTAGCGGGATCGTCACGGCGCCGTGCGCCGTCGCGCCCAGCACGGCCAGCAGCAAGGCCAGGGCCAGCAGCGCCAAGGCCGTCGGCGCGCTAACGCGCCATGACATCGGCCACCTCTTGTTTAAGCTGAGTCAACGCCAGCGGCAGGCGCGGCCCCATGCCCAGGATCAGCAGGTCGTCCATGACCACCACGCGACGCTTGGCGGCCGCCGGCGAGCCGGCAACGCCCGGCTGCGCCAGGAACTTGTCCATGCCGCCGGTGGCCTCCAGCGACGCTTGCGTCACCACGATAAGGTCAGGCGCCAACGCGCCGATGGCCTCGGCCGAGAGGGGCTTGTAGCCCTGCTGGTCATGCAGCACATTGGTCAGGCCGGCCAGCTGCATGACTTCATTGGCAGCGGTGTCGCGGCCCGCGCCCTGAGGCGTGCCCGTGCGGTTCATCAGCAACAGCGCGCGCGCCCGCGTGGGGGCAATGGCCTGGGCACGCGCGAGTTCCTGCGTGACCTTGTCCACCATGCGTTCGCCGGCCGGCGCCACGCCCAGCGCGTCGGCCACGGCGCGGATGCGCGCCTTCAGTGAATCCACCGACGGCGCATCCGGCACCGTAACGACGCGCACCCCCACGCCCGCCAGACGCTTGAGCGCGTCGGGCGGCCCGGCCTGTTCCGAGGCCAGCACCAGGTCGGGTTTGAGCGACAGCACGCCTTCCACCGGCACGGCGCGGTAATAGCCCACGCGCGGCAAGCGCGTGGCGGCTTCGGGGTACAGGCTGGACAGGTCGTCCCCCACCAGCCGGTCGCCCTCGCCCAGGCCATAGACGATTTCGGTGACGCTGCCGCCCAGGCTTACCACGCGGCTGGGTTCAGCGGCGTGCACGCCGGCCGCTGCGCCGCAGCCCAATGCCATCGTCACCGCCACAGCCCTTGCCAATGCTTTTGCTTTTGCCTTTGCTTTTGCCAATGCCTTTGCCATTGCCTTTGGCATGGCGATTGCCGACCCTTTTTTCATCGCACGTCCTCAGACCGCCAGCGGCGCATCGCACAGGCCGACCAGCAATTCGCGCCAGCCGGCCAGCTCCGGCTTGCCGGGCTTGCGTTCACCGAAGAACTGCACGATCAGGTCACCCGTGTCGGCATAGACCTCCAGCGACGTGACCCACCCATCGGAGGTCGGCTTGTTCACCACCCATGCCGAGGCGATGGCGGTGGTGTCCAGGTGCAGGTTGAACTTCGGATCCAGCACGTTGTACCAAGGGCCCGTGCGGCGCAATTCCCGCACCGGGCCGGTATGGATCTGGATCATGCCGCGGTTGCCCACAAAGCACATGATGGGCAGCGCCGACTCCGCCGCCGACTGCAACATGCGTTCCACGGATTCGGCCGGTACCGGCTGCGCCAGGTCTTCACCCACCGCCGCCAACGCCGCCAGCCGCGTCACCTTGAACTTGCGCAGCAAGGGGAAGAATTCGTGCGTGTCCTGCATGGCCAGCCAGGCTTGCCGGAAGGCGGCCGCGTCGTCGACCTGAGCGGCGTCGGTGGCGGGCGCATAGGCTTGCGTGTCGGGCCATTGCGCCTGGCCCGCGAATTTGGCGACCAGCGCGTCATAGGCCGCGGCATTGGTGGCGTCGGTGCGATACACCTTGTGCACCGCCACGCCCGCGCCGTCGAAGAATTGCAGGCTGTGGCGGCCATCCTGCTGAACGGCCCAGGCCGATTTCCAGGCGGTAAAGAACACGCGCAAGTCGATGTCGGGCCCCAACACCAGACCCACCGGGCCGTCGGCCTGAATGTCCAGGTATTCGCCGTGGCGTTCGTGCACGCACCAGTCGTTGCGCGTCAATGCCATCACTTCGCCCAGTGTGCCCAGTTCGCGAAAGATCTCTTGCGGTGAACCATGCAGCGCGGTGGATTGAACGCCGCCACAGCCGGCGGCAATCCATTCGGCCTCGGACACATTCAGCGCCTGTGCCAGATTGCGCGCGCGCAGCTTCGGTTGCGTGGCGGACAGGGCTTCGTTGCGGGCGCGCAGCTCGTCGGCGCGGGTCGTGAAATCTTGATTCGTCATCGTAGGCCTCCAGCCCAAGGGTTCCGTTTAGCGCCGCCGCCCGGCGGATGCCCGGCGGCGACGCGTGATCAATATCAATACTGGTACGTCAGGGACACGCGCACGCTGCGTCGGGGTTCGGTGTACCAGTCCACCGTGCGCGGCAAGGCCAGCGACCCGGCGGTCGGCACGTTGATGGCTTCCCAATACTTCTTGTCGAACAGGTTGAACACGCCAGCCTGCACCTGCAATCCCTTGACGGCGGTGGGCCGCCAGTAACCCATCAAGTCCACCACACCATAGCCCGGCGCCTGGAAGTCGGCGTTGGGGGTGGTGGCCGATGCCTCGGGGTATTCGACCTTGTCGCGCTTGAGCGCGGTAGTCAGCATGGCGTCCACGCCCCATACGTCGCGTCCGTAGCCCACGCCCAGAATGGCCTTTAACGGCGCGACCGAGTTCAGATACTGGCCCGTGCCTTCGTCCTTGCCCACGGCCCAGGCCAGCGAGCCCCAGGTGCGCCAGCCCGGCGAGAACTTCCAGTGCGCGCTGGCTTCGGCGCCATAGATGCGCACCTTGCCCCGGTTGACGTTGCCGGTCACGCCCAGCGGATACTGCCCTGCCCAACCGGTTTGCCATTGCGGCGAGCTGGCGTCCAGCGGCTGATTGGTATCGATGAAGTTCTGGTAACGATTATCAAAGAACGATACCGCACCGCCCAGGTCGTCGGAACCGATCTTGGCGCCCAGTTCCCAGCCCTTGCTGGTTTCGGGTTTCAGGTACGGATTGCCCACGCGCAAGTAGGTGCCGGGGCCGCCGTAGTTGGTATAGAGCTGGCTGGCGCTGGGCGCCTTGAAGCCGTAGGCGTACTGCGCGTACAGGCTCAGGTCGTCCCGGGCCTTCCATGTGCCCAGCAGCTTGGGCGAGAAGCGGCTGCCGCTGTTGGACGGCGGCAGCGCGGCCGCGTTCGGGTTGCTGGCGTAGCTGTCGGTGGATTGCGGCTTTTGTTCGTAGTGGTCGTAGCGCAGGGCCGGCATGACGGTGTAGCGGCCGTCGGCAAAGCTGAATTCGTCCTGCACCCACAGCGCCCATTGGTTGCCCTTGGACTGCGGCACGTCGGCCTGGTTGGTGTGCAGCATGTCGCACGAACGCGGGCCGAACGGCGCGGGCAACCCGGGGCGTATGGCCGGGCAATTGTCGTAGCCGCTGGAATTCTGCTCGGTCTTGTTGCCGTACCACTCGCCGCCCATGGTCCATAGCTGCGACACGGACGTGCCGGCCAGCCGCTTGGTCAATTCGCCGTTCACGCCAAAGAGCGTCTGCTGGATGGAATTGCTGCGCCCGTATGGGCCGCTGGGAAAGCCGTAGCGGAACGGGTCGCCCGGGATGATGCGCGCGCGGGAATCCACGCTGCGCATGCCGTCCAGCGAATTGTCCAGCCGCACGCGCTGCCAGTAGACGACGGCGGTGGCCGAATCGATCAGGCCGCCTGCGCCGGGCGCCTGGTACGAATAGTCGAACGACACGCGCTCGCGCTCGGTCTCTTTCTTTGTGCTGTTCTCGCCGTACAGATAACTGGTGCCCGCCCCCTGTTCGAACATGTTGTCGATGTCGGCCTTGCGCTTGAAGGTTTCGCCGGTCAGGCCGAAGCGGTGGCCGCCTTCGACGCGTTGTTGCAGCTTCAAAAGGAAGCTGCGCTGGTCGTAGTCTTCAGGGCTGGGTTCGCTGCGATTGGGGCCGTAGCCGCCCACGTCGCCCCGGTTGTCCAAGGCATGGCCGTTGCGCACGCCGGCCTGCACCAGCCAGAACGTGTTGCTGTGGATCTGGCCGGCCAGCGCGGCGTTGGCGCCCCAGCTGGAATCGGCGGAGTCGTAGTCGGTCTTGGCCAGTGCGCCAAAGGTCTTGCCGTCCGTCAACAGGTCGGAGGGGTCCAGCGTGCGTAGGTCGGCAATGC
The DNA here is from genome assembly GCF_059760425.1 of Achromobacter sp. RT286_PF. NCBI lineage: Bacteria > Pseudomonadati > Pseudomonadota > Betaproteobacteria > Burkholderiales > Alcaligenaceae > Achromobacter > Achromobacter sp. RT286_PF. The sequence goes on from NZ_JCBAMR010000034.1 coordinate 64,132, forward strand.
CCGAGATGGCGCCGGAGCCGCCCGCGCTGGCGTCCGCGCCGCGCACGATGTCCAGGCGCGACAGGCTGTTGAAGTCCACCGCTTCCAGCCCGCCCTTCACGCCGCGCGCGCCGTCGTCCAGCCAGGGCAGGCGGATGCCGTCCACGCGGGTCAGTACCCGGTCTTGATCCAGGCCGCGAATGTTGATGCTGTTGTTGGACCGGTTAAAGCTCACGCCCGGTTCGGCGCGTTTGCCCAGGTCGCTCCAGTTTTTGATTTGCAGCTCGTCCATGCGCTTGCGGTCGGTGCTGGTTTCCCAGGCGGGCGTGGCGACCGCGCCCTCGCCTTCTACCTTGACGGGCGCCAGCTGTGTGATGCCGGGCATGGCCGCTTGCAGCACGAACACGTTGCGGCTGCGTTCCTGTACGGCCAGGCCGCTGCCGTCCAGCAGGCGCGCAAAGCCGTCCGCCACGGTGTAGGTCCCCGTCAGCCCCGACGTGCGGCGTTGTCCCACCAGCGCGGCATCGAACAGCACCGTCACACCCGCGCTGTCGGCAAAGCGCGGCAGCGCGTCGGCCAGCGTGCCGGCGGCGATGCGATAGGCGCGTGCATCGCGTGCGGCGGCGGCCGTGGGAGCGC
>NZ_JCBAMR010000035.1:0-58527 GCF_059760425.1 Achromobacter sp. RT286_PF
GCGCCGGGCTGCGCCGGCGCCTGGCCGTCTTTGGCGGCGGCCCCGTTCTTGGTCCATTGGCTGACCTGCACGGGCGCCCCCGGACGGATCTTCTGGAAGCCTTCAACCACGACCACGTCGCCGGCCTTCAGGCCGCTGGTGATCAGCCAGTTGTTCTTGATGGCGCCGCCGGTCGTGACGGGCAACTGCTGAATCTTGTTGTCCTTGACCAGCATCAGGCTTTGCGACCCGTCGGCGGTGCGTTGCAGCGCCTGCTGCGGCACGACCAGCGCCTTGTCGTCAACGCCCTGCTCCAGCCGCACCCGCACGTACATGCCGGGCAACAGGATGCCGTCGGGGTTGGGCACTTCGGCGCGCAGGTTCACCTGGCCCGTGGACGGGTCCACGGTGATGCCGGTGAACAGCAGCTTGCCGGCGTGCTGGTATTCCGAACCGTCTTCCAGCACGACCGTGGCGCGCGCGGTGTCTTTACCCACCTGCTGCAACTGGCCGCTGGCAAACGCGCGGCGCAGCGTGGCCAGTTCGGCGGTGGACTGGGTGAAGTCCACGTAGACCGGGTCCAGCTGCTGCACGGTGGCCATCTGCGTGGCCGACGTGGATTCCACCAGCGCGCCCTCGGTCACCAGCGGCTTGCCGATGCGGCCCGTGATGGGCGAGGTGACGTCGGTGTAACCCAGGTTGATCTTGGCGTTGTCCTGCGCGGCCTTGGCGGCGGCGACCGCGGCGTCGGCCTGGCGGAACGAGGCCACCGCGTTGTCGTATTCCTGCTTGCTGACGGCGTTAGCCTTGACCAGCGGCGCGTAGCGGTCGGCCAGCAGCTTGGCGCTGAACAGATTCGCCTGTGCCTGCTTCAGCTGCGCCGTCGCCTGATCGTAGGCGGCCTTGTACGGCGCCGGATCGATCTTGAACAGCAGTTGGTTTTCCTTGACGTCGCCACCTTGCTCGAAGGTGATCTTCTGCACGATGCCGGTCACGCGCGAGCGGATCTGGGCGTCGCGCACGGCATCCACGCGGCCGGGCAGTTCCGAGACGATGGGCGCGCGCTCCGGCTGTACGGTGATGACGCTGACTTGAGGCATGCCAGGGTTCATCTGGGGCTTCTCGCCGCACCCGGCCAATATCAGCGCGAGGATGCCACCGGAAACTGCCAGACCTGAAACACGTTTAGGCGAAAACCGCATTGAAACCCCCGCGTAGCGTAGTGAACCGAACCAACAAAGCGATCAGATAATGCCTAACGTCAGTCATGGCACGTGAATAGCCCAATAATGTAACTCAGTTATTGGGGATTACACGTATTTTCAGCCGCTCAAACGATGCGCGGGAGAGACATTGCGCAACAGCCTCAGAGAGTGGAAAGCTCTCGGAGATTGCCCAGGAATACATAGCCCACGCCGTGCACAGTATGCAGCGGCAAGCGGATTCCCGCGCGCAGAACTTTGCTGCGCAGTCGGCAAATTGCCACATTCAACGTGCGCAGATTGGTGCTGGCGCGCGTGGCCATCAGCTCTTGGCGCAGCAGCTCGCGATTGGGGTTGCGCAGCAGGCACAAAAAGCACGCACGTTCGATTTCGGTCAGGTCGATACGCGCGCCGCTGGGTGCCAACAATGTCCACCCTCGGTAAAGCAGGCTCCACCAACCGTCGACCTGATCGCCGCTTGAGAACGTCGGCTCGTCGGCGTGGGGCAGTCGGGCGGCATCCGGCGGTTGCGGACCATGGGGGGCAAGAGCATCGAAAGCAGTCATCACATGTCTCCACCGGGGCGGCTTGGCCAACGGCGGCGCGGCCGGCTCCCGGAACTGGGTTGCTGGTGGTTCTGGGAGACTACCGGCGTTACGGCCTGATGACGCGCTCTTGATACGGGTTTGGCCTGAATATCAGACCAGTCCTATGCAAATGCTCATGAAGGGTGCTTGCCGTTGCGGTGGATATCGTGCGTCACGAAGCAACTGTCTTCGGTCGGGCGGGCCAGAATGCCGGGCTTCGCTAGCGTCTGGCGGATATCCGCCAAGCCGGATTCCCAGTGTTCGCGCATGGCCTCGGTGCCGAATTCATAGTCCTTGGAATAGCGTTCCCGATGCTTGGATTCGTAGATCAGGTTGATGATGTTGGTGGCCGGCGTATGCGACAGCTTGCGGATGTCGGCCAGATCCGGGGCATTGCGCTCGGACTCGGGCATGCGCTCAAGCAGCCGCTGCAATCCGTGGCGCAACTTCAGCACGCGCCGCAGCTGGTCGGTGACCAGGCGCGTGCGGCTGGAATACTGGATGTCTTTCTGCCGTTCGGCCACTTCTTCCAGCGACGTCGGCAGCGCCCCCCGCGCGGGCCACAGGTCTACCTGGAAGGCCAGTGTGTCGCGCATGTTGTCGGTGGTCAGCACCTGCGCCAGCGGCGTGTTGGACACGACACCGCCATCCCAATAGTGTTCGCCATCGATTTCCACCGACGGAAAGCCCGGTGGCAAGGCGCCGGACGCCATGATGTGCTCGGGCCGCAGCGTGTCTTTCAGGCTGTCGAAATAAGCGAAGTTGCCCGACTGCACATTGACCACGCCGAAGCTGGCGCGCACGGCCCCACTGTTAAGCACGTCAAAGTCCACAAACTGGCGCAACGTGGCGGCCAGCGGCGTGGTGTCGTAGAAACTGGTGGAGGCCGCGCCCCGGCCGCTGGCCCAGTAAGGCGGCGGAAAACGCGGTTTGAAAAAACCGGGCTGGCCCGAGAACAGCGCCTGGAAGGCAGACAGCTGGCCGTTCATGGCAGGCGACCCGAAGCCAAAGGGGATGCCTTCGAACATGCCCGCCAGCGTGTCGCCCCAGGGCACTGAGGCAAAGCCGGCAGGCCGGCAGATGGCTTCCCAGAAGCCGCGCAGGCGATCCACCCGCTCGTCTTCGCGAGAGCCCGCGATGATGGCCGCGTTGATCGACCCGATGGAAATGCCGGATATCCAGTTGGGCCGGATGCCCGCCTCGTGCAAGCCCTGGTAGACGCCTGCCTGATAGGACCCCAGCGCCCCGCCCCCTTGCAACACCAGCGCGACGGTTTCGTAGGGTGGCGTATCGCCGGTGTCTTGGGTTGGGGCGTTGCGACGAGCGGTCATGCGGCTACCTCGGGTCAGGGTTTGCTTTTGTCCGGCAACTGCGGCGCGGCCACGCCTGCGCGGAACGGATACTTGGCGAAGATCTGCGCCACGGCCTTGTCCACGCTCTGCGGCGTGTTGGCGCTGTCGGGATTCTGCACTTCGCCCACGGCCACGCCTTCCCACACCAGTTGCTTGCGGCGCGCGTCCACCAGGTCGATGTTCAGCGTGCCTTCGGTGTATTGGTACACGTCGTCGCCCCAGCCGTAGCCGGGCCAACCGCCGTAAAAGCCGGAGCGATAGCCATAGTACGGGCCCATGGGCGGCGCCGCGGGCGTGACTTGGGTTTTTTGCTGGAGCTTGGCGCTGAAGTTGACCAGAAGGTCGGGATTGGACGGGGTGTAGGTGTAGCCCCGCATTTCCATCTGGCCGCGTGTGGCGTCCTTCAGGCGCTCGGTCAGCAGGCTGCTGTAGCCGGCTTTGTCGGTGCCCAGGGGGCTCATGAAACCGAAGGTCTGATACTGCGCGAAATTGGCTTGATGATCGTAATCGCCTTTGATCGTTGGCCCCGAGGCGCAAGCCGCGAGCAAGCCAGTCACGGAACCCGCCGCCAACCATTTCACCGCTTGAATCGCTTTCATGTCGATGTCTCCAAGAGCACTGGGCCACGCCATAGTGCCGCGAAGCCCGTAAACTTTCAACAGAATCTCATTCGCATCACGTGCCGGCTTCTGCCCTGTCGCGGCTGATCGGCCGCCAGGTCGGGCCACGTAGTTTGGACATCGTCCATTACACTCTTGGCTCGCTTTTGACCTTGACCCCGACCCAACCCCTGAACCGTACCCCCTGCCCATGTTGGAACTTGACGGCTCGATCTGGTTTCGTTCCGGCGCCCAGACCTGGGGCGGAAAAAACCGCATAGACCTGCTGGCGCAAATCGACGCCACCGGCTCGATCACGGCCGCCGCGCGCGCCGTGGGCATGAGCTACAAGGGCGCCTGGGACGCCATCGACGCCATGAACAACCTGGCGGGCGAACCCCTGGTGCTGCGGGCGGCGGGCGGCAAAGGCGGTGGCGGCACGCAACTGACCGACCGCGCGCGCCGCCTCATCATGACGTTTCGCGCGCTCGAGGCCGAACACCAGAAGTTCATGGACAACCTGACGCGCGCCGGCCTGGACGCCAGCGGCGACATCGACCTGATGAGGCGCTTCATGTTGAAGACCAGCGCACGCAACAAGTTCCTGGGCACGGTGACCGATATCCGCACCGGCGCCGTGAACGACGAAGTGCAGCTGCGCATCGCGGGCGGCCACCTCATCACCGCCACCATCACCCGCGACAGCACCGCCGAACTTGGCCTGGCGCCGGGCAAGGAAGCGATTGCGCTGGTGAAGGCGTCGACCGTCATCGTGGGCGCGCCGGGCCCCGGCTTGCGGCTATCGGCGCGCAACCAGCTGCAAGGCCACATCACGGCTATCCGCCCCGGCGCGGTCAACAGCGAAATACTGATCGGCATGGAAGGCGGCGCCACGCTGGTGGCCATCGTGACCAACGACAGCGCGCAAGAGCTCGGGCTGGAAACGGGCGCGCCGGCCGTGGCCATCTTCAAGGCTTCCAGCGTGATCCTGGGCGTGCTGGACTGAAGCGGTCCACTCCGCCCTGTATTGTTCCCGCGCCATTCGCTGCGCCATTCGCTGCGCCATTCGCTGCGCCATTCCCTGCGCCATTCCCTGCACTCCGCCTACACGCCCACGTCATCCCGGCGGCGGCCCACCCTGCCGTCGCGCACTTCGAAGACCTCGTCGGCCAGCGCGTCGACATCGGCGGGGTCGTGCGTGATCAGCAGCATCGGCACATCCAGTTGACGCTGCAAGGCATTCAATTCCTGGCGCATGCGGCCGCGCAGTTGCGAATCCAGCGCTGAAAAGGGTTCGTCCAGCAGCAGGATGTCCGGTTGCAGCATCAGCGCCCGAGCCAGCGCCACGCGCTGCTTCTGCCCGCCGGAGATCTCGCCGGGATAGCTGCCGACGATGGCGCCCAGTTCGAACGCATCCACCCAGCGCCGCGCCTCGGGCAGCACTTGGCGCCGAGGCGGATTGCGCCAGCCGCGCCGCAGCCCGAACGCGATGTTCTGCGCCACCGTCAGATGCGGAAACAGCGCGTAGTCCTGGAACAGATACGCCACCCGCCGCGAACGGGCGGGCAGGCACACGCCCGCCTGCGCATCGAACAGCACGCGCCCATTGATCTCGATGCGCCCGGCATCCGGACGCAGCAGCCCCGCCACGGCGCGCAGCGTCAGGCTCTTGCCCGCGCCCGATGGCCCGAACAAGGCAATGCGCTTGGACGACGACGTGAAGGCGGCGTCCAGCTCAAAATGCCGGTCGCCCGACACCATGCGTTTTTTCACCTGGATGCTGACGCTCATCGGCTGCCTCCGTCGCGCGCCCGGGCACCCTTGGGCACCAGCTTGCCCGCCACCACCAGCACCACCACGCAGGTGATGGACGTGACCAGCACCAATAGGTTGGCGGTACGGTCATCGCCCGCCTGCACCGCTTCGTAGATGGCCACCGACAGCGTCTGGGTACGGCCCGGCAGATTGCCCGCGATCATCAGCGTGGCGCCGAATTCGCCCAGGGCACGGGCAAAAGCCAGCAGTACGCCGGCCAGGATGCTGCGCGCCGCCAAGGGAAGCGTCACGCGGAAAAACACGCCGATTTCGCCCACGCCCAACACCCGGGCGGCGTTTTCAAGCTGCGCGTCCACGTTGTCGAACGCCGCCCGCGCCGACTTGAACACCAGCGGAAACGCCACGATGGACGCGGCAATCACCGCGCCCTGCCAGGTGAAGACCAGTTCGATATTCCACTTGGCCAGCGTTTCGCCGATGATGCCGCGACGGCCCAGCAACACCAGCAGGTAATAGCCCAGCACGGTGGGCGGCAGCACCAGCGGCAAGGTCAGCAGCGCGTCCAGCACATCGCGCCCCGGCCAGCGCCAGCGCGACAGCCCATAGGCCGCGCCGGTGCCGGCCAGCGTCGCCAGCAGCGTGGCCCAGCCCGCAACCTTCAGCGACAGCAGCAGCGGGACCCAGACGGGATCAGTCATCGGCGGCCGCCATCACCCAGGCTCAGGGCTGTTGAAAGCCGTAGCGCGCCAGGATGGCCTGCCCGGCGGGCGACAGCACATAGGCCACGAAACGCTGGGCTTCCTGGGCAGCGGCCTCGCGCGCGGTCACCGCAATGGGATAGGTGACGGGCGTTTGCGACGGCACGCGCAGCGCTACCTTGACCTTGTCGGGCATGATGGCGGCGTCGGTGGCGAACACGAAGCCGGCATCGACCTCGCCGCGCGAGACATAGTCCAGGCTTTGGCGCACGTTCTGCGCCAGCACGCTCTTGGCCTGCACGGCGGTCCACAAGCCGGCCGCTTCCAGCGCGCCCTGCGTGTAGCGCCCCACCGGCACCGACGCCGGGTTGCCGTAGGCAATGCGCTTGACGTCCGCGCGCGTCAGGTCGTTCAGCGACGTGATGTTGGCCTTGCTGTCGGCCGGCACGATCAGCACGATCTGGTTGGCGGCGAAGTCCACGCGCGAATCGCGTCGCACGGCCTTTTCCTCCACCGCCTTGTCCATCGCCTTTTGGTCCGCTGACGCGAACACATCGGCGGGAGCGCCCTTCACAATCTGCTGCAACAGCACGTCGGACGCGCCGAAATTCAGCACGACATGGGTGCCGGGGTGTTCCTTTTCATAGCCTTGCGCCACGTCCTTGAACGCGTTGGTCAGGCTGGCCGCGGCGGACACGACCAGATCGGCGGCCTGGGCGCCTGCACCCCACAGCGCGGAAATCGCCAGCGTCAGCGCCAGCATCGGACGTTTGCAAGACATGGTCTTCCTTGGAAATGGGGCCGATAACAGGGCCCCGTCGGTAACGAAATATATAGAGGTATATAACGCCCGTCAATTTGCCATCCCGCGCGTTCTGCGCCAGATCAAACCCAGGGAAAAAGCGGGATCAGCCCCGCGCGACCGTCGTAACGTTGACCGAGGCGGGCGCCAGCGCGTCGCGCAGGCTGGCCAGCGCCAGCTCGGGCTGCGCCGCGCCGCACATGAAGATGTCCAGCGCCGCGAACCCGTGCTCGGGCCAGGAATGAATGCTGATGTGCGATTCGCTCAGCATGACCACGCCGGTCACGCCCGAGCCTTCGCCAAAAAGATGGAAGTGCGCGCTCAGCACGTGCGCGCCGGCGGCCCGCGCCGCCGCGATCAGCTGCGCTTCCAGCGCCACGGCGTCGGTCAGGCGATGGGCCGGCACCCCGCGAAAGTCGGCCAGCACATGACGGCCGGCGCAATCATGCACGGTCACTTGTGCGACCCGCCCGAAGACCAGCCCGAACTGCCGGATGAACTGCCGCCCCAACTGCTGCTGCTACCCCCGCCGCCGCCCACCATGCGCACGCCGGGGGAATTGAAGCCCGTGGCCGCCAGCACGACCACCAGGGCATACACGCCATAGATAAACTTGCCCATGGTCCTAGTCGTCCCCTTCGGAAAGCTTGTCCGCCATCTTGGCGGGTAACCACAAGAACGCCAGCCCGATCAGGATCGGGATAAAGCGGCCGCCCAGGATATTGCTCAAATTCAAGAACACCATGCCGATCGTCGCGATCCAGGCCCATTTGCCATAGCCGCCACTTTTGCCTGCCCTCGGCAGCGCTTTTTGCGCGGCCAGCTTGGGGTCGTCGAACCACTGCGCCAGCTGCGCCGGGGCCACGGGCGACGATGCCGACCAGCCCAATTCCGATTCGCTGCGTTCGCGCGTGAGCTTGAGCGTGCCGGCCTTGTAGTCGGTGATGTGCGTGGTGTCGCCCGCCTTGACGCGCCAGTTGAACGCGCCCAGCGGCATCTCGACCTGCGAGGTGTAGTCGTACAGCTTCTGGTACAGCTTCGAACGCCAGCGCACGCTGGTGGCGTTGTTCGGGCTGGGCCAGGTGTCGCACACCTGCACGCGTTCCCAGCCCTCGTCCGTTTCCACCAGCCAGATAAAGCCCTTGGCCGGATTGAACAGCAGGTATTCGATCCAGTCGGACGGCTCTTCGGGATCGCGGTCGGCGCATTTCATCAGGCCGATCAGGGTGTAGCTGGCGCCGTCGATCTTGGCCACCGCGCCCAGCGACAAGGTGGTCTTGATGGACTTGACCTTGCGCGCCTTCTCGATGACTTCGGCGGTGGGCCCGGAACAGTCGACGGTCGCCGCGCATGACGGGCACACCACGGTCGTCGCCATCGCCGCCACGAAGCTGATCGGCGCCCCGCAGTTGGGGCAGGCCAGCGCCTTGATCTGGCCGCGATAACGGCCGGCCGTCTCTTGCACTTGTTCGTTGCTGCGCAACGTGGCCGCCTGCATGGCGGACAGGTCAAAGGCCTTGCCGATGTACAACTCGGGCTCAGGGCCGTCTGAAAAATCCAGCGTGAGGAACGCGTCCAGGCTGCGGAAATCAGCCACCTTGGCGTCCCAGCCGTCGCCCGGCACGAAGGGCAATTCGCCCTGCGCGCCACTGGCCCGCGCCCGGCGCACGTCCGAGGCGATGAACCGCTGTCCGTCCAGTTTCAGCTCATCGCCCGGCGCGATGTCCGCAAACGCGGGCATGCCCTGTACCGACTTGACGCCACGCCGCCGGGTCAGCGCGTACTGGCCCGACGCGTCCGACAGCCAGCCATCGGCGCCATCGTCGAACCACACGTACCACTCGTTCCAGAAGCCGTCGTCATAGCGCAGCTGGATGCGGCCGATCACGTCGAACCGCTTGCCGTCGGCCTTGCCCGCCGCGCCCAGGCACAGGGGCGAATAATCTTCCAGCACGTCGGCCATTTCGCCGATGCGCTTGACCGAGTCGGCGTCTTTGAGCAAGGTGCTGCGGCATGCGCCGCAGACTGCCATGACGGAAGCGGTGGACGTGAACTTGACCGGGGCGCCGCACTGCGGACACAGAACCTGCTGCATGGGACCTTAGCTGGTAAGTTTCTTCAGCACTTCGGCCTTGGCCGTGTCGTAATCGGCGGCGGTGATCAGCCCTTTATCCAGCAGGTCTTTCAGCTGTTGCAAGCGCGCGACCGGGTCGGCGCCGGCCGCCGCAGGCGCAGGCTGAGCCGGCTGTGCGGGTTGCGCAGGCTGCCCGGCTTGCCCGGCTTGCCCGGCTTGCCCGACGCCCAAGCCCGCGGCCATCGTCTGCCCCAGCGCCGCGCCGGCCGCCAGGCCCGCGCCGATGCCGGCGATGCCGCCTTCGTTCTGCGCGGCCAGCGGAATCGACGTGGCCGTCTGGTACTGGGTGAATTTGCCCAGGTCCCCCGCCATGCCCATGGAAATACGCGTGTCCAGCGCCTTTTGCAGCTCTTCGGGCAGCGACACGTTTTCAACGGTGAAGTTGTCCAGCTTGACGCCATAGCGGTCGAACACCGGCGCCAGCGCCTCGCTGATGCTTTGCGACATCAAGCCCTGGTTGCCGGCGATATCCAGAAACGGCACCTTGGAGCCGCCCAGCGCCGTCGTCATGGCAGCCACCACCATGTTGCGCAGCTGCAATTCCAGGTCGTCGACCGTGTATTCGTCGCGCGTGCCGCTGATTTCGCGATAGAACTTGGCCGGGTCCGAGATCTGGTACGAATACACGCCAAACGCGCGCAGCCGCACCATGCCGAACTCGCTGTCGCGCAGCGTCACCGGCTGCGCCGTGCCCCAACGCCGCCCCAGTTGCAGGCGCGTGCTGAAAAAGATCACGTCCGACTTGAAGGGCGACTCGAACAGCTTGTCCCAGTTCTTCAGGTACGTCAGGATCGGCAGCGTCTGCGTCGTCAGCTTGTACATGCCGGGGCCGAACACATCGGCCACCTTGCCTTCATTGACGAACACCGCCATCTGCGATTCACGCACCGTCAGGCTGGCGCCGTACTGGATTTCGAAGTCCTGCATCGGATGGCGCCAGGCGAGCACGCCGTCGCGATCTTCGTTCCATTGCAGGATGTCGATGAACTGCTTGCGAATAAAGGAACCGAGACTCATAGGTCCTCCCGTGTCAGGTGGGATTGCGCGCGTTTGCCCTCAGGTCAGGCAGCCCGCGTTCACGATGCCGGCGGCCAGCGAGATCGAACCGATCAGGCCGCCCATGGCGATATTGTTTTGTTCGATGGCCTCGTTCATGCCGGCAATGGCCTTGTTGACCACGACATAAACGACGATCTGCACCAGCATGGCGGCCACGCCCCACACCAGGAACATCACGAAGCTGGCATGCACCGCGATGCTGGAACACAAGGTCAGGCTGAAGCCCACCAACGCACCGCCATAGGACAGCACGGCGGCGATATTGCCTTCGCGGATCAGGTCGAATTCCTTGTAGCGGGTCACGGCGGTATAGACCGCCGTGAAAACGCCCAGCATGACCAGCGCCGAGACGATATAGATCAGATAGGTCACCGCCGGATGCATCGCTTCTCCCATTGCCACCCTCCTAATTGCGCGCAGTATATACGCGGCGTTCGATATACTGCGAACGCATTTTTCGCCCCGGACACCCCAATGCGCGACCGCGTTCTCATCCTATCGGTATTGATCGTTGCTTCCTGCGGCTTGGGCTATGAGCTCATCAGCAGCGCGCTGGCCAGCTATTTACTGGGCGATTCGATCCTTCAGTTCTCCTCCGTTATCGGCTGCTATTTGTTCGCCATGGGCATCGGTTCGTGGTTGTCAAAATATGTAAGAGACGAAGACGTTTTGAATCGGTTCATCGACGTCGAACTGCTGGTGGCGTTGCTGGGCGGCGTCTCGGCCGCCGTGCTGTTCCTGGTGTTTGCCTGGCTGTCCGCCCCCTTTCGGGCGGCGCTGTATGTGGGCGTCTTTGTCATCGGCTTGATGGTGGGCATGGAGATCCCGCTGGTAATGCGCGTGTTCAATCAGCGCAAGACCGAATTCCGCGAGATCGTCAGCCGCGTGTTGACGTTCGACTATCTGGGCGCGCTGGCGGTGTCGCTGATCTTTCCGCTGCTGCTGGCGCCCAAGCTGGGCCTGCTGCGCACCAGTTTCCTGTTCGGCATCCTGAACGCCAGCGTGGCCTTGTGGACCACGTGGCTGTTTCGCGCCGAAGTGCGCCGCCCCGGCGAAAAAGCCATACGCGCCTGCGTCGTGATCGGCTTTCTGGCGCTGGGCTTCATCTATTCCACCGCGATGACGGCCTGGGCCGAAAAGGGCTTGTACGGCGATGACGTGGTGCACGCCGAAACCACGCCGTACCAGCGCCTGGTGGTGACGCGCTGGCATGACGACCTGCGCCTGTACATCAACAACAACCTGCAATTCTCGTCGCGCGACGAACACCGCTATCACGAATCGCTGGTGCATCCCGGGCTGCAAACGCTGCCCTGGGCGCGCAACGTCTTGGTGCTGGGCGGCGGCGATGGCTTGGCGGTGCGCGAAATCCTTAAGTACAAGCACATTGAACACATCACGCTGGTGGACCTGGACCCGGCCATGACCGGGCTGTTCTCGCGGTCCGATCCCCTGGTTGCGTTGAACCAGGGCGCGCTGAAAGACCCGCGCGTCACCGTCATCAACGACGACGCCGGCCGCTGGCTGGAAACCCATGCCGAGGTCTACGACTTCATCGTGGTGGACTTTCCCGACCCGTCCAACTTCGGCCTGGGCCGCCTGTATTCCGTGCCCGTCTATCACCTGATGGCGCGCCACCTGGCGGAAAACGGCTACATGGTGATCCAGTCCACCTCGCCCTACTTCGCGCCGCGTTCGTTCTGGAGCGTGAACGCCACGCTGAAGGAAGCGGGCTTGAACACCTGGCCGTATCACACCTACGTGCCCTCGTTTGGCGATTGGGGCTTCATCCTGGCCAGCAAGCGCCGCGACTACACGCCGCCGGACAAGATCACCGTGCCCACGCGCTACCTGGACCCGGCAACCACGCGTGAACTCTTTCACTTCCCGGCCGACATGCCCGCGCTGGAGATGCCGCCCAACCGCCTGAACGAGCAGTCGCTGGTGCGCTATTTCGACGAGGACTGGCGCAAGGTCATCCGCTGATGCGCCGCCGCAGCTTTCTTCTGGGCGCGGCCACGGCGGCGGTGGCCGGCACCGCGGGCTACTACCGCCAGCGCATCGTCGAGACCCCGGCAAACGTGGCTTACCCCGGCATGCAGGCGGGCCACGCGCTGCGCGACGGCGCTGCCGTGCCGGCCGCCACCGCGCACCTTCGGCACCAGGTCGTCATCCTGGGCGCGGGCGTGGCCGGCCTGTCGTGCGCGTGGAAGCTGGCGCGCGAAGGGTTTACCGATTTCGTCGTGGTGCAGGGGCCGGAATTCGCCGGCAACGCCGCCGCCGGGCGGCAGGACGAACTGCACTATCCGCTGGGCGCGCATTACCTGCCGCTGCCTTCGATGGCGTCCACCCATGTGCGCCAGATGCTGGCCGACTTCGGCATCATCGAACACGGCGCGGGCGATGTCCGCCCGGTGTATGACGAATCCGTCCTGGTGCATTCGCCGCAAGAGCGCCTGCTGCGCAACGGGCGCTGGGAAGACGGCCTGCTGCCCATGACCGGCCTGCCCGATGCCGACGTGGCGCAGCACCATCGCTTCCTGGCGCTGGTCGAACGCCTGCACACGCAGCGGGGCAATGACGGGCGGCGCGTGTTCAGCATCCCGCTGGTGCTGTCCTCGCAAGACCCTGCCTGGCGTGCGCTGGATCAGATCCCCTTCAAGCAGTGGCTGGATCGCGAAGGCTACACGTCGCCCGCCTTGCACTGGTACCTGAACTACTGCTGCCGCGATGACTACGGGGCGGGCTACGACGTGGTGTCGGCCTGGGCCGGTCTGCACTACTTTGCCAGCCGTGACGGCCACGCAGCCAACGCGGGGGAAGGCGCGGTGCTGACGTGGCCGGGCGGGCTGGGCGTGCTGGCCGACCGCATGCGCCAGGCCATCGACGACAAGCTGGGCCACACGCGCTGGCTCATGGCGGGTACGGCGGTGCGCATCGCCGACACGCCCGCCGGCCCGCTCACCACCTGCGTGGCCACGGGTTTGGCCACGGGTTTGGCCCCGGGTTTGACCCCAGACTTCACGCCGCGCGCCTACACCTTGCAAAGCCGGCGCACCGTCTGCGCCATGCCCTTGTTTGTGGCGCAACGCCTGTTGCCTGACATCCGCGCCTATGGCTACGACCCGGCCGTGCATGCGTCATCGCACGCGCCCTGGCTGGTGTCCAATTTTTTGCTGGAAGGCTATCCGCAGGAGGCGCCCGGCGAGCCGCTGTCCTGGGACAACGTCGTCTACCAAGGCCGTGCGCTGGGCTATGTGGTGTCCACGCACCAGCTGCTGCGCGTGGCGCGTTCGCCGCGATCCGTCTTCACCGCCTATCACGCCTTGAGCACGCAGACGCCCAACGCGGCGCGGCAATGGCTTAGCACGGCCAGCCCCGAAGCCCTGCGCGACGAAGCGGCCGCCGACCTGATCGCCGCCTACGGCCGGGAATTCTGGCGCCATGCGCGCCGGCTGGACATCACCGTGCGCGGCCATGCGATGGCCTCGCCGCTATGCGGCAGCCTGTCCAACGCCGGGCTGGCCGCGCTGCGCGAGGTGGACGGCCCCGTGCTGTTCGCGCATGCCGACTTGTCCGGGTATTCCGTCTTCGAGGAAGCGTCCTGGTGGGGCGTGGTAGCGGCCGGGCGGATATTGGGGCAAGCGCCGCCAAGCGCTTGATTCGGGTCCCCCGCAACAGGGCGACGCGCGCCCGAATCGCGACCCCGATTTTGCTACACGCGCCCGCATCCGCTGCCCTACAATCGCCCGTCATTCGGGCTACGAAGAAGAACTCATGGGAAAGCACGTCATCGTCCTGGGCGCCGGCATTGTGGGCGTGTGCTGCGCGCTGGAACTGGTGCGACGCGGCTTGCGCGTGACGCTGGTCGACCGGCAAGCGCCCGGCATGGAAACGTCGATGGGCAACGCCGGCGTGCTGGCGCGCAGTTCGCTGATGCCGTTCAACCACCCCGGCCTGTGGGGCCAGTTGCCCCGCCTGATGAAGAACGACACCGTGCAGTTCCGGTATCGCCCGTCCTATCTGGCGCAGAACCTGGGCTGGGCAGCGCGCTTCCTGCTGAACGCGCGGCCGTCGGTGTTCAAGGAAACCACGCGCGCGCTGGACGAACTGATCCGGCTGTCCGCCCCCGAACACCTGAGGCTGCTGGATGCCGCCGGCGCGCGCCATCGTTTGCGCGACACCGGCTGGGTGTTCCTGTACCGCAGCCCGGCCGCCTGGAACGCCAGCGCGTTGGCGCGCCAGACGTTCGCGCAATACCAGGTGCCCACGCAGACGCTGGACCCGGTCGAACTGGCCGCGTTGGAACCCGCGCTGTCACCCATCTTTCACCGTGCGCTGTGGATCCAGGGCTCGTATTCCGTTGACGACCCGCAGGCCGTGGTCACCGCGTACGCCGACCTGTTCCGGCAAACGGGCGGCACGGTCAAGGCGATGACGGCCACCGGCATCCGGCGCGACGGCCAGGGCTGGACGGTGCAAGGAGCCCAAGGTTCGGAAACCCTGTCGGCCGATCAGGTGGTGGTGGCGTTGGGGCCGTGGTCCAAGGCGTTGCTCAAGACCACCGGCATCGATCTACCCATGGCGTTTGAACGCGGCTATCACATGCACTATCGCGGCCAGGACGGCGCGCGTGTGACGCGACCGGTGTACGACACCGGTGGCGGCTACGTGCTGTCGCCCATGGCGCGCGGGCTGCGCCTGACCACGGGCGTGGAACTGGACGCCTGCGAAGCCGCGCCGCGCATGACGCAATTGGAGCTGGCCGAAGCGCGAGCGCGCGAGGCCTTCCCGCTGGGGGAACGCGTGGACCCCGCCGCCTGGCTGGGCCGGCGCCCCACCCTGCCCGACAGCCGCCCGATGATCGGGCAGGCGCCCAAGCACCCGGGGCTATGGCTGGCGCTGGGGCATCAGCACATTGGCTTCAGCACGGCGCCGGGCACGGCGAAGCTATTGGGCGAACTGATGTTCGACAATCCCGCCCCGTCGCGCCACCATGCGTTCCGGCCGGGGCGCTTCATCTAGGGCGCTTCATCTAGGGCGCTTCGTCCAGAGCAGCTTCGTTCAGGGCTTCACCCCAGCAACAGCGCGTCGTCCGACAGCTTTTCGCCGCGCACGCGCTCGAACATCGCCAGCAGATCCGGCACGTCCATGCCGCGGCGTTCATCGCCCGACACGTCCAGCACCACCTGCCCTTGATGCAGCATCACCGTGCGGTCGCCCACGTCCAGCGCCTGCCGCATGCTGTGCGTGACCATCATCGTGGTCAGCTGGCTTTCGGCAACGATGCGCGCCGTCAGTTGCAGCACGAAGTCGGCGGTACGCGGGTCCAGCGCGGCGGTGTGCTCGTCCAGCAGCAGGATGCGCGACGGCTGCAAGGCCGCCATCAGCAGGCTGACGGCCTGGCGCTGGCCGCCGGACAGCAGGCCGATGCGGTCGGTCAAGCGGTTTTCCAGGCCCAGGCCCAAGGTGGCCAGACGTTCACGAAAGCCGTCCTTCATCGACGCCTTGACCGCGCGGCTATAGCCACGGCGCACGCCGCGCATCTGCGCCAGCGCCATGTTTTCTTCGATGGTCAAGTCTTCGCAGGTGCCCGCCATGGGGTCCTGGAACACGCGGGCCACACGGCCGGCGCGCGCCCACACGGGCTGGCGCGTCACGTCCACGCCGTTGATATCGATGCGGCCCGAATCAATCGGCAGGTCGCCCGACACCGCGTTCAGGAACGTGGACTTGCCGGCGCCGTTCGAACCGATGACGGTCACGAACTGGCCTGACGGAATCTCCAGCGACAGGCCACGCAGCGCGCGCGTCTCGATGGGCGTTCCCGCGTTGAAGGTAATTTTCAGATCTTTTGCGGACAACATATCAGCGCCCCTTCTTGCCGACGATACGGCGCTTGAGCATCGGGATGACCAGGGCAATCGTGACCAGCACCGCGGTGACAAGGTTCAGGTCTTGTGCCTTCAGGCCGATGAAATCGCTATTGAGCGCCAACGCGATGAAAAAGCGGTAGACGATGGCGCCAATGATGACGGCCAGCGTCGCCAGCACCAGCTTGCGCGACGGCAGGATGCTTTCGCCGACGATCACCGCAGCCAGGCCGATCACGATGGTGCCGATGCCCATCGAGATATCCGAGCCGCCCTGCGTCTGCGCGAACAGCGCGCCGGCCAGCGCCACCAGCGCGTTGGACAGCGCCATGCCGCCCATGATCATGCGGCCGGTGTTGACACCCTGCGCGCGCGCCATGCGGCCGTTGGACCCGGTGGCGCGCACGGCCAGCCCGGTCTGCGTGGCAAAGAACCAGTCCAGCGCCAGCTTGGCCAGGATGACGATCACGATAAGGATCAGCGGGCGCGCGACATAGTCGGAGATCCAGCCCGGCTGCAAGATCGTGAACACGGTGGGTTCGGTGATCAGCGGAACGTTCGGCTTGCCCATGATGCGCAGGTTGATCGAGTACAGCGCGATCATCATCAGGATGCTGGCCAGCAAGTCCATGATCTTGAGCTTCACGTTCAGCATGCCCGTGATCAGGCCGGCGACCGCGCCCGCGAACGTGGCGATGATCGTGGCGGAAAACGGATCGGTGCCCGACGCAATCAGCGTGGCACAGACGGCGCCGCCCAGCGGAAAGCTGCCGTCAACGGTCAGGTCGGGGAAGCGCAGCAGGCGAAAGGAGATAAACACGCCCAAGGCCACCAGGCTGAAGATCAGCCCGATCTCCAACGCGCCTAACAACGAGAACAATGACATGGGTTAAATCCAATCAGGGTAAGGAAGGTGCATATTAAAGAGTTGAAACGTCGGATTTCTTGCGTTCAGGCATCAGTTTTACCCGAGCTTTCGCAACAAACGTTTCCCGGTTCGTCATTTTCTCGCGTTTCGTTCCAAAGCATCCGCGCGCTTGCCGGGCAGACCGGAAAGCGGCGACGTTCAAAGCCAGGAAAGGGAGCAAAACGGCAGGACCCGGTCGCGGTGCGACCCGAAAAAAGCTTAACAAAAACCCCGCGCACGCCGGGCGGCGTGGCGGGGTTTGGCGGGTGCCGCTTTACTTCACGACCACCGCGGCCGACTTGATCACGGCGTCCGACAGGGTCACGCCCTGCTTGGCGGCGGCGCCCGGGTTCACGTAGAGCTCAAGCTTCGAGATGACTTCCGACGGAATGGCGCCGGGCTTTTCGCCCTTGAGGATGCGCACGACCACCTTGCCCGTCTGCACGCCCAGGTCGTGGTAGTTGATCCCCAGCGCCGCGATACCGCCGCGCTTGACGCTGTCGGTATCCGAGGCGATCAGCGGGATCTTCGCGTCGTTACCCACCTTGACCAGCGATTCATACGCCGACACGACGTTGTTGTCGGTGTTGGTGTAGATGACGTCGACCTTGCCGATCAGGCTGCGCGCGGCCGAGGCCACGTCAACCGAACGCGGGGCGGCGGCTTCAACCAGGCTCATGCCCGACTTGGGCAGGATTTCCTGCAACTTCTTCACCACCACGACCGAGTTGGCCTCGCCCGGGTTGTAGACGATGCCCACGCGCTTGGCGTTGGGGACGATTTTCTTGATGAGTTCAACCTGCTTTTCCAGCGCCAGCATGTCCGACACGCCGGTCACGTTGGTGCCCGTGGCGTCCATGCTCTTGACCAGCTGCGCTGCCACCGGGTCGGTCACGGCCGAATACACCACCGGCACGTCCTTCGTGGCTGCCACGACGGCCTGGGCCGAGGGCGTGGCGATCGCGACGATGGCGTCGGGACGGTCACCCACGAACTTGCGGGCGATCTGCGCGGCGGTGCCGTTATTGCCCTGCGCGCTTTGGTACTGCCACTTCAGGTTCTTGCCGGATTCGTAGCCGGCTTGCTTCAGGGCGTCTTGCACCCCATCACGCACGGCGTCCAGCGCCGGGTGCTCGACGATGGCGGTAATCGCCACCGACTTTTGCTGCGCCGACACTGGTGAGGCGATAGCCATCGCCAGCGCCATGGCGCCAACCGTCAGAAAATGTTTTTTTCCGATCAGCATACGTAAGCTCCTTGAACCCTTGGTTTTTGTTCGTTATTACAACTACGCCGGCGGCTTCCCGTCGGTCGGTCAGCCGTAAAGCCATATAGTCTAACTTGCCGTCAGACAAAAGAATTTGCGGGGAATCCCTGAAATGGTGCATGCCGGCAAGCATGCTCCACGCCGGGGCGCGCCGCGCCAATATACTAAATATCGCCAAGGCCGACGGCGGATCGTCGGCCACATCCCAAGGCCTCATCATGATCAAACGCGCTCTGGGCCGTTCCGGCCTGCAAGTTCCCCCCCTGACTTTCGGCGGCAACGTCTTCGGCTGGACGGTCGACGAAGCCGGCGCCTATTCCCTGCTTGACGCCATGGTCGACGCGGGCCTGAATTTCATCGACACGGCCGACGTGTATTCGCGCTGGGTGCCCGGCAACCAGGGCGGCGAATCCGAAACGCTGATTGGCAAATGGCTCAAGCGATCCGGCAAGCGCGACCGCGTGATGATTGCCACCAAGGTCGGCATGGAAATGGGCCCCGACGCGCGCGGCCTGGCGCCCGCCTACATCCGGCGTTCACTGGATGCCTCGCTGGCGCGGCTGCAAACGGATTATGTGGACCTGTACCAGTCGCACAAAGACGACCCCGATACGCCGCTGACCGACACGCTGGCCGAATACGCCAAGCACATCGAGTCCGGTAAGGTGCGCGCCATCGGCGCGTCAAACTACACGGCCGTGCGCCTGTCCGAAGCGCTGATCGCGGCCGAACGCCACGACCTGCCGCGCTACGAAAGCATCCAGCCCGAATACAACCTGTACAACCGCGCCGCGTTCGAGACCGGGCTGCAAGGCCTGGTGAAAACGCAGCAGATGGGCACCATCAATTACTACGCGCTGGCCAGCGGTTTTCTTAGCGGCAAATATCGCAGCGCGGCCGACGCCGGCAAAAGCGCGCGCGGCCAGAAGATTGTGGAGACCTATCTGAACGAACGCGGCCTGCGCATCCTGAAGGCGCTGGACGAGGTCTCGGAAGACGCCGGCTGCACGCCCGCGCAAGCCGCGCTGGCCTGGCAGATTGCGCAGCCGGGCATCACCTCGCCCATCGTCAGCGCCACGTCGTTGACGCAGCTTGACGAACTGGTCAAGGCCGCCAGCCTGACGCTGACGCATGACCAGTTGGCCAAGCTGAGCCAGGCCAGCGAATGGCGCTAAGGCATTAATCCAGCTTCACGCCGGAATCTTTCACCACCTTGGCCCAGCGGTCGACTTCGCTATCGACGAACTTGCCGAAGTCGGCGCCCGTCAGCGTGGGCACCGCCGAGCCGTTGCCGGCCCAGGTTTCCTTGAGCTTCGGGGTGTTCAGCGCCTTCGTGATTTCCACCGCCATCTTGTCGACCGCCTCTTTCGGCGTGCCGGTCGGCGCCCAGATGGCGTACCAGGTCGACACGACGTAATTCGGCACGCCGGCTTCGGCGGCGGTCGGCACGTTGGGCAGCGAGGCCGACCGTTCGTTGGCCGCCACGGCCAGGGGCTTGATGGCGCCCGCGCGTATATGTCCGGACGACGAACCCAGCCCATCGAACGCCAGGTCTACCTGACCACCGATCAACGCGGACAGCATCGGGCCGGCGCCCTGGTACGGCACGTCCACCAGCTTGATGCCGGTCTGCATGGCGAACAACTCACCGGCCAGGTGGTGCGTGCTGCCCTTGCCGGCGGTACCGTAGTTGATTTCGCCCGGATGCTTCTTGGCGTAGTCGACGAATTCCTGCAAGGTCTTGACCGGCAACTTGCCGGCGTTGATCACCACCACCTGCGGCGGCTGCGCCACCAGCGCGACCGGCACGAAGTCCTTCTGGATGTTGTAGTTCAGGCTTTTGTACAGCGACGGGGCCAACGCGTGGTGCGCGCCGCCCATGAAGAAGGTGTAGCCGTCGGGCCGGGCCTTGGCGGCGACGCCCGCGCCGACCGTGCCGCCCGCGCCGCCCTTGTTGTCGATCACCACCGTCTGGCCCAATTGCATGGTCAGTTGTTGGGCCAGCGGGCGGGCGAAGGTGTCCGTGCCGCCGCCTGCGGGGAACGGAACGATCAGCGTGATGGGGCGCTCTGGCCATTGCGCGGCGGCCGTGCCGCCGAAACCCAGGGCTGCCACGGCGACTAGGGCCACGGCGGACTTGCGAACTTTCATAATGTCTCCTCTTGCTGCATCACGGGGACGGCGCGGTTGTGTGCGTCTCGTCTCTTGAAATTCTTATTGAATGAATGCTGCCAGGACTGCAATGCGTAGTCGGATCGAGTCGGAAGGCCTCCTGTGTAGAAAAAAAATGCCGGCCCATGCAGGCCGGCATCTGGCATGGCGTCAAAGCGCCTTATAGGTTTCGCGCAGCACGTTCTTTTGGACCTTGCCCATCGTGTTGCGCGGCAATTGGTCAACGATGTGCACGCGCTTGGGCACCTTGAAGTTGGCGATGCGTGACTTCAGTTCCCGTTGCATCGCGCCCGCGTCCAGCGACGCGCCGTCCTTGGGCACGACCACCGCGACGACGGCTTCGCCGAAGTCCGCGTGCGGCACGCCGATGACGGCCGATTCCGCCACGCCGGGCATGTCGTCGATCAGCGTTTCGATTTCCTTGGGATAGACGTTAAAGCCGCCCGAGATGATCAGGTCCTTGCTGCGCCCGACGATGGACAGGGTGTCGGCGGGCACTTCGCGCCCGGCGGATTCGCCGCCCCAGCGGCCGACGTCGCCCGTCTTGAACCAGCCGTCTTCGGTGAATTCCTCGCGCGTTTTTTCCGGCATGCGCCAGTAGCCCGAGAACACGTTCGGGCCACGCACCTGCACGTTGCCGATCTCGCCCGGCGCCAGCGGCACGCCCGCATCGTCCACGACGCGCACCTGCACGCCCGGCAACGCGCGCCCGACCGTGCCGGCCAGGCGCTCGCCCTGGGCGGGGTCATAGGGGTTGGACGTCAGCATGACGGTTTCGCTCATGCCGTAGCGTTCCAGGATGGCGTGCCCGCTGCGCGCCTTGAAGTCCGAGAACGTTTCGGCCAACAACGGCGCCGACCCCGAGATGAACAGGCGCATGTTGGCGCACACGTCGCGGTTAAAGCGCGGGTCGGCCAGCAGACGCACGTAGTACGTGGGCACGCCCATCATCACCGTGCATTGCGGCAGGTAATGCAGCGCCTGGTCGGCATCCAGCTTGGGCAGCCAGATCATCTTGGCGCCGGCCAGCAAGGCGCCGTGCGAGGCCACGAACAAGCCATGCACGTGGAAGATGGGCAACATGTGCAGCAGCACGTCGTCTTCGCGCCAGCCCCAGTATTCGTGCAACACCTGCGCGTTGGCGGCCAGGTTGCCGTGCGACAGCATCGCGCCCTTGCTGCGGCCGGTGGTGCCGGACGTATACAGAATGGCGGCCAGGTCGTCGGGCTTGCGCTGCACGGTCGTGAAGGTTTGCGGCAGGCCGGCGGCGGCGTCCAGCAGCGTGCCCGTGCGGTCTTCGTCCAGCGTGTAGACGTGCGCGCAGCCGGCCTTGTCGGCGGCGCGCTGCACCCAGTCCAGGTTCTTGCTGGCGCAGACCACCACGGCGGGCTCGGCGTTGCCCAGGAAGTATTCGATCTCGGCTTCGCGGTAGGCCGTGTTCAGCGGCAGGTACACCAGCCCGGCGCGCAAGGTGGCCAGGTACAACAGCAGCGCTTCCGGCGATTTTTCCACTTGTACGGCCACGCGCGAACCGTCGGGCAGGTCCAGCGACGTCAGCAGGTTGGCCAGGCACGCGGTGGCGCGGTCGATGTCATCCCAGGTGTATTGCAGGTCGGGCGTTTCCAGCGCGACTTTGCTGCGGTCTTTGGGAAAGCCGCCTTGCAGGACAGCATAGAGGTTGGCGTTGCTCACCTTGGTCAGTCTCCGGAAAAGGAAGGATCTACGCCGGCCAGGAAAGCGCGCACGCCTTCCTTGTGGTCCCGGCTTTCGGCATAGGAGAAATAGTCTTGATATTCGTCTTCGGTCAAGGCGCCCCCTTGGGCAAGCCGTGCCGACAGGCGTTTATTGATGCGGGCGGCCAATGGCGCGCCCTGGGCGATGCGATCGGCGCTGCGGCGGGCGGCATCGGCCACCTGATCGTCGGGCACGATGCGCGTCAGCAGCCCCAGGCCGTGAGCCTCGTCGGCGCCGAAGACCCGGCCTTCCAGCAAAATTGCCAGCGTGGCCGCGCGCCCGACCAGGGCCAGCAGGCCACGCATTTCATCGGGCGCCATGGGAAAGCCCAGGCGGTTAATGGGCACGCCGAAACGCGCCGACGCACCAGCGATGCGCAAGTCGCACTGGCTGGCAATTTCCAGCCCGCCGCCCACGCACACGCCTTCGATCTGGGCGATGACGGGGTGCGGGCAGTCGGCCACGGCCCGCAAGGCGGGCGCCAGGATGTGGCGATGGTAATACTGCACGCCGGCGGCGTCGGCACGCTGCACGGGAAATTCGCGGATGTCGGCGCCCGCGGCAAAGTTGCCGCCTTCGCCCCGCACGATCACGCAGCGCACGGTGTTGTCGGCGGCCAGGCGCGTGAACACGTCGCCAAGCTCGCCCCACATGCCCACCGTTATCGCGTTCAACCGCCCTGGGTGCGATAGCGTCACCCAGGCCAACGGCCCCTCGCGTTCCAGCCGCACGCGGCCGGTCACGTCTTGCGTCATGTCCCCTTGCCCCTTTTTTTATTGATATGGACCGCTTTGTAAAGCGATCAGGCCACGCGTCCGACTCCCCGGCTTACCTGCGGCTTACCTTCGCCCAAGCGGGCAAGGTTGGTGTCCAGCTCATCCAGGTCATACAGGTAGTTGACCATCAGCGCGCAAGACTGCTTCATGCCCTTGACCGAGGTGTCGGCCGCCCAGTTCAAGCGTTCGATGCGCGCGCCGTTGCCCAGGTGAAAACGCGCCACGGGGTCCAGCGGCAGCCCGTTCTTCATGGATTGCAAATACGTGGCGGCCAGCCGGAAGCCGGCGCGTTTGATCACGTCGGACGCCTTGCCCTGCGCGGCGGCCTTGGCCAGCCGCGACACCCAGCGCTGGCCGTCCGGCACCCCTTCGCGCTTGCGGTCCTTGGCGCGCGACTTGTCTTCGCGCACGATGGCTTCCACGGCGTCGGCGTCCAGCTTGCCCAGCCAATCCGAAAACCCGGGAATGGGCGACAGCGTGGCAAAGTTCTTCAGCTTGGGTAGCTCTTCCAGCAGCTGCTCGACCACGCGCTTGAGCAGGAAGTTGCCGAAGCTGATGCCCTTCAGGCCGGGCTGCGTATTGGAAATGGAATAGAAGATCGCCCAGCGCGCCTTGTCCAGATCCTGCGGCGGCAAGGTGCTGTCCAGCAGCACCTGCACGTTGTCGGCCATGCTGCTGGCAAACGCCACTTCCACGAAAATCAGCGGCACGCCCGGCATCTGCGGATGGAAATAGGCGTAGCAGCGGCGGTCGGGCGACACGCGGCGGCGCAGGTCGTCCCACGAGGTGATCTCGTGCACGGCTTCGTACAGGATCAGCTTTTCCAGCAGCGACGCGGGCGAATCCCAGGTCAGCGGGCGCAACTCCAGCAAGCCCACGTCAAACCAGGCGGACAGCAACCCTTCCAGTTCCTTGTCCAGACCCTGGATACCCGATACCTGCTTGCGCCAACGCAGCATGTCGGCGCGCAGATCCACCAGGAAGCGCAAGCCGTGCGGCAGCGCGTTAAAGCGCTTGAACAGGCGCGTGCCTTCGCCGCCGTCGCCCGCGTACGTGGCGCGCACCTGAGCCAACGCCGCCAGCATCAGCCGGCGGTCCTTGCTGTCGGCCGTGCTGTATTGCTCGCACCAGCGGCGCGCCAGCTTGTTGGCCGCCACATCGGTCAGGCGCGCCTCGAACAGGCGGCGCACCTCGGATTCGCTGGGCAGGCGCCCGCGTTCCCACAGCTTGCCCAGGCGCGTCATCAGGCTGGCGCCCTCGGCAGCCGCCGCGGGGTCGATCAGCTCGGGCTCGGGCTCAGGCGTGCGTGCGCCCCGCGCGGGCGCGAGATTGGCGGGTACGGACATGGGCGGGCTCCTCGATAACGATGGGATCGGATAACGCCGGATCGGCGGCGTCTTCATTGGCCAAAATGCGCAGCGCTTCCAGCTGCCGCATCAGATGGGTGTGCGCCAGGGCCTGGGCGGCCTCGCTGTCATGCGCTTTCAGGGCGTCGAAAATGGCCAGGTGTTCGGCGCAGGACTGCTGGATGCGCCCGGGGCGCGCCAGACTGCGGTGCCGCGACAGGCTCAGGACCTTGCGCAGGTTGCCCACCATGTCCGACAGCCACTGGTTGCCGGCCAGCGCCTGGACGGCTTCGTGGATCAGGTAATTGGTTTGGTAGTAGGCGTCGATGCGGCCGGCGCGGGCATGGCCGGCCAGCTCGGCGTGCAGCGGCTCAAGCGCCGCCAGTTCGTCGTCGGTGGCCTTGCGGGCGGCTTCAAAGGCGCAGCGCCCTTCCAGCATGGCCATCAGCGGGAAGATGTCTTCCAGGTCTTGCGTGGACAGTTCATTGACAAAGCAGCCGCGGCGCGGCTCCAGCCGCACCAGCCCTTCGGTGGCCAGCACCTTCAGCGCCTCGCGCAAGGGGGTGCGGGATATGCCCATTTCGCCGGCCAGCCGAAGTTCGTCGATCCATTCGCCGTTGGACAGGGCGCGCGCATGGATCATGCCGCGCAGGCGATCCGCGACTTCCAGGTAAAGGGCTTGACGGACGATGGGTTGGCTCATGGGGGCCGGCGCGGGCAGCGCCGTAATTCATAATTATGAACAAGCCCATGTTAAATCCCGACGCGGAAAAAGGTAAACCCCTGGAAAACCCCTTCCGCCCGTCGGCTGCTTCAGAAGTGCAGAACCCCGTCCACGGCGTGGCGCGTCAGCGATCGGGCCCAACGGCGGGCCGGCAGGCCGTATTTGGATTCCACGACTTCGGCCCGCGCCAGCAGATCGGCGGGCGTCACCGCCAGGCGCGGGCCGGAGAAGGCCAGCACGATCTGGTTGCCGGCGTCCACCTCGGGCAGCAACACCACGCGGTCGTCGAAGGCCTTGGACAGGTTGTCGATGTTCTTGCCGAAGCTTTCGTGGCGGCCGAACAGGTTGACGGCCACCACGCCGACCTCGCCCAGCACGCGGCGGCAGTCGCGGTAGAACTTCACGCTGTCGCGCACGGGGCCTTCGGCCGAGGCGTCGTACAGGTCGACCATCAACACCGGGCAACGCCCGGCATTGGCGGGGTCGGCCACCCACTGGCCGGCGTCCGCGTGTTCGACCAGCAGCCGGTTCGAGCCCGGCAGGCGGAAGAACATATGGCAGGCGGCGGTTACGCGCGGGTTCCATTCCACGGCCAGCAGCGGGCTACGCGTGTGCTTGACGCAAAAGCGCGCCAGCGACCCCGCGCCCAGGCCCAACATGCCGATGGACTCTTCCTTGGGCGGTTCCAGGAACAGCAGCCAGGCCATCATCTGCGCGGTGTATTCCAGCACCAGTTCAGCCGGACGCTTGACGTGCATCGCACCCTGGACCCACGGGGTGTTGAAGTGCAGATAACGCACGCCATCCAGCTCGGACAGGGTCGGCTGGTCCAGTTCAGAGGGGAAGTTCGATTTATTCATGGCGGCGATTGTAGGTCGGACGCCGCGCCAACGGTGGCTCAAGGCAGATCAGCGTTTTCCTCGGCGGCGCCTTCCCAGATGCGCTCCAGCCACTGGGTGCAAGATGCGTCCGCATGCAGGCTTGCCGCCAAGCGCAACACCCGCTTCAGATACAAGTGCGCGTCGCATTCCCAGGTGATTCCCATGGCGCCATGCACCTGGATGGCGTTCTGGGCCGCGCGCCGGCCCGCTTCCACCGCCAGCAGCGGCACGTAGAGGCTGTCGCGTTCGGCCGAGGGCGCGTCGGCATCGTGCGTGGCGGCGGCGGCCCGACCGGCCAGACGCGCATCGTCCAGCGCCATCCAATCGTCCGCCAAGCGGTGCTTGATGGCCTGGTTGGCGCCGATGGCGCGGTCAAACTGGCGCCGTTCGCGGGCATACGCCGCCGCCATGTCCAGCGCGGCACTTGCCGCGCCCAGCAGCTCGGCTGACCGCAGCAATCTCAGCCGCGTCTTCAGGCGCCGCCACTGGCCGGCGTCCAACCGCACGTCCACGGCTTCCGCTATGTCAGGACTCGCCACGCTTGCGACGGGCATCGTCGGGTCCAGCCCTGCCCTGCCCGCCACGGGCGCGTGGCGTTCCAGCCGCAACACGCCCGGCGCGGGGCAATGCACCGCCAAGCCGGACACGCCCTGGCCTGCGCCTTCCACAAACGCAGACCCGTCCGGGCGCAGCGTCACATCCGCGAAATATCGCTGGCCCTGCATCATCTGGCGCGCCCAGGTTGCCGCGGGCTCGGGCAAGCCCGCCTTGCACAGGGTTGGCAGCAGCACCAGGTTTGCCACCAGCGGCAGGCTAAGCAGATGACGCCCTGCCGCTTCGGCCACCACCCAGGCGTCGGCCAGCCCCAGGCCCAGGCCGTCTTGTTCAGCGGGCGCCAGCAGTGCGGGCCAGCCTTGTTCGCACAGGTCTTGCCACAGCGCCAGCCGATCGGCGGCCGGCTGCGTCGCGGCGGCGCGCGCCACGCGGGGCGGATGGCGATCCGCCAGAAAGCGCGCGGCCGATTCTTGCAGCATGCGCTGGTCTTCGTTCAAGGAAAAAGTCATGGTGTCGGCGTTGGTTCGAATCAGGCTTTGGGCTTTGGGCTTTGGGCTTCGGGCTTCAGGCTTTAGGCAATCCCAGCATCTGCTCGGCGATGATGTTGCGCTGGATCTCGGAGGTGCCGGCCAGGATGGTTTCGGCGCGTGACCACAAGTAGGCGTGCGTCAGCGTTGCCGCGTCCGCGTCGATATCGGCGTTGAAATCGGCTTCGATACAAGCGTTGCAATCGGGCCTGATGCCAGCTTCCCTATCGGCCTCAACACCGGCAGCACCACGCACATTGATACCCGCATCGATATCCGCATCGATACCCGCATCCATACCCGCATCGATACCCGCCTTGCAGACCGCGCCGGCCCTGCCGGCTCCCTTGCCGTCGCCCGCGCCATGCCCCGCCCCTTCCAGGCACGCGCCTTCTCCCAGCATCTGCAAGGACAGCTCCAGCAAGCGCTGGTGCGCCTCGCTCCAGTGAATCTTGGTGGACGACCCTTCCGGCCCCGGCGGATCACCACGCATGGCGCCTTCCAGCGCGCGCCGCGACTTCAACGCCAGCACGTGGCTGTCGGCCGCCAGCCGCGCCCAACGGTGGCGCACGTCGGCCGACGAAGCCGGCGTGTGCCCGTACGCGTCGGGCCGCAGCGCCAGCCGCCGCACCGCTTGCAGCTCTTGCGCAAACCGCACCAGACGCGGAATGAAGTAAGTGCCGCGTTCGAAACTGGCGGCGGCCATCGCCACCTTCCAACCCTGGTTCTCGGCGCCCAGCAGCAGGTCTTGCGGCACGAATACATCTTCGAAAAACACTTCGCAGAATTCCGCGTCGCCCGTGATCTGGCGGATCGGTTCGACCCGTACGCCCGCGCTGCGCATGTCCACCAACAGAAAGCTCAGGCCCTTGTGCTTGGGCACGTTGGCATCGGTGCGCGCCAGCACGAAGCACCACTGGGCGCGGTCGGCGAACGACGTCCAGATCTTGTGCCCATTGAGTCGATACCCGCCCGCCACCGGCTCGGCGCGCGTGCGGACCGAGGCCAGGTCCGACCCGGCGCCGGGTTCCGAATAGCCCTGGCACCAGACGTCGCGGTTGGACAATATGCCCGGCAAAAAACGGCGCTTTTGTGCGTCCGTGCCAAAGTGCAGCAACGTAGGCGCCAGGATGCCGTGGCCGATCAGGTTCACGCCCAACGGCGCGCCGCAACGCGCGTGCTCCTCATGGAATACGGCCTGGCGCGATAGCGGCAAGCCGTGCCCG
Organism: Achromobacter sp. RT286_PF; assembly: GCF_059760425.1. Lineage (NCBI taxonomy): Bacteria > Pseudomonadati > Pseudomonadota > Betaproteobacteria > Burkholderiales > Alcaligenaceae > Achromobacter > Achromobacter sp. RT286_PF. The sequence continues at coordinate 28,177 of NZ_JCBAMR010000035.1, forward strand.
CCATATTCGCTGGGCCAACCCAGGCCGGACCAGCCGTGGCCACACAAGGTGTCTTCCCACGCCCGGCGAAAGTCCAGGTCACGGGGGCACGCGCCGCCGGGCCAGCCGCGCACGAAACCGGCATAGGTCTCGGCCAGCCATGCGCGCAATTGCGGGCGAAAGGCGGCGTCGTCCAGAGCCAGGATGCGAGCGGCCGCGTTGTCCTGTCGATCCATACCGCTTACTCCAATCGGATATTCGAATCGCGCGCGACCTTGGCCCAGGTCGACACGTCTTGCCGAATGAACGCCGCGAATGCTTTGGGGTCGCTGCCGATGATGTCCAGCCCCAGCCCCACGAACTGCGCTTTCACGTCGGGCTGTTGCAGGATCTGCGCCAGGTTCGTATAGAGCTTGTCGACCACCGCCTGCGGCGTGTTCGCCGGCGCCACCAGTCCCAGCCACGGCATGGCCGAATAACCCGGCAGGCCGGAAGCCGCCACCGTCGGCAGGTCGGGCACCGAGGCCGAGGGCTTCGTGGTCGTCACCGCCAGCGCGCGCAGCTTGCCGTCCTTGCCGAACGGGCCGGACGAGGCCCAGGCGTCGAACATCACCTGGATACGCCCGGCCACCAGATCGTTCAGCGCCGGCGCGCTGCCCTTGTAAGGAATATGCGCCATCTGCACGCCCGCCATGCTGTTGAACAGTTCGGCCTCAAGGTGCGTGGAACTGCCCGCGCCCACCGAGCCGTAGCTGACCTTGCCGGGGTTGGCCTTCAGATACGCAATCAGTTCGCCCACGTTCTTGGCCGGAATCGACGGGTGCACCTCAAGCACGTGCACCACCGAGGCCACCTGACTGACGGGCGTGAAGTCCTTGATGGGGTCGTAGTTGACCTTGGCGTACGTGCTGGGCGCGATGCCCAGCGATGACGCGGCCATCAGCAGCGTGTAGCCGTCGGGCGCCGCGCGCGCCACGTAGTCGGACGCAATCATCGTGCCGCCGCCCGGCTTGTTCTCTACGATCACGGTCTGGCCCAGCTTGGCGGTCAGCCGTTCGGCCAGCAAGCGGCTCATGATGTCGGCCGCGCCACCCGGCGAGAACGGCACCACGATGCGCACGGGCCGGCTGGGATACGCGTCCTGCGCCAGCGCGGGGGTGGCCGCGCCGGCAAACGCCACGGCCATGCCGGCCAACAGCCCTTTGATTGCCTGTCTCTTCTTCATGCTTGTCTCCTCCTGGGGAATGCGTTGCGCGCATGGCGCGGTGGCACTACGGGGTTGCGGGCAGGATCAACGCGTCCAGTACGGCAACGCCTTGTCCCGCCTCTTTGATCAGCAAGGGATTGACTTCGATTTCGGCCACCTGCGCGGGCGCGGCCAACAGCGCGTTGCCCACGGCGACAATCGCCCGGCAGGCCGCCGCCACGTCCGCGCGCGGCTTGCCCCGGTAGCCGTCCAGCAAGGGGTACGCCTTCAGTTCTTGCAGCATCCGCATGGCGATGGCCTCGTCCACGGGCAGCAGACGGTGGCTGGTGTCTTGATAGATCTCGGTCAGCACGCCGCCCAGGCCCACCGTCAGCACGGGCCCAAAGACGGGGTCGCGCGTGGCGCCCACGATCAGTTCCGCCACCCCGCGTTCCATCTTCTGCACCATCACGCCATCGACGCGCGCATCGGGTTGCGCGGCCGACGCTGCGTGCAGCACGCGGTCGAACGCAGCGCTGACGGCGGCGTCGTTGGCCAGCCCCAGCGCTACGCCGCCGGCCTCGGTCTTGTGCGCGATGTCGGCGCTAAGTATTTTCAGCGCCACGGGATAGCCTGCCTGGCGCGCGTGCGCCACCGCGTCATCCGCCGTGCGCGCCACGCCGGCAAGCGCTTGCGGCAGCCCGAAGGCGGCGACGTAGGCGCGCGCGTCCACTTCGTTGCAGGGCAGCGCCGGCACGGGCGGGGCGTTGACGTTGATGGGTTGGTCGGTGGGGTTGTCGATGGCCGCCATCCGCCGCGTGCCGCGTGCCTCGCACCACAACAGATACGGCGCCAGCGCGGACACGGCTAGTCCCAGGTCTTCAAACACCGCGACCTCGGCCTCGCGCAAGGCGGCGCGGCTTTGCGCCAGGCCGGTGTCGATGGCGACGAACAAGCGCTGATGCTGGCGCGATGCCTCGGCCAGCGCGTCGGCCATGCGATCCAGCATGTAGCCGGGCGCGTAGACCACCACGGCGTCGATGGCGTCGGTGGTGGCCAGGGCTTGCAACACCGTGCGCACAAACGCCGGATCGTTGACCACGTTGCCGGTCACGTCCACCGGATTGCCAACCATGCCGTAGTCCGGAATGCCGCCGCGCAGCACGGTTTGCAGGTCGTCGGGCAGATCCGGCAGTTCCAGCCCCGCACCGATGAACTTGTCGGCCAGGATGGCGCCCAGCGCCCCCGACATCGTCAGCACCGCCACGCGCTTGCCGGCGCTGCGATGGCGCAGCGTGGCCAGGCTGGCCAGGTGCGCCATCTGTGCAAAGTCGGTGGCTTCGATCACGTTCAATTGGCGAAACGCCGCCGCGTAAACGCGCTTGTCGCCCGCCAGCGCCGACGTGTGCGAACGCACCGCCGCCGCGCCTTTATCGGTGTTGCCGGCCTTCAACGCAATCAACAACTTGCCCTGGCGTTCCAGCGCCTGGCAGGCCCGCACGAAGCGTTCGCCATCGCGCAGTTGTTCGATGTAGCCCAGCACAATCTCGGTGTGGGCGTCTGCCGCCAGATATTCCAGGTATTGCGAGAAATCCAGGCAGGCCTCGTTGCCGGTATTGATGAAGTGCGAAAACGGCAGGTCAAGCCGACGCGCGATGGCGTACACCGCCGCGCACACATTGCCGCTTTGCGTCAGCAGGCTGACCACGCCCGGCTGCGTTTGCGCGGGCGCCGTCTTGAATACCGAGGCAAAGGCGGTGTGCGCCTGCGTGTTCAAGTTGGCAAACCCCATGCAGTTCGGGCCCGCCACGGCCATGCCGCTTTGCGCCACGAACGCTTCCAGCTCGGCTTGCAGGCGCGCGCCCTCGCCGCCCGCCTCCGCAAAACCCGCCGCATACACGATGGCCGCGCGCACGCCCCGGGCGTGGCAACGGCGCAGCATGGGCGTGACCTCGGCGGCGGCAATCGCCAGCACGGCCAGGTCCACGGGTTCGGGCACGGCTTCAATGTCGGGCCAGCAACGTAAGCCGAACACTTCCTGGTACTTCGGGTTGACGGGGTAGATGCCGCCCGCGTAGCCAAAGCGCGTCAGCAGTTCCAGCGGCATGCCGCCAATGCGGCCGGCGTTGGCGCTGGCGCCGATCATGGCAATCGAGCGCGGGTCCAGCAGGCAGTCCAGCGCGGGCCTCATGCCGTTTCGCCCTTCTTGTTGCGCTGAATGGCCTGGGCCAGGCCCCGTTCGCGCACGGCCTGGAATTCTTCACTAAGGTGCGACAGCTGGTGCGTGTCGAAATGCGCCGACAAGGCCGTGCGAAAGCCCTGCGCATCGGCCGTGCGGTTCAACGAGCGCTTGATCAGGCGCAGCCCGAACGGCGGCGCCTGGGCAATGCGCCGGGCCAGCGTCAGCGTGGCCTCGTCCAGCTCGGACTCGGGCACCACGCGGTTCACCATGCCGATACGCAGCGCCTCGGCCGCGTCGACTTTTTCGCCGGTGTAGAGCATTTCCTTGGCTTTGCGCAGGCCCATCACCCAGGGGTGGATCAGCACTTCAGTGGCGGCGGCGGCCAGCGTGTGGCCGACGGGGTCCGAAAAGTACGCGGTGTCGGCGCATACGACCAGGTCGCACATGTTGGCGATCATGAAGCCGCCTGCCACGCAGGCGCCCTGCACCTGCGCGATGGTGGGTTTCGGGAAATCCCAGATGCGCAGGCAATAGCCGTAGTAGCGGCGCGACTCGTATTCCCAGCGTTCTTCCACGGTGAAGTCGGCGCGCTTGGCTTGCGCTTCTTTCAGGTCGTGCCCCGCCGAAAAATGCGCGCCGCGTCCGGCCAGCACCACGACGCGCACGGCGTCGTCTTGTTCGGCCCGGGTCAGGGCGTCGTCCAGTTCATCCAGCATTTGCTGGCTTTGGGCGTTGCGCGCCGATTCGCGCGCCAGGCTGATGCGGCAGATCGGGTCGTGGTGCTCGACGGCCAGGGTGGCGTATTCCATAGTCTCCTCGTCTTTTGCAACGCCCGCGCTTGTGGATGGCACGGGTCGATGGGTCGATTCGATTGAATTAACGCACCTGGAATCCTAGAATACAAAATATTCGACCACTTTTTCCCACAATATGAACAAGACGATGGCTACCGGCGGCACCCAGAGCATGCGGCGCGCGCTGGGCCTGCTGCGCGTGCTGGCGCAGCATCAGGAAGACGGCATCGACCTGCAAGGCGTGATGAGCGCGACCGGGCTGGAACGGTCCACCGCCCACCGCCTGTTGAGCTGCCTGCTGGAAGAGCAATTCGCCGAACGCGACGCACGCACGCGGCGTTATCGGCTGGGCGTGGATTCCATGCAGCTGGGTTTCGCGGCGTTGCGACGCACGCCCTTGCTGGATGCGCTGCGCCCCTTCGCGCAGAAGCTGGCCCGATTGTCGGGCGACACCGTGTTCCTGGTGATCCGCCAGGGGGATTACGCCTTGTGCCTGCTGCGCGAGGCGGGCTCGTTTCCGGTCAAGGTGTTCACCATCGACCAGGGCGAACGGCGGCTGCTGGGCGTGGGCGCGGGCGGGCTGGCGTTGATGGCGAGTTTGCCGGACGAAGAAATCGCGGCGCTGTATGCGCGGCACGCGGCCAGCTACGCGCAGATTGGCGTCTCAAGCGCGGCGTTGATGAAGGCCGTCAAGCAGACGCGCGCGACGGGCCATTCTGAAATCGTGGATACGATCACGCCGGGCGTGTCGGGCGTGGGCGTCGCGTTTCCGGTATCGGAGTTGACGTGGGTGGCGTTCAGCTTCGGCGCCATCAGCAGCCGGCTGGATTCGCCGCGCCGCGCCAAGATGGGCGAGCTGCTGCGGGCCGAGTGCCAGGCCTGGGCGGCGGGCTATCTGGGCCAGGCATGAAGTAAAAGCGCCCCGCCGGGAGGCGGGGCGCTGGGCTGCGTCATTCGGCTGCGTCATTCGGCTGCATCCAAAGCCGCAGCCAAACCGGCATCAAACCCTTAAATGCGTTCGAAGATCGCGGCAATGCCTTGGCCGCCACCGATGCACATCGTCACCAGCGCATAGCGGCCGCCCACGCGTTGCAGTTCGTGCAGGGCCTTGACGGTGATGATCGCGCCCGTCGCCCCGATGGGGTGGCCCAGCCCGATGCCGCTGCCGTTGGGGTTGACCTTGGCGGGGTCCAGCTTCAATTCACGCGCCACGGCGCACGCCTGGGCAGCAAACGCTTCGTTGGCTTCGATGACGTCCAACTGGTCCACCGTCAAACCCGCGCGCTTCAAGGCGGCCTGCGTGGCGGGCACCGGGCCGATGCCCATGATGTTGGGGTCGACGCCCGCGTGCGCGTAGGCGACCAGGCGCGCAAGCGGCTTGATGCCGCGCTTGGCGGCTACCGAGGCGTTCATCAGCACCACGGCGCCCGCGCCGTCATTCAGGCCCGACGCATTGCCCGCCGTGACCGTGCCGTTCTCTTTCTGAAACACCGGCTTCAGCCCTGCCATGGTGTCGGCGGTGACGTCGCGGCGCACGTGTTCGTCGGTGTCGAACACGACTTCGCCCTTACGGGTCTTTTGCACCACCGGCACGATCTGGTCGCGGAAGTAGCCGGCGTCAATGGCGGCGGCGGCGCGGCGATGCGATTCGGCCGCCAGCGCGTCCTGGTCCTGGCGGCTGATGTTGAATTTGGCCGCCACGTTTTCGGCCGTGACGCCCATGTGCATGCGGCCGAAGGGGTCGGACAAGGCGCCGGTCATCATGTCCAGCATGACGCTGTCGCCCATGCGCGCGCCCCAGCGTTGCGAGGGCACGATGTATGGGGCGCGGCTCATGCTTTCGGCGCCCGCGCCGATGGCGATATCGGCATCGCCCAGCATGATGGTCTGCGCGGCCGACACGATGGCCTGCAAGCCCGAACCGCACAGGCGGTTGACGTTGAAGGCAGGGGTTTCCTTGGCGATGCCGGCGTTCATGGCCGCCACGCGCGACAGGTACATGTCGCGGGGTTCGGTGTTGATGACGTGGCCCACCGCAACGTGGCCGACTTCGTCGCCCTTGACGGCGGCGCGTTCCAGCGCGGCCCGAATAACCGTGGCGCCCAGGTCGCAGGGCGGCACGTCTTTCAGCGCGCCGCCAAAATCGCCGATGGCGGTGCGCACGGCGGATGCGACGATAACTTCATTCATGGTGTTTCCTCCTTGTGGTGTTTTCCATCATAACGCCGGCCTAGCGCCGCCGCGCCGCCAGGAATTGGGCGACGGCGTCCGCGTGCGCGTCGGTCTTGTGGGCCAGCGCCTGGTACGCCGCCGACAGTTCCAGCAAGGCGTCCAGGCGCGCATGCTGGCTTTCGCGCAAGAGGCGCTTGGTCAGCCGCACGGCCTGCGGGGAATTGGCCGCCATGCGTCGGGCCAGCGCGCGCGCTGCCGGCAGCAGTTCCTGGCCCGGCACCACGCGCGACACCAGGCCCCATTCCAGCGCCGTGCCCGCGCCGATGGCGTCGCCGGTAAACGACATTTCGGCGGCACGCGCCATGCCGATCAAGCGCGGCAAAAACCACGCGCCACCGTCGCCGGGAATGATGCCCAGCTTGACGAAGCTCTCGGCAAAAGTGGCCGACTCCGCCGCGATGCGCACGTCGCACATGCAGGCCAGGTCGCAACCCGCGCCGATGGCCGGGCCGTTGACGGCGGCAATGGTGGGCACTTCAAGCGCGTGCAAGGCCAAGGGCAATCGTTGGATGCCGTGCCGATATTCCTGGCGCAGCGCGGCCGGGCTCACGTCCGGCCCGATCTGGCGCTGCATTTCGTGAATGTTGCCGCCTGATGAAAATACCTTGCCTGTCGCGGTCAGGATCAGCACGCGCACGTCGGGGTCGTGCTCGATACGCGCGAAGATGGCCAGCATCTGGTCCACGATATCGCTGCCGGTCAGCGCGTTGCGCGTAGCGGGGTCATCCAGCGTCAGCGTCGCCACGCCGTCCGCGTCCAATTCAAAATGCACGAGTTCCGTCATGTTTGCCCTTTCCCGATTACAGGTTTTGGATCGCCGCCGCGCGCGCCGGCAAGAATGTCCAGCGTAGGCGCGTGGCCGGGCAGCGTCCAATATTAGTTTTTGCACCGGCGATACGAATCCGGTATCGAAAAGGCCAAAAATAATATTGGACGGCGGTGGCGACGCTGCCGGATAGTGGCCTGACGTGCCCCCATCCCAGGCGGCGTCGCAACGGAACCGGACCATGATCGAACCGCTGGACCTGACCCCCATCCCCGCCCCCGACGAAGCGCTGCGCGCGGATATCCGCGCCTTTCTGGCGGACACGCTGGACGGGTTGGAGCCGGATGAACGCGCGCGGTCCTGGATGGGGTTTGACGCGGGCTTCAGCCGCCAGCTTGCCGAACGCGGCTGGCTGGGCCTGACGTTGCCGCGCGAATTCGGGGGGGCCGACCGAGGCCATTTCGCGCGTTTCGTGCTGTCCGAGGAATTGCTGGGCGCGGGCGCGCCGGTATCGGCGCACTGGATCGCCGACCGCCAAAGCGCCCCCTTGATCCTGAAGGTCGGTACCCCCGCGCAAAAGGCGTTTTACCTGCCGCGCATCTGCCGCGCCGAGGCGTTCTTTTGCATCGGTATGAGCGAACCGGGATCAGGCTCGGACCTGGCCAGCATCCGCACGCGGGCAGAGCCGATGCCTGGCGGTTGGCGCTTGAACGGCAGCAAGATCTGGACCACCAACGCGCACCGCTCGCACTACATGATTGCGCTGGTGCGCACGTCGGGCTCGGCCCAGGACCGGCACCAGGGTCTGTCGCAGCTGATCGTGGACCTGTCGCTACCCGGCGTGTCGGTGCGGCAGATTCAAGACTTGACCGGCGATGCGCATTTCTCGGAAGTGTTCTTCGACAACGTGGAATTGCCGGACGATGCGTTGATCGGTGAAGAAGGCGCGGGCTGGGCGCAGGTCAATGCCGAATTGGCGTTCGAGCGCAGCGGCCCGGAACGGTTGTATTCCAGCGTTGCGCTGCTTGAATGCTGGTTAACGCACTGCCGCGCCTTGTCGGGCGACGCCGTGGACCGCGCGACCTTGGGCGCCATCTTGTCGCAGATGGCGGTGTTGCGGGCGATGTCGCTGGCGGTGGCGGGCAAATTGGCCGCGGGTGGCAGCCCGGCCACCGAAGCGGCGCTGGTGAAGGACTTGGGCACGGAACTGGAGCAGCAAATTCCCCGCCTGATCGGCGACGCGCTGGGCCGTCACCCCAACCTGCCGCCCCCATTGCCCCTGCTGCGCACGCTGACGTACCTGGAACAGGTTGCGCCCACGTTCTCGCTGCGCGGCGGCACCCGTGAAATTCTGCGCGGCATCATCGCGCGCGGGCTGGGGCTGCGGTAAGGCGCGGGCTGATGTCATGGGGCTGATGTCATGGGGCTGATGTCATACAGGCTGATCTGCGGCGCGTTAACTAAATACGGACGGACAAGGGCTACATCATGAACAACGCTGGCGACACGCTTTCCGATAACCTGCTGGGCGACGCGGCCGAACGCCTGTTCGCCCAAACCTGCACGCCCGCGCTGCTGCGCGCCGCCGAGCAGGGGCAGCCCATTGATGCCGCGTGGCGGGCGTGCGAGGACGCGGGATTCGCCGATGCGCTGGTGCCCGAGTCGCTGGGCGGCGCCGGGCTGCCGTTGGCGGCGGCACTGCCGGTGGTGCTGGCGGCAGGCCGTCACCTGTGCCCCTACCCCATCGCACATACGATGCTGGCGCGCGGCTGGCTGGCAGCCCACGGACATGCGTGCCCGGCGGGGCCGATCGCGCTGGCCCCGCACGGGCTGTCCGTGGCCGACCACCGCATCGCCGGCACGAACGTGCCCTGGATACGCGTGGCCAGCCACGTGCTGGCGCAGATCGATGGACAAGCGTGGCTGTTGCCCGTGCAAGCGGCCGATGTGCAGAGCAACGGCATACATGGCTCGCTGGACGGCGAGGCGTCATGGGCGTTGGCCGACGCCCAATGCCTGGGCCCTATCCGCGCAAGCGATGAACAAAACGGGCGGGACGGGCGGCAGGGCCGGCAGGGGCGGAACGGACGGGACGGGCGGGACGGACAGGACGGGCGGCATGGGCAGCACGGGCAGGACGGGCGAGACGGGCACAACGGGCAGCGCGCGGCCGATACGCCGGATGCCCTGGCCCTGCTGGCCGCCACGGCCTACGCGGGCCTGATGGCCGGCGCAATGGAGCGCGTGTTGGCGATGACCCTGGACTACGCCAACACACGGGCTCAATTCGGCAAGTCCATCGGCCGCTTCCAGGCGGTGCAGCAGCAGATCAGCGTGATGGCCGAAGAGGTGTGGGCAGCGAACATGGCCGCGCAGCTGGCGTTTCAAAGCCAGGTCACGCAGCCCGGCGATATGCCCCGAGTGATGGCCGGTGCGCTGCCCAATGCGATGCCGGGCGCGACGCCCGGTTCGATCCCCAGCGCGATGCCGGCAGCGACGCCCGGTGCGACGCTTGGTGCGACGCCCGGTGCAATGCCCGGTGCAATGCCCGGCGTGATGCCGGGCGCGATGCCCAGCGTGATGCCCGGTGCGATGCAAGCTGCCGTCGGCAAAGCGCGAGCCAGCCAGGCGGCGCCGCGGGTGGCCGACATCGCCCACGCGGTGCATGGCGCCATCGGCGTCACCGCCGAATTCGACTTGCAGCTTTACACGCGCCGCCTGCGCGACTGGCGGTTGGCGGCAGGGTCGGAATCCTTCTGGCATGCACACATCGGCGCCCATGCGTTGCAAGGCGAAGACAGTGCACTGGACCTCATCCGCCGCGTGGCGCAGGGTCAAGCCTGACGCGGCGATACCGCAAGGGATAGCCCGGATGCCGGCGGCGATCCACCGCACGGCACACCGCGCGATACCAAGCCCCACACACCACATCACCACATCACACACATCACACACATCGCCACACGCAGCGCCACACACATTCGCGACACACAGCACCACACACCACATCACACACATCGCGACACACAGCACGTATCATCGAAAGCCCATGCCGCCCTGGACCCCTTCCATGGACTTTCGCCACTTGCAGCAATTTCTGGTGCTTGCCGACACGCTGAACTTTCACCGCGCGGCCGAAAAGCTGCATATGTCGCAACCGCCGCTGTCGGTGTCGATCCGCAAGCTGGAAGAGATGGTGGGTGTGCCGCTGTTCGTGCGTGGTCGGCAAGGCGTGCAGCTGACCGAGGCCGGGCTGGCGGCGCTGGACGAAGCGCGCCGCGCGCTGTTTCATGCCGAGCAATTCCGGCTGGCGGCACGCGCCGGGGCGGCTGGTGAAGGCGGCACCGTCCGTATCGGTTTCGTCGGATCCGCCACGCACGCCATCTTGCCGCGCATGCTGCCCTTATTTCGCCAACGCTATCCGGGCGTGACGGTGGTGCTGCGCGAAGCCACCTCGATACGCATCATGCAGGACCTGGCCGAGGACGCGCTGGAAGTAGGCATCGTGCGTGTGCCGGTGGCCATGGGCTCGCGCGTGCGGCTGGCGCCGCTGACCACCGAAAATTTCGTGCTGGCCGTGCACAACAGCCATCCACTGGCCCGCCGCGGCCGCATCCGGCTGGCCGACCTGGCCGACGAACCCTTCATCATGTACACCGCCACCGAGGCGGCCGGCCTGCGCATGGCCGCCATCAACGCCTGCCAGCTGCGCGGCTTCACGCCCCGCATCGCGCAGGAAGCCGTGCAGGTGCAAACCCTGTTGAGCCTGGTGGAAAGCGGCTTGGGCGTGGCGCTGGTGCCGGCCGGCGCCCGCCGCCACCCCAGCCCCAACGTGGTCACCAAAACGCTTGCCGATTTTCCGGCGGATGCGTCGATCGGGATCTCGCTGGCATGGAACCCGGGGGCCGAACGCAGCGCCGCGCGCAACCTGCGCGAAGTGGCCGCCCACGCCTTCCGGCCCAAGGCGGCCAAATAGGCCCCGCTTGCGGCAAGGTGGCCAGCAGGCTTAGGATGGAGCATGACCGCGCCGCGGCGCCCTGGCCGTTATCCAAGGGCGCGACGCGCGGTTGGCGTTTGAACCTTGTCAGCGATCCGGGAGCACATCGTGAAAACAGTGGCTGAGATTCTCAGGGAAAAGTCGAACAATGCCGTCGTGACGGTTTCACCGGATTCCTCGGTGTTCGACGCCATCAAGACCATGGCCGAACGCAGCATCGGCGCAGTGGTGGTCGTGCAAGGGGATACGGTGCTGGGCATGCTGTCCGAGCGCGACTACGCCCGCAAAGTCGTCCTGCAAGACCGCTCGTCTCGCAGCACCAAGGTGCGCGACATCATGACCGACTCGGTGTATTACGTGGGCCCGGGCGACACGCGTGAACACTGTATGGCCATGATGACCGAACGGCATTTCCGCCATCTTCCGGTCATCGACAACGAAAAGCTCATCGGCCTGCTGTCCATCGGCGATCTGGTCAAGGACATCATGAGCGAACAGAAATTCATCATCCACGAACTGGAACGCTACATCAGCGGCGGCCACGCGTAATCAGCGGTGGCCAAGCCCGGTCAGCGGCAGCACGCGCAAGTGCCGCGCGCCGTTGCCCCATGCGCCCCTGGCGGCTACCCGGCCGCCAGTATCCGCGCCGCCGGCACGATCAGGCCCATGCCGGCCGCCAGCAGCAGCACGAACACCATCCGCTTGACGGTCTTCATGGAGCCCGCCGTGCTGTAGCGCCGCGCCACCCACGTCACCCCGATCACCACGGGCAGCGCCTGCACGCTAAGCCAGAATGACGACGCCATGAAGTGGCCCTGCCCCGTCACCAGCGCCAGCCGCACCACGGCATTGAGCGAGAACAGCACCAGCAGGCTGTTGCGGATGGACGCCAGCGGCAAGGGCTGGCGATACAGGTGATACACCATCGGCGGGCCGGCGCTGGAAAACAGGCCGCCCAACACGCCCGATATGCCCCCGAAGAACAAAAAGGACGCCTTGGACGACAAGCGTTCCAATGGCTTGGCGCGTGCCACCAGCAGCACCGCGCAGGCCAGGATGGTGATGCCCAGCAACAGTTGCAGCAGGACCGTCATGGATCCGCTGATCCACGTCAGCGCGGCCACGCCCAGGGCAACGCCCACCAGGCTTGCGATCATGGCCGGGCGCATCAGCGACCAGTTCACTTGCGGCTTGGCGCGCGCCAGCGTGACGGCGGCGTTCACCAGCGACAGCACGCTGACCACGTTGGCCACTTCGGCCACCGAGGCCAGCTGAAATACGCCGGACAGACCCAGTAGCACCAGCCCGAACGCGAAGCCGGTCATGGTCTGGGCATAGGTGGCCAGCGCCACGCAGGCCAGAAACAGCAGGTGATGGGAAATGCTCATGCGTGGGGCCGGGTTTTTGTCGCGGCGATGATATCACCCGGACGAACAGCGTTCGTTTGTCGCGATAAGGCGGCGGGGCGTCGCTTTTGGCACATATCGTCACAACTAGAAGCGCACCTGCACCCCGCCCCCGGCGCGCTGCCGCTATCCTTGCCGCCCTGTCCGTCCCCCATGCACGCTCCGCCAGCATGACGCCAAACGCATGACACCAAAACACACGACGATCAACACGGTCACGCTGACCTGCTCCACTTGCGGCAGCGCGCAATTCACCAAACTGGCCCCCAACGAATACCGCTGCAACCATTGCCACGCCTTGACGCTGGTGGAGGACGACGTTGCCCAGCGGCTTGAAAAGATATTGCGCGGCATGCAGCAGCCGGCCAGGCAAGCGCAGATCAAGCCCAGTGCGCTGGCGGCCATCGTGCTGGTAGTGGTTGCCGTGATTTTCGTGCCGCTGGTGGCGTCGATGCTGACGTCCAGCCCGTCGACCCCTTACCGCCCAACGCCCGTCGCCCCGCCCATTGACGCGTCGCTGGTCAAACTGACGGACGTGCGCGAAGTCCAGATCCGCGGCCGCAAGCAGCTGGTGATGATCATGCGCAACGAAACGGGCAAGAAGATCGACGTGCCGCGTGTCACGGCAACGTTCTTCCAGGGCGACCTGACGCTGACGTCGACCCTGTCCACGCCATCGCCACGGTCACTGGAACCGGGCGAATACGCGCCGGTGCTGATCTCGGCCCCTGACAAGGCCTACTCGCGCTACGAATTACAGGTCGCCACGCCGACGCCGGCGCGCGGCAAGAACAACGACGTGTCCGCCAGCAAGGTGCAGCTGGTGAAGAACGATGGCGCGTATCGCCTGGTGGGCCTGCTCAAGAACGACGGCGCCAAAGAGGCCGGCGCCGCGCAGATCACCGTGCTGCTCTACGGCCAGGACGGCGCGTTGATCGGCACCGGCAACGGCTATGGCAGCGCCGGCGCGTTGGCGCCGGGCGCCATGACCGCGTTCGACGTGCGCTGCGAAATGCTTGGCGACGACAAGGTCGCGTCCTACGACTACATGGTGCAAAGTGAAAGCTGACCGTTCCCAATCCAAGCCGCTTGCCTGGCCGGCCAAAACCGCGCTGGTGCTGCTGATGCTGGCGGCGGCCGGCGTGGCGCTGACCCGGTACACCGCCGTGGGCCCCTGGGTGGCGAACAAGCTGGGGCATGAAACGCCGGCCGGGTCCGCCAACACGGCCGTGGCCAAGCCGGCAGAGGATGCGCCCAAGGAAACCGCTTCCACCAGCCGCATGCACCGCGTCAGCCCCGCGAATGTGCGGGTCATTGACCACGTGCGTCTGTCCACCGAAGAACTGCTGGACCCGAACTTCGCGTTGTTCGACCCGAAGGCGTTCAGCTTGTCGGCGCCACGCCGCCTGCTGGATGAAATCGAGCGGCCGGTGATGTTCGCGGAGCTGTCCAACACCAGCACCACCGACATTGCCCTGTCGCCCCGCGTTGAAATTTCGGCGTTTGACGGCTCTCGACCGTTGAACCTGCGCCAGGAATGGACCTTGCCCACGCACCTTTACCCCGGCGAGCGGGTGCCGGTGATGCTGTCGGGCGGCAGCTTCGAACGGGTGACCGAGGTCAAGACCAACTGGTTGCCGGCCAAACGCGCCGCCCTGCCCGGCCCGCGTCCCAAGCTGGCCGTCACGGTTGAGAACACCGAGGCCGGGATCGGCACCGGCACGCTGAATTTCAGCTATCGCTATCGCTACAAATACGTCACGGTTCACGGCCGCGTTAGCAACGAGGATCAGGTCGACGTGGAAAACGTGCGGGTCTGGGTCAGCTTGTACGACGCGCAGGACAAGCTATCGGGCGCCCTGTTCAAGGAATTGCGCCTGCCCAAGCTCAAGCCGGGCGACAGCGCCCCGTTCGAAATGGACGTGAAGCAATTTGGTGGCAATTTTGCCCGGGTTGCCGTCGTTTATGACGTAGCCACGCGCTAGGATTGCGCCTGCCCGTCCAGCATTGAATTCGTAATGGCGGCCATCGAGCCGCCATTTTGCTGGCTGGCGCCCTTCGCTGCGGGCGGCAACGGCGTGCCGTCTGCTTCCCAACGTCGCCACCCAACAACAAGGGACGGACCATAGTCTTATATAAGATATAAGACATTTGCTTGCCGCCCCCTCTTCCCTCTACAATTCCGGCCGACAACCCTTCTTCCAACCCGACTTTTGAGCAGGCCTCACATGCTGGATAACTACCGCCAACACGTTGCCGAACGCGCGGCTCTGGGGATTCCCCCGCTGCCCCTGACGGCTAAACAAACCGCCGAACTGATCGAACTGCTGAAGAACCCGCCCGCTGGCGAAGAGCAGAATCTGGTCGAACTGTTGACCCACCGTGTGCCGGCCGGCGTGGACGATGCCGCCAAGGTGAAGGCGTCCTACCTGGCCGCCGTGGCGCTGGGCAAGGAAGCTTGTGCGCTGATCAGCCGTGCCAAGGCGACCGAACTGCTGGGCACGATGCTCGGCGGCTACAACATTGGCCCGCTGGTCGACCTGCTGGATGACGCGGAAATCGGCACCATCGCCGCCGATGCGCTGAAAAAGACCCTGTTGATGTTCGACGCCTTCCATGACGTGAAGGAAAAGGCCGACAAGGGCAACGCCAACGCCAAGTCCGTGATGCAAAGCTGGGCTGACGCCGAATGGTTCACCAGCCGTCCGGAACTGCCGGAAAGCCTGACCATCACCGTCTTCAAGGTGCCTGGCGAAACCAACACCGACGACCTGTCGCCCGCGCCCGACGCCACGACCCGCCCCGACATCCCGATGCACGCCCTGGCGATGCTGAAGAACAAGCGCGACGGCGCGGCGTTCGAACCGGAAGAAGACGGCAAGCGCGGCCCGGTCAAGTTCATTGAATCGCTGAAAGAAAAGGGCCACCTGGTCGCCTACGTGGGCGACGTGGTCGGCACGGGTTCGTCGCGCAAATCGGCCACCAACTCGGTGCTGTGGTTCACGGGCGAAGACATCCCCTTCGTGCCGAACAAGCGCTTTGGCGGCGTGTGCCTGGGCAACAAGATTGCCCCGATCTTCTACAACACGATGGAAGACGCCGGCGCGCTGCCGATCGAACTGGACGTGTCCAAGATGGAAATGGGCGACGTCGTTGAACTGCGCCCCTACGATGGCAAGGCGTTGAAGAACGGCGAAGTCATCGCTGAATTCGAAGTGAAGTCCGACGTGCTGTTCGACGAAGTGCGCGCCGGTGGCCGCATTCCGCTGATCATCGGCCGTGGCCTGACCAGCAAGGCGCGCGAAGCACTGGGCCTGGCCCCGTCGACGCTGTTCCGCCTGCCGAAAGACCCGGTCGACACCGGCAAGGGTTACACGCTGGCCCAGAAGATGGTTGGCCGTGCCTGCGGCCTGCCGGACGGCAAGGGCATCCGCCCGGGCACCTACTGCGAACCGAAGATGACCTCGGTCGGCAGCCAGGACACCACCGGCCCGATGACCCGCGACGAACTGAAGGACCTGGCTTGCCTGGGCTTCTCGGCCGACCTGGTAATGCAGTCGTTCTGCCACACCGCCGCCTACCCCAAGCCCGTGGACGTCAAGACGCACCACACGCTGCCGGAATTCATCAGCACCCGTGGCGGCGTGTCGCTGCGCCCGGGTGATGGCGTGATCCACTCGTGGCTGAACCGCATGCTGTTGCCCGACACCGTCGGCACCGGCGGCGACTCGCACACGCGCTTCCCCATCGGCATTTCGTTCCCGGCCGGTTCGGGCCTGGTCGCCTTTGCCGCCGCCACCGGCGTGATGCCGCTGGACATGCCGGAATCGGTGCTGGTCCGCTTCAAGGGCAAGCTGCAACCCGGCGTCACGCTGCGTGACCTGGTCAACGCCATCCCGCTGTACGCCATCAAGCAAGGCCTGCTGACGGTGGCCAAGCAAGGCAAGAAGAACATTTTCTCGGGCCGCATCCTGGAAATCGAAGGCCTGCCGGACCTGAAGGTCGAGCAAGCTTTTGAACTGTCGGATGCGTCCGCTGAACGTTCGGCTGCCGGTTGCTCGGTGTTCCTGAACAAGGAACCGATCATCGAATACATCAACAGCAACATCGTGATGTTGAAGTGGATGATCGCCAACGGCTACGAAGACGAACGCACGCTGGGCCGCCGTATCAAGGCCATGGAAGCCTGGCTGGCAGACCCCAAGCTGCTGGAGCCGGACGCCGACGCCGAATACGCCGCCGTCATCGAAATCGACCTGGCCGACGTGCACGAGCCCATCGTGGCCTGCCCGAACGACCCGGACGACGTCAAGACGCTGTCGGAAGTTGCCGGCGCCAAGATCGACGAAGTGTTCATCGGCAGCTGCATGACGAACATCGGCCACTTCCGCGCGGCGTCCAAGCTGCTGGAAGGCAAGCGCGACATCCCGGTCAAGCTGTGGGTTGCCCCGCCGACCAAGATGGACGCCACGCAGTTGACCGAAGAAGGCCACTACGGCGTCTTCGGCACCGCCGGCGCCCGCACGGAAATGCCGGGCTGCTCGCTGTGCATGGGTAACCAGGCACAAGTGCGCGAAGGCGCAACGGTGATGTCGACCAGCACCCGCAACTTCCCGAACCGCCTGGGCAAGAACACGAACGTGTACCTCGGTTCGGCCGAACTTGCCGCCATCTGCTCGAAGCTGGGCCGCATCCCCACCAAGGACGAGTACATGGCAGACATGGGCGTCATCAACAAGAGCAGCGACCAGATCTACCAGTACCTGAACTTCGACAAGATCGCCGACTACAAGGACGTGGCCGACGTGATCGAGGTGTAAGCCTTTCAGGCCTAAGCCTGATGCGTGTACGCGTCATGCGTGTACGCCATATGCGATAGCTGGTCTCTGTGCCGGCTTTCCACGCAGACAACGGCCCCGGAGCAATCCGGGGCCGTTTGCAATCTGGCGCCGTTCGCTTCGGGCGGCGGCTTATCCGGCGTCCTTCCCCGCGACCAACCAGGCTTACCCACCCATTTCAGGGACGGAACTTTTCCGGCGATACGTTTTCATACAATCGCGGTATCTTGTGACACCGTCAACAGTTGTCACACCCCGGGCGCTGCCTTCAACCGCGCCCCCACCCCAAGGAGGAAGCCCGCCAATGACCCGGCTTTTGCTGCCGCCGCTGCTACTGCTGGCGCTTGCCGGCTGCGCCACGGCGCCGCCATCGAACCCCGAGAACATTTGCGCGATCTTCCGAGAAAAGCCCGACTGGCACGACGCCGCCCTGAAGGTGCAGAAGAAATGGGGCGCGCCCGTGCCGGTGCCCATGGCGATGATGTACCAGGAATCCTCCTTCAAGCAGGACGCCGTGCCGCCCCGCTACTACTTCCTGGGCATCATCCCCTGGGGCCGCGTCAGCTCCGCCTACGGCTACGCCCAGGCCAAGGACGAAACCTGGGCCGACTACAAGCGCGAAGCCGGCGGCTGGGGCTCAAGCCGCGACGACTTTGCCGACGCGCTCGACTTCATGGGCTGGTACATGAGCAAGTCGCAACGCCTCAACGGCATCTCGAAGTGGGACGCCTACGGGCAGTACCTGAACTACCACGAAGGCTGGACCGGCTACCGCAACCGCAGCTACGACCGCAAGGCATGGTTGAAAACGGTGTCGCAAAAGGTGCAGGCACGCGCGGAAAAATTCACGTCGCAATACAAAAGCTGCGAAAGCGACCTGACGCGTGGGGGGTGGTTGTGGTGAGCCGATAGCAACTGCCGCGCTTGCCTTGATCTCTATACAAAAATTTGTATAACCGCCACATGAAAGGCCCAGAACTCGTCACCTTTTTGGGTACGGCACTTGACGATCCGCGGGCCTGCAAGTGCATATGACGATTCAGGAAGCAGTGTGATCGGCGGTTGAGACGCCCTTTCCAAAACAAAAAAATCCCGGCCTGGGCCGGGATTTTTTTCGCTTGCGTGACTTGGCGTGCAGCGATCAGAAGTCCATGCTGGCCGACAGCAGGAACGTGCGCGGGCCGCCAAGGACCAGGTAGCCGTTGCCGGGGTAGCCGCCAACCGACGACCAGTAGTTGCGATTGGCGATGTTCTCAACGCGGGCGCGCAGGGTCACGACGTGGCCGTCGACGTCCGTCATGTAGCGCAGACCGGCGTCAAAGCGCGTCCAGCCGGGGACTTTCAGGGTGTTGGCGTCGTCAGCGTACGACGAACCGGTGTAGACCACACGGCCATCGACCGCGAGGCCTTGCACGCCGGGGATATCCCATTCCACGCCCATGTTGGCCTGGAAGCGAGGCACGCCGATCACACGGTTGCCGTCGATTGATGGCTTGCCGGTAGAACGCTGCTCGGCGTCCAACCATGTGAGTCCGCCGAGAACGCGAACAGACTGGATCGGCTCGCCATAGACCGTCAGTTCTACGCCTTGGTGCCGGTCTTTACCGGAGGCCGTCAGCTCGTTGTTGGCGTTGTATGCGGACCGCGGCTTGTCGGTAGAAAACAGTGCAAGGCCTGCCCCCAGCCCGTCGCCTTCGTACTTTGCGCCAATCTCCTTTTGTTTGGAGACATAGGGCGACAGCACTGTACCAACGTTTGGTACGGGTTTACCGTTAGCGTTCGCGGGAGCCGTATCGCCCTGCACTAGCGCTTCGATGTAGTTGGCATACAGAGAGACACTTGGCGCCACCTTAAAAACAACGCCAGCGGCCGGCGAATTTCGGCTCTTGTCGTATGCACCCGTTTCGTTGCCCCCGTTACCGGTCCCGTTGTCGTAGGAATAGCTGCGAGTCGACATACGTTGATGGCGGATGCCCAAGGTCAGCAGCACCTTGTCGTCCAGGAACGACATCGTGTCGCCCAAGGCGTAGCTGCTCATGCGCGTGCGTCCTTGCAAGGCTGGGTTGTCGATATCGTTGCCCCGCAAAGCACCGGCACTGAACGCCGGCTTGTCGTACGAAATCGGATCGTAGATGTTCGTCGGATACGTGTTGCCGAAATCCATGATGTACGCGTTCTTCTTCTTCAGATCGAAGAAGGAAGCCGACACCACCACTTCATGGCCGACGGGGCCGGTGCGCAGCTTGGCACGCAGGCCCACTTCACCCGTGTTGACGCTGTCTTCGCGCGTATTGTCGAAGCGATAGAAGTTGCCCGCGCCCGTGCTGCCATTGGTCAACGTCACGTTGCCCAGCGAATTCGCCTCATCGCTGCGGCGAAAGCCGTATGCCGCCCAACCCGTCAGCTTGTCGCTGAAATCATGCTCCGCGCGCAGGGTGCCGAACACGTCGCGTTCATTGGAATACGACCACGGCTGCGCATAATTCGAGCTGGCGTCCGGTGCGTCGGGAACGGTGGTTACCGTCGAGCCCATCGTCACGTTCGGACGCGGCCGCTTCAGCTTGTTTTCCTGCCAACCGATATCGCCCGACAAGCGCGTATCCGCCGACCGCCAGTCGATACCCAGCGACACCAGGCTGGTACGCGAATGTTCGTCGTCGATCCCCGTGTCGCCGCTGCGTTGCGCGGCGTTCAGGCGGATGCCCGTGCTGTCGTCGGGACCAAAACGGCGCGCGATGTCGGTCGACAGCTGGAATTGGCCGCCGCTGCCCACGCCGGTGGTGACACGCGTCAGCGGTTCGTTGGGCGCGCGCTTGGGCACCAGGTTGATCACGCCGCCGATGCCGCCGCCGCCCGGCGTTGCACCCGTCAGGAAAGCCGTTGCACCGCGCAGGACTTCCACGCGCTCGAACAATTCGGTGGCAATGTACTGGCGCGGCAGCAGGCTGTACAAGCCGTTGTACGCCACGTCGTCCGAACTCAGGATGAAGCCGCGAATGAAGTAGGACTCTTGGAAATTGCCGAAGCCACGCGCCACGCGCACGCCGGAATCGTTCTGCAAGACATCGCCCACGCTGCGCGCCTGCTTGTCCTGGATCAGCTCGTTCGTGTAGCTGGTAATGCTGAACGGCGTGCTCATGTTGTCTTGCGTGCCCAGGATGCCTACTCGGCCTCCCGTGGCCACCTGCCCGCCCGCAAAGGGCACCGCCAAGCCGCCCGCCGAGGCGTCGGCGCTGGCTTCGACCTTGATCGCTTCCATCGACACAACGGAGCCGCCGGCGGTGCCGGTTTGCGCAGGGACGGGGGTGGCGGTTTGAGCGTGGACGACGCTGATGCACGGCAGCGTTGCGGCCACGCAGGCAAGTGTTCGAATTTTCATATCGGGGTCAGGGGACGGTAAGTGCGCGTTGCCGCGCGGAGAAACACACAATCCCGATGGAATGACGCACGGAAAACGGCGTATCAGCTGGCACTACCGCGAAAGCCTGGCACCAGGCCCTGACCGAGCCCGTTCACCCAGGGGTCTTGAGGTCTTAAGGCGCAAATATTATCAAATCGATAATCATTCTCACTCGTCCCCGTTTTCGCTTTTACGCGACGTTGCCGTCACGCAACAAACAGCCCTGATGGAATCAGGGTCATGTAGGGACGGACTCGGAGCCGGCGCGGCGACGTGGGGTGGTCGGCATGGTGCGGGCGGTGGTCGTGGGAGCGGCTGGGCCAGCGACAGCAGCCGTGGTCGTGGTCGTGGTCGTGGCTGTGGCCTTGGCTGTGACAGCGGCCGCAGTTGTGCCAGCGGGCACACCCCGCGCGGACACCGGCCCGCCTGCTGGCCCGCCCACCAGCACGAAGTGCACCGGCGCCCTGCCCGCCATCAACACCAACACGCCTTCCTCATTGCCCGCCGACGCAGATGCGCACGTGGACGCGGACGCCGTCAGCGCGCAGCCCGTGTCCAAGACGGCGAAGTCGGGATCCCCGCCCATCTGCTTGGGCAACGCCGGCGCGCCGGTGCGGCGGTGCCGCGCGCGCACGCCCAGCTCACCAGACACGACGTAAAGCCAGGCGTTCCAGCCGGGCAGCAACGGCACCAGCTGCGTCGCCCCCGGGCGCAGCCACCCATCCAGGACCAGCATCGATGCCGCCGTCGCCAGCGGCGATTGCCAGCCTCCATGGCTGCCCGCCACCACGCGAATACGGCCGGCGTCAGTCTGAATCACCGGCATCTCCCAGCCCCGGATCAACGCGGGCGCGGGGCTGCCCGCATCCGCCGCGTCCAGCGGCCCCACGACAATACGCAAGCCGTTCAGCCGCCAACCACTGGGCCGCGCGCCGTTGGCCGGCTGGCGCACCCGGGTAGCGCCGGCGTCCGCCCGCGCCCAATGCAGGTCGCCCGCCTGCACGTCCCGGTCATCGCCGTCGGCACCGGGGCTTAGCAGGCTGCCCCGCGTATCTTCCAGCAGCAAGGTGGCAACGAAGCAGCCGGGACGCGGCTCGGGCGGCCACGGGGCCGGCGCGGCCGAGGCCGTCATGTCGAAATGGTCGACCCTGATGACGGGGGATGAGCCACGGGAAAAGTCGGTGTGGCGAAACGTGCGCGTGATGCAACAATCGCCGGCCGATTCGGGCTGGCTCGCCGCGACGTTACTAAGATGAATGGTCAAAAAGGCGCTGCCTGGAGTGGGTCGCGCCAATGTGAAAGGGGGTGGCGCCGACTGACGCAGAGCTTATGCGTTCCACCTGGCGGACAGTAGAGGCCAATTTCAGGAATATTTGTCATGCCGTACAGGACAATCCGCGCCCGCCTCCTCTTTTGCGCCTTGCCCCTCTATGTACCCCCACATTCATCACCTGGACGACCTGCTGCTCTTTAGCGAAGTCGTCGCCAAAGGCGGATTTTCGGCAGCGGCGCGTGTGTTGAATATGCAACGTTCCAAGCTGAGCCGGCGCGTGGCCGAACTGGAAGCGCGGCTGGGCGTGCGCCTGCTTCAGCGCAATACCCGGCGGGTGTCGTTGACCCCGATGGGCGAGCAGATCTACGTCCACGCCCAAGCCGTGGCGCGCGAGGCCCGCACCGCGTTTGAGCTGGCGGCCTCCATGGGCGACACACCCAGTGGCTTGTTGCGTATCACCGCGCCGTCGCCGCTGGCGGTAACGTTGCTGGGCGAAATGGTGGCCCGTTTTTGCATCGCGCATCCCGGCGTGCGCGTGTTGCTGGACACGCGCGACGAAATCATCGACCTGGTGGGCGAAGGCTACGACCTGGCGTTTCGCGCGATGGGCGCCCCGCTGACGGATTCCCGGCTGATCGGTCGCGAGCTGGCGCTGGTGCCGCTGACCCTGGTGGGCGCCCCGGCACTGGCGCAGGCGCGCCCGCGTCATCCACGCGACCTGGCCGCGCTGCCGCTGCTGGCGCATGCCACGCAGGACAGTCGCCAGACCTGGCGCTTTACCGGCCCGGCGGGCGAAACAGAATCACTGGAATTCCAGCCGAAATGCCTGAGCAGCAACATGGCCACGCTGCGGTCCATGGTGCGCGCGGGCCTGGGCGTGGGGCTGCTGCCGCACTATCTGTGCGCCAACATGCTGGCCAGGGGCGAACTGATCGCCATCCTGCCCGGCTGGCAGGCCGCGCCCTCGCGCATCTACGCAATCATGCCTGCCCGCCGTGGCGAGCCCCTGGCCTTGCGCCGCTTTCTGGAAATCGCAGCGGCTGAACTGCCGGCCTTGCTGGCGTGAGCCGCGCGGCCCAACCCGGCACAAGCCGGCACAAGCCGGCACAAGCCGGCCCAAGCCGGCACACGCCGGACCGCCACACCGCTGTAGGACTTGCCTGCTACAACGCGGGGTCTTGCGGGCTTGGGCCATGTCCGCCAAAGTAGGGGTTTTGCAAAGCCATATGTCTTGTGCGGACGGGTCGGAACTTTGACGTGCCGCCCAAGTCTTATATAAGATATAAGACATACGGTCGGGCGCGGGCTTGTGTCCCCTACAATGACAAACGCGCAAAAACGCCAGAAAATGCCGCCTGCGCTTGGGTAAAAAAAGCCGGGCAAAACCACGGAGTCCATCATGCCGCACAACACTCTAGACACCCTCAAGAACTTCAAGATCGGCAATAAATCCTGTCAGTACTATTCGCTGCCGGCGCTGGGCAAGTCGCTTGGCATCGATGTGCAGCGGCTCCCGGTATCGATCCGCATCGTTTTGGAATCCGTGCTGCGCAACTGTGACGGCAAGAAGGTCACCGAAGAACACGTCAAACAGCTTGCCAACTGGCAGGCCAACGCCCGCCGTGAAGATGAAATCCCGTTCGTGGTTGCCCGCGTGGTGCTGCAGGACTTCACCGGCGTGCCGCTGCTGGCCGATATCGCCGCCATGCGCTCCGTGGCCGACAAGATGGGCAAGAGCCCCAAGAGCATCGAACCGCTGGTACCGGTCGACCTGGTCGTCGACCACTCGGTGATGATCGACTACTTCGGCACCAAGGACGCGCTGGACCTGAACATGAAGCTGGAATTCAAGCGCAACCAAGAGCGCTACCAGTTCATGAAGTGGGGCATGCAGGCATTTGACACGTTCGGCGTCGTGCCCCCGGGCTTTGGCATCGTTCACCAGGTCAACCTGGAATACCTGGCGCGCGGCGTGCACCAGGACAAGAAAAACAATGTCTATTACCCCGATTCGCTGGTGGGCACGGATAGCCACACCACGATGATCAACGGCATTGGCGTGGTGGGCTGGGGCGTGGGCGGCATCGAAGCCGAAGCCGGCATGCTGGGCCAGCCCGTGTACTTCCTGACGCCCGACGTGGTCGGCGTTGAACTCAAAGGCCAATTGCGCGGCGGCGTGACCGCCACCGACCTGGTGCTGACCATTACCGAAATGCTGCGCCGTGAAAAAGTGGTGGGCAAGTTCGTTGAATTCTGCGGCGAAGGCACCGCCAGCCTGACCGTGGCCGAACGCGCCACCATCGGCAACATGGCGCCGGAATACGGCGCGACCATGGGCTTTTTCCCGGTCGACGAACGCACCATCGATTATTTCCGTGGCACGGGCCGCACCGAAGACGAAATCGCCGCCTTCGAGGCCTACTTCAAGGCGCAGAAGATGTTCGGCATCCCCGCCGCCCAGGACATCAACTTCACCAAGCTCTTGACGCTGGACCTGTCCACCGTCGCGCCGTCGCTGGCCGGCCCGAAGCGCCCGCAAGACCGCATCGAAATCGGCAACGTCAAGAACACCTTCATTGATCTGTTCTCCAAGCCGGTTGCCGAAAACGGCTTCAACCAGCCGGCCGAAAAGCTGAACCAGACGTTCACCACCAGCGCCGGCACCAAGATCAAGAACGGCGACATCCTGATTGCCGCCATCACGTCGTGCACCAACACGTCGAACCCGAACGTGCTGCTGGCCGCCGGCCTGCTGGCCAAGAAGGCCGTGGAAGCCGGCCTGAAGGTGCCCAAGCACATCAAGACGTCGCTGGCCCCCGGATCCCGCGTGGTCACCGACTACCTGACCAAAACGGGCCTGTTGCCCTACCTGGAAAAGCTGGGCTTTGACGTGGCCGCCTACGGCTGCACCACCTGCATCGGCAACGCGGGCGACCTGACGCCCGACCTGAACGAAGCCATCATCGGCAACGACCTGGTGTGCTCGGCGGTGCTGTCGGGCAACCGCAACTTTGAAGCGCGTATCCACCCGAACATCAAGGCCAACTTCCTGGCCTCGCCCCCGCTGGTCGTGGCATACGCGCTGGCGGGCACCGTCACGCGCGACCTGATGACCGAACCGGTGGGCCGTGGCAAGAACGGCGACGTCTGGCTGGGCGACATCTGGCCCACGTCCGAGGAAGTCGAGGCGCTGCTGAAGCACGCGCTGGACCCGAAGGTGTTCGAGGCCAACTACGGCCAGGTCAAGAGCAACCCGGGCAAGCTGTGGGAGAACATCAAGGGCGTCGCCGGCGATACCTACAACTGGCCCGACTCCACCTACATCGCCGAACCGCCCTTCTTCGAAGGCTTCGACATGACGCCGGCCCCGATGCCCACCGTCAAGGGCGCGCGCGCGTTGGGCGTGTTCGGTGATTCCGTGACCACCGACCACATCTCGCCCGCCGGCTCCATCAAGGAAACGTCGCCAGCCGGCAAGTGGCTGAAGGCAAACGGCGTGATGAAGGCCGATTTCAACAGCTATGGTTCGCGTCGCGGCAACCACGAGATCATGATGCGCGGCACCTTTGCCAACGTGCGCATCAAGAACCTGATGATTCCGTCGTTGCCCGATGGCAGCCGCTTCGAAGGCGGCGAGACCCTGTTCCAACCCACGGGCGAACAGATGTCCATCTACGACGCGGCCATGAAGTACGTGGCCCAGGGCACCCCCACCGTTGTGTTTGGCGGCGAGGAATACGGCACCGGCTCGTCACGCGACTGGGCGGCCAAGGGCACGCAGCTGCTGGGCGTCAAGGCCGTGATCACGCGCAGCTTTGAACGTATCCACCGCAGCAACCTGGTGGGCATGGGCGTGCTGCCGCTGCAATTCAAGGGCACGGACAGCGTGCAGTCGCTGGGCATCACCGGCGAAGAAACGTACGACATCTCGGGCCTGGAAAACGGCATCAAGCCGATGCAGGACGTGACGCTGACGATCACCCGCAAGGACGGTTCGAAGCAGGACGTGACGGTGCTGCTGCGCATCGACACGCCGATTGAAGTCGACTACTACCAGCACGGCGGCATCCTGCCTTTCGTGCTGCGCCAGCTGCTGGCTGCCTGACGCGCGACGCGCCCCCAGTCGGGGCGCGATGCAAAAGCCCCGGAACCTTGACGGTTCCGGGGCTTTTTTATGGTCTTGGCCGGGGCGATAGATCCGCGCCTCTGCCCTGCCCGTGCTGCATCAATCGTCGAACTGATACGCGTCCATCGCCAACGCCCCATACGAAATTTCGTCGTTCAGCCGGGTGGCGCGGGCATCGTCGCCGCCCGCTCCCAGCGCTACGTACAACGGCATCAAATGATCGTCGTGCGGATGGGCCTGCAATGCGCCGGGCGCCTGCGCCTGCCAGTCCAGCAGCGCCGGCACGTTGTGTTCGGCCAGATTACGCGCGTACCACGCCTGAAATCCGGGCACGTACGACACGGGCGGCGCGCTTTGCGGCATACGGACGTCGCGCAGATTGTGCGTCAGCGAACCCGACCCGATGATCAGAATGCCTTCATCACGCAGCGGCGCCAGCGCGCGGCCCAAAGCCAGTTGACCGGCCGCGTCGCGCCCCATGTCCAGCGACAGCTGCACCACCGGCACATCAACGTCGGGGTACAGGTAGCGCAGCGGCACCCACGCGCCATGGTCCAGCGGGCGGCGCGGGTCGCGATCGGCGGCGATACCCGATTCGGCCAGCACCGCCTGGACACGGTCGGCCAGTTCGGGCGAGCCGGGGGCCGCGTATTGCAGCGCATACAGCTCGGGCGGAAAACCGCCAAAGTCGTGCCACGCCACTTGCCGGTCGCGCGTGGACAGCGCCAGCCCTTCGCCCATCCAGTGCGGCGACACGACCAGGATGCCGCGCGGCTTGCGGCCTTGCGCCTGGCTCCATGCCGTCAGCTCGGGGCCGGTGCGCCCGGGTTCAACGGCCAGCATTGGCGAGCCGTGGGAAATAAAAAGCGTAGGCCAACGCATGGCGCAGCCTCCTGTAGACAAATTCGATGAGGAATTGTCGAATATTCCCAATCAGCAATAAACCCCCATCGGGGGGATGCTCTGTTGCCGATATGGCATCAATGCCGGCAATGCGGCCGCGGGCGGCGCTGCGCGGGGCTCTGAAGTCGGAAACCAATGCGACAACGCCGCGATGGGCGGCGAGCGGTAAACTACGTCGTTACACACTTACTGGACGTCCCTCGAAGTTATGGCCCGAACCCGCAGCCAATCCGCTCCCCGCATGACCCGCGACGCCACCCGTTTGGTGGCGCTGGCCCAATCGCTTAACCGCTCGGGCAGCCGCGTTGAAGACGTGTTTTGGGAGAACCAGCTTGGCGAAGCGATTCCCAAGCTGCTCAAGGCTGGGCAGGACGCCCCGCTGGAAGCGGCCCTGGACCACCTGGCGCAAAGCGACATCGGCGCCTACGAAGTCTTGATCGAACAGGCCGAAACGCTGTCCGAGTCGATGAAGATCGAGAAAAACGGCGTGGTGTACGACGTATTGCTGATCGTTGCACCAATCGTCGCCTGGACGCGCTACGCCATCCCCACCGGCCCCGTTTCCGCCAGCGCCCAGCAGGCGCTGCTGGCGCAGTTGCACGGCCACGTGCTGTCCAGCCAGGCGCGCACCGCGCTGATGCCGGTGCTGGTCAGCGTGGACCAGATGCCGCGCACGTTCGGCGAAACCTGGCAGTGGCTGCAACGCCTGGGCTCGCAAGCCCTGGGCGCGGAAACCACCAAGCCCGCGCTGAACACCGAGATCGAAACCGCCAACATGCTGGCCGACACGCGCTACATCATCGGCGCGGTGGCGGTGCCTGAAAACGCACCGATCTTCCGTTGGCAGGAAAGCCTGGGCGACGCCGATGCCACGCGCGATGCGTGCCAGCAACAGTGGGCCGCCCAGGCGCAACCCACGCTGGCCGCTCTGATGCCCGGCTGCGGCTTCGAAGCCCTGCTGCCCGACGCCTACTACGTCAGCAACCGCGAGGCCGACCGCCGCGTGCGCCCCTTGTCCTTGCGCGCGGCCGTCAGTTGGCTGGAAGGCGCGGTCAACCTGGAAGCCTCGCAATTGCGCGCGGTCGTGGCCGGCTGTGGCGAAAACCGCATCGACGAATACCGCATCAGCTTCACGGCGCGCAGCAGCAACGACGTCTACTACGGCTGCGTGTGGCCTTTGTATGGCCGAGAGGAAGAGCTGCCGTCCGACGAAGGCCAACCCGACGTGGTCGACGAAATCGCCGCCCTGCTCAAGGAATACGGCGTGACGGAACTGCGCCGCATCCCCGGCGTGCTGCCGGCGGAATACTGCGAAGACTGCGGCGCGCCCTACTTCCCCAACCCCTTGGGCGAACTGGTGCACGCCGAACTGCCCGAGGACGCCGAAGCCGCACCGGCAAAGTTCCACTAGTTTCACCAGGCCGCCATGCAAGCAGACATCTTTTGCCGAGTCGTCGATAACTATGGCGACATCGGCGTCTGCTGGCGGCTGGCGCGCCGGCTGGCTGGCGGCCCCGGCTGGGACGTGCGCCTGTGGGTAGACGACCTGGCCAGCTTTGCCCGCATTCAGCCGGGCATCGCCCCCGACGCCCCGCGCCAAGCGCTGGCCGGCGTGGACATCGTCCACTGGTCTGACACGCCCGATCCCACCCTGACCGCTCGGGATGTGGTCATCGAAGCCTTTGCCTGCGACCCGCCCGAGGCGTTTCTGCAAAGCATGCAACGGGTGCATCCGGCCTGGATCAACCTGGAATATCTAAGCGCCGAAGCCTGGGTGGAAAGCTGCCACGGCCTGCCCTCGCAGCGGCCGGACGGGCTGGTCAAACATTTTTTCTTCCCCGGGTTCACCGCGGCCACGGGCGGCCTGTTGCGCGAACCGGGTTTAAGCGCCGAACGTGACGCCCTGCAAGCGTCAATGGACCAGCAAAACGGGTTTTTACGGTCGCTGGGCGTGTCGGACGCCGTGCTCGCGCACCGCCAGGACGGCGCGCGTACGGTATCGCTGTTCTGTTATCCCACGGCGCCCGCGGGCGATCTGGTCCGCGCCCTGGCGGCCGATTCCCGGCCATGCGTGCTGCTGGCGCCCGAGGGCGTTGCCCCCGGCCTTGAGGCCGCCTGCCAAGCGCCCGGCGCCCCTTTGCTGGCGCGCCTGCCCTTCGTGGCCCAACCCGACTTTGACCGCGTGCTGTGGCTGTCGGACATGAATTTCGTGCGCGGCGAAGACTCGTTCATCCGTGCCGCCTGGGCCGCGCGCCCCCTGGTGTGGCAAATCTATCCCCAGGACCAGAACGTGCATCTGGAAAAGCTGGAAGCCTGGCTGGCCCGCTATCCGGCCCCGGATACCGCGCAAGCCTTGATCCGCGCCTGGAACCAGCCAGAGACTGGGCAAACTCGGGCCGCCATGACGGCGTCGCTGGTGCCGGACGCGTGGGCGGCATGGCAGGACGCCGCCCGAACCTGGGACGCAAGCCAGGCCGCACAGCCGGATCTGGCCGAAAATCTGGCCGACTTTTGCGCAGACTTGGCCAAGAAACGTTAGAATAGAGAGTTTTCTGAGTCGCCCTGGATTTGTCGGGCCTCAACTATGACGCCTCCCGGGGTGTGCACGAAGCCGCAAGCCATGCGGCTTTTTGCAAGCACGGCGAGTGCACCTACCCCCCGGAGTTTTATCGATGAAAACCGCTCAGGAATTGCGAGTCGGCAACGTGGTCATGGTCGGCAAGGATCCCCTCGTGGTCCAAAAAGCCGAATACAACAAGTCTGGCCGTAACGCTGCTGTTGTGAAGCTGAAGTTCAAGAACCTGCTGACCGCCTCGGCCAGCGAATCGGTCTACAAGGCCGACGAAAAGTTCGAAGTGGTGCAACTGGATCGCAAGGAGTGCACGTACTCCTACTTCGGCGACCCGATGTACGTCTTCATGGACGAAGAGTACAACCAGTACGAAATCGAAGCGGAAAGCATGGGCGACGCCCTGAACTACCTGGAAGAAGCGATGCCCGTGGAAGTGGTCTTCTACGACGGCCGCGCCATCTCGGTTGAACTGCCCACCACGATCGTTCGCGAAATCACCTACACCGAACCCGCCGTGCGTGGCGATACCTCGGGCAAGGTCACCAAGCCGGCCAAGATCAACACCGGCTACGAACTGAACGTGCCGCTGTTCTGCGCCATCGGCGACAAGATCGAAATCGACACCCGCACGAACGAATACCGCAGCCGCGTTCAGTAATCTGATCCGGCAGCAGGTACGAAAAAGCCAGGCCCGCAA